>JBKQOR010000279.1:0-43946 GCA_052145435.1 Rhodomicrobium sp. | reverse complement strand
TGCTGAGCCATGAG
Organism: Rhodomicrobium sp.; assembly: GCA_052145435.1. Classification (GTDB taxonomy): domain Bacteria; phylum Pseudomonadota; class Alphaproteobacteria; order Rhizobiales; family Rhodomicrobiaceae; genus Rhodomicrobium. Next base: position 43,932 of record JBKQOR010000279.1, on the reverse strand, counting down.
CGCGGCCTCGTGGAACCCCGATAGAATCAGCTTGAGCTTGCCCGGGTACCAATTGATGTCGCCTATGGCGAATATCCCGCGCTCTGAGGTCTCAAACTTTTCGGTATCGACGGGGATCAAATTTTCATGCAGGTTTAATCCCCAATCCGCCACCGGGCCGAGTTTCATGGTCAGGCCGAAGAAGGGCAGAAGGCGCTCCGCCTCGATTTGGCGATCTTGATCGGGGCCCCCATCGGCGGGCCCGCGCACTGTCAAGGACCGCAGCTCGCCATTCTCTCCGTGGAGCTTCGTGACCTGTCCGCGCAAGAATGTCAGGCGTCCCTCCGCGGCGAGCGCACGCATCTTGTTTACCGAGTCGGGCGCTGCGCGGAATTCGTCCCGCCTGTGGATGAGCGTCACCGATTTGGCTACAGGCTGCAAGTTCAGCGTCCAGTCGAGCGCGGAATCCCCGCCGCCAACGATGACGACGGCCTTATCGCGGAAGGCGTCCATCTTGCGCACGGCATAAAAAACCGATTTGCCTTCGAAATCTTCTATGCCCGGGATCGGGGGACGCTTCGGCGTGAACGATCCGCCGCCGGCCGCGATGATGATGACTTTGGCTAGAAACGCTGTACCGGCATCCGTCACAGCTTCAAAACCGCCCTCCGTGCGCCGGAGCGATTCCACGCGCTCACCGAGGTGGAAAACCGCGCCGAACGGTTTGATTTGCTCCATAAGCCGGCCGGTCAGCTCCTGGCCGGTCACCACCGGAAGCCCGGGAATATCGTAAATAGGCTTCTCGGGGTAAAGCTCGGTGCATTGCCCGCCGGGGCGGTCGAGAATGTCAACCAAATGCGCCTTCACGTCCAGTAGCCCTAACTCGAAGACAGCGAACAGGCCTACGGGGCCGGCTCCAACGATAAGGGTGTCGGTTTGAATTGGAGATGTCATTTCGCTCTTTTCTGCCAATGCGGACCGCCCGCACCATTCCTTGATCTTAAGAGGCATTCCCGATCCACGCCTGCCGGACTCTACACTTCGAGCCAGACCGGCGGCGGCTATTTCAGGCCGCTTAGTTTTGATGCTCCGGAATGCGCACAATGAGGCCATCGAACTCGGGCTTAAGCCGGATTTGGCAGCTCAGGCGGCTATTGGGCCTCACATCGAACGCAAAATCGAGCATATCCTCTTCCATTGGCGATGGGCTGCCCGTCTTTTCCTTCCAAGCATCGTCGACGTAAACATGGCAGGTTGCGCAGGAGCATGCGCCGCCGCATTCGGCTACAATTCCGGGTACTGAGTGTTTGACTGCCGTTTCCATTACGGTTTGGCCCGTCTCGCCCTCAACCGTATGGACGGTTCCGTTATGTTCTATGTAAGTAACCTTCACCATAATTCCGCCACGTCAGCTCTTCGGCCTCTATCTGTAAGGGAGATCGGCGCGAAATTCAAAGCGCCATTTTCGCCTGCGCGCCGCTCCCCTCGAAGCGCCGTGCAAAGCTGGAGGAAAAGCAAAAAAAGTTGTGGTTTTCGTGTGCAACTGGAGACACAGTTAATGCGAAAATGGCGAATCGCAATATTTAAGATCGCCAGAACAGGGCTTTATAATCGTGGCATAGCATAGACCTGTGAGCGTGCGGCGTTTGGTAATCTTTTTTTGGCCTCAAAAATCCATTAGCGAGAGCGCAGGCTGGCGTTTTTTCAGCGCGCTGTCTGGGCGTGCGTTTGAGGGGCTATGAGGATCTGCCTTGAGTTTGTGCGTAGTGTCGCGACGAAGCTTTGCAACCGGCGGGAACGCGGCGCTGGCGGTATCTCGGTCACACCACATGAGGTCAGGACGGCCTGATGAGTCAAAAACAAGCAATTTCCCAGACGCCCATCGAACTCAAACCCGAGGATGAGGCTGAGCCGCACGCTGGCAAGGTTTCCGTGGAGCCCGGCTCCGCCGCGCGCGCCGACGCCGGTCAGCAAAAGCCCGGACAAGATGCGCAGGGAGGGCGATCGCCCTCGCCCAGGCGCATTCAGGATGGCCGTGACAGCACCGTTCAAGTTTCTCCCGGTACGTCCGCGGCGAGGACCTCGCCGCAGAAGCGGCCCCCGGCGGCAGCTAGGCCGCATATCCCCGCTAATGACGACATGCCGTCGATCGGTGGCTTGATTTACGCACTTCAACAGCGCCCCTCCCGGTCTCCTTTCTTGATCGCCCTTATTGCGTCCGCGGTTTGGTTCGTGCTCGGTCTTGCCCTGTCTTGGGCCGTCTTTCAAAAGACGATCGATGTATCGGGCAGCACTGCCGATTTGATTGCCAATCCCGCAATGGCCGCCGTCATTGCAACCGTTGCCATTCCGATCGCACTTTTTTGGTTCCTTGCCATTCTCGTTTGGCGCGCACAGGAGCTGCGCCTCATGTCCTCCGCGATGACGGAGGTTGCCGTCCGCCTGGCAGAACCGGATCGCATGGCGGAGCAGTCGGTCGCCTCTTTGGGGCAAACCGTGCGCCGGCAGGTTGCCGCGATGAACGATGCGATCTCGCGCGCGCTTGGCCGTGCCGGCGAGCTGGAAGCGCTCGTCCATAACGAGGTGGCGGCGCTTGAGCGCTCTTACACCGAGAACGAGAACCGGATCAGGAACCTCATCAACGAGCTCGCAAGCGAGCGCGAGGCGCTAGCCAATAATAGCGAACGCGTAAGCGAGGCTTTGCGCGGCATCGGCAGTCAAGTGACGAGGGAGATTACCGCCGCCAGCGAGAAGGCTTCGCAATCGCTCGGCCATGCATCTGTAACCATGACCGAGGCTTTCGCGAACCGCGGTCAGAAGATCACGGCTGCGGTGACTGCTGCGGGAACGGCAATCGACGAGAAATTGGCGGAGCGCGGATCGCGCATTACCGAGCAGCTTGTCAAGCATGGCGCGCAAGCGGCGGAAGCCCTGCGCATGTCAAGCCTGGAGGTTACGCGCGCGATTCAAGAGACGTCGGATCGCACCGCTGCTGCAATCTCCGCAAAGGGAAATAGCCTCGTTACATCCGTTATCGGCATGAGCGAGCGCGTCGGGCGTGAAATCCCGGTGCTTCTTGAGAAACTCGGTACTGAGCAAACCCGCCTTAGCTCGATTATAGACGGCGCCACGCGAAATTTGTCGGCTCTTGAGACCGCGCTGGCAGAAAAGACCCAGTCGCTCGGCGCTACGCTTACCGACCGGACGACGGTTCTTCAGACCGTCCTAAGTGAGCATTCCCAGCAGATCGACACCTCGCTTGCGGAGCGCATCCAAGCGCTCGAGAGCATACTCAGCCGGCGCACGCATAATTTCGAGGTCAGCTTAACCGAACGCACGAAGCAGCTCGACACCGCGTTGGCTCAGCGCGCGCAGGCGCTAGAGGCTTCCGTTTCTCAACACACCGGTACGATCCGCGATACTCTTGATAAGCATTCGGGATCGATGGAGCACACGCTCGCGCGCCAGGCGGCCACGATAGAGCGCGTGGTTTCGTCGAACTCCGCTAATTTGCAGCGGGCGGTCGAAGAGCTTGCCAACCGCTCTTCGAGCGGCTCGGATGCCCTATCTGGGCAGGCTCGCGTGCTGAAGGAAGTGTCTGCGACGCTGATGAGCCAGCTCGGTGGCCTCACCAAGCGCTTCGAGGAGCAGGGCGCCGCCCTTATCAACGCGTCCCGTACCTTCGAGGTGTCGAATACGAAGGTCGACGCCATGATGGAGCAACGTCAGGCGGGCTTTAATAAGCTCATGGAAAACATCGGTGCGCGCGCTGGCGAACTCGACCGCATGATGAACTCCTACTCCAATATGCTTGAGCAGTCGCTTAGCCAGGCTGAGTTGCGAGCCCGGAAAGTCACCGAGCTCCTTGCTAAGGATTCTGCCGAGAAATCGCAGGTCGCTATCCGCGAGATCGAGCGCTTGCGTCAAGATGCACAGGTTCACACCCAAAAGGCTGTAACGGAGTTGCAGGCCAATTTCTCCTCTCTCTCCGATCAAGTGTCCAACCAGCTTACTAATCTCTCGTCGAAGTTTTCCGATACGACCAGGGTCGTCCGCGATTCGACGCGGCGTGCCGCGAGCGATCTGGAATCGGCTCAAACCGAGCTTCAGCGTCACGCGAAGGTGCTGCCGGAAACGGCAAAGCAAAGCGCCACTGCCATGCGCCGGGCGTTGCAGGATCAGCTTTCGGCGCTCGATGCATTGTCCGATCTTTCTAACCGTCACGCCTATGCAAGCGCGGTCTCGGCGCCCGAGCAAAGAAGCGAGCCACCACGGCGCGAGCGCGAAACCCCTCCCGTGCAGCCTCCTCACGATGCTGCATTCTCTCCACAACGCGCCGCTTTCGACTACGGCCAGCCTCCTGCTGAAAAGCCGGGCTGGCTGCAGAGTGAATCGCAGCAGCCCCCACGGCCGTTCCAACCCGAAGGCCAGCTTCCTCCCATGCAGCCGCCTCCGCCTTTCCAGGAAAGTCAGCCAGTAGAGCGGCGCAACCAGTGGTCCCTAGGCGATCTTCTTGCCCGCGCGTCAGAGGATGATTCTCATTTTCCGGAGAAGGACGATTCATACGGACTACCGCCGCTTCCCTTCTCTCCGAGGGGCGCGGGCGCACCGGTGCAGCAGCCTGACTCCGCCGCCATGGATTTCACCATGAGCGATATCGCCTCTTGCATCGATGAGCGCCGCGTTTTGGACGTGTGGGCAAGACTGAAGCGCGGCGAAACTGAAGTGTTGCAGCAACGCGGCTTGTACGCTCGCGCGGCCCAGCCCATCGTGGACCGGGTCCAACGCCGGTATGAGACGGATCAAAACTTCAGGGCCGTCGTTGAACGCTATCTCGCCGACTTCGAAAAAATGCTTCAGGACCTAAGCCGGTCCGATTCACGGGGCACCGCGGTTCAGTCCAGGCTGGGCTCCGACGATGGGCGCATCTATTTTGTACTCGCTCATATAAGCGGCCGCCTCGGTTCGTAAGTGAGCCGTATGCATAAAGGCTGGGAGGATGCAAGCGCCTCCGCCTCTTTGGGTTTGCAGTGGTTGGCAATTAAGGGAATGGGCGCCGAGCCGTTCCTGCTTTACAGGCTTAGAGGCGGATTAAGGGTTCGAGCCGTTTCTGCCTGAAACGAACCGGCTTAGACGGAACTTGTCGCGCTCAGCCCGCTTTATAACGGAGTCCTGTACATAACGAGCTTGCCGCTTGGGGGAGCGCGCGAGACCGCCGCGCAAAATGCGCGGAGGAGGAGAGTTTCCCCGTATGGCGCCCCGACCTTATTGGAAAGGCTATCTCAAGCTTTCGCTCGTCACCTGCGCCGTAGCGCTTTATCCAGCGGCGTCGAAAAGCGAGCGGATCTCGTTGCATTGGCTCAATCGCGAAACAGGCAACCGGCTGCGTCAGCTCATGGTGGATACGGACACGGCCGAGCCCGTGGAGCGCGAAAACCGGGTGCGCGGCTTTCAGGCCGCAAAAAACGAATATCTCCAAATTGAGGAAGACGAACTCGAAGCGCTAGAGATCGAAAGCTCGCACACCATCGGCATCGAAAGCTTCATCCCGCTTAACGAGATCGATCCTGTTTACCGCGAAAACTCATATTACTTGGTGCCAGACGGCAAGGTCGCCGAGGAAGCGTTCGCTGTTATTCGCGAGGCGATGGCCAGTGAAGGCGTTGTGGGCCTTGGCCGTGCCGTCCTGTCCCGCCGCGAGCGAATCCTAGAATTGGAACCGCGCGCCGAAGGTATTCTCGCGACCGTCCTACATTACGACTATGAGGTGCGCGACGACCGGGCTTATTTCGACGAAATTCCGGATATCGAAATCCCCGGCGAGATGCTGGACCTGGCTAGGCATATCATCCGCACGAAAATGGGCCATTTCGACATTTCGAGATTCGAGGACCGCTACGAGAACGCGCTAATCGCCATGATCCGCGCCAAACAGGCCGGCCGTCCGGCTGAAGCAGCGAGGCCGCAGCGGCCTGCGAACGTTATCAATTTGATGGATGCGCTTCGGAAATCGGTCGCGGCTGAGCAAGGCGAGATCAAAAAACCTGAGCCTCGGGGCGCCGGGGGGGAGCCGAGCAAGCCTTCGAAAAAGGCGGTTAAGAAACGGGACCATGTCAGCGAGCCTGTTCGCCATGCCGCTCAGTCCCGGCCGGACCCTAAGCGTGTTGAACGCGGGGCCGGCGGAGGGGAAGGGGGACCTGCCGCGGGCGGGCGCGCAAAGGCTGGGCGTAAAGCAGCGAGCCCACGCTAATGCCGCGCGCCGATCCTCCAACCGCCAAGCATGCCAATCGCCTCAGCGAGCGGCCGGCGGAGGAAAAACTGCTCAGGCGCTACCGGGTAAAGCGGAATTTTTCGAAAACGCCGGAGCCAAGCGGAACAATTGCACGGGAGACCGGTGAGGGGCTGCGCTTCGTTATCCAGAAGCACGCCGCGCGGCAGCTTCATTACGATTTCCGGTTGGAGCTCGGCGGGGTCTATAAAAGCTGGGCAGTCGCAAAGGGCCCAAGCCTCGATCCAAGTCAGAAGCGCCTCGCCATTCAAGTCGAGGATCACCCAATCGACTACGGCGATTTCGAAGGGATCATTCCCAAGGGCGAATATGGCGGCGGCACGGTCATGATTTGGGATCGTGGCTTCTGGCATCCCGAAGGCGACCCCGTGAAAGCCTATGCGAAGGGGCATCTCGCGTTTTCGCTCGATGGTGAGAAGCTGAGGGGCCGCTGGCACTTAATCCGCACAAAGGGAACGCCTGGCGGCAAGAAGGAGCAGTGGCTTCTGTTCAAATCGGGCGATGAGTTTGCCCGTCCCGATGTTCAAAGCGACATTCTCGAAGACGCGCCCGGCTCGGTTGCCACCCGCCGCTCCATGAAGGAAATTGCAGAAGGGCAGGATGCAATTTGGTCCTCCCAAGGCGGCCTCGTCCAGGGCGAGCTTTCGCCTGCAAGCGATAGGCGGCCCGCCCCCCCGGCGGTTCCAAAGGGTAGCGGGAGCTCCGGCAGCATAAACCCGTCCACGATCGAGGGGGCGAGGAAAGCTGCATTTCCAGAGTTCGTCGAGCCATCCCTCGCGCTCTTGATGGATAAGCCGCCCGAGGGCGGCAACTGGCTCCACGAAATCAAATTCGATGGCTACCGGCTGATTTCGGCCGTCAGGAAGGGCCGCGCCAGGCTTTTGACGCGCCGCGGGCTAGACTGGACGGATCGCTTTCCCGGTATAGAGGAGGCCATAGGAAAGCTCCCGGCCAACTCTGTCATCGTGGACGGCGAGGCGGTGGTCGAAGACGAGCATGGCGTGTCGAGCTTCTCTGCGCTGCAGGACGCTCTGTCAGAGCGCCGCCCCGCGGCGAACGCGGTCTTGTACGCTTTCGACCTTATGTATCTCGATGGCTATGACCTTCGCGATGCCGCACTCGAGGACCGTAAGGCCGCTCTCGCCTATCTACTTCGCGACATACGGCACCCCTCGTTGCGCTTTTCAGAGCATGCAACCGGGAGCGGGCAGGCAATGCTCAGCCACGCCTGCCGCTTGGGGCTCGAAGGCATTGTCAGCAAGCGCCGCACCGCGCCGTACCGCCCCGGCCGCCATGGCGAATGGACTAAGGCGAAGTGCACAAACCGCGAGGAGTTCGTGATCGGCGGCTATGCGCCTTCAACCGCCGCGCGCAACACCATAGGATCCCTCGCGCTCGGTTACTACGATGACGGCAAGCTCATCTATGTTGGCCGCACCGGAACCGGCTTCACGCAGAAATCGGCACAGTCGCTTTATCAGATGCTTTCAAATATGCGAGTCAGCCATTCGCCTTTCTCAAACGCTTTGACCGCGGGAGAGCGGCGAGGCTTGATTTTTGTCGAGCCGAAGCTCGTTGCCGAGGTCGAGTTTGCCGGCTGGACCGCCGGGCGGCAGCTCAGGCACGCCGCTTTCAAGGGCTTGCGCGAAGATAAACCGGCAGAGGAGGTTCAACTCGAAATGCCGCGCCAAGGAAATCCCCGTGCCTCGCAGCCAGATAGGACAGCTTCGGCAAAAAATGAACCCGCCCTGGCCGTCACATCGAAAGGGGGAGCGTTAGAATTTGCGGGCGTCAAGCTGACCCATCCCGATCGCGTCCTGTGGCAGGGGCAAGGGCTCACCAAGCTTGGGCTCGCCGAGTATTATGCCAGCGTTGCCGGCCTCATTCTCCCCCATGCCGTGAGGCGGCCGCTTGCGCTCGTGCGCTGCCCCAACGGAAGCGATGGCGAGTGCTTTTTCCAGAAACATTCTTTCGCCGGGCTTTCCGATGCTGTCGACATCGCCAGACTTCCGGAAAAGGACGGCGAGGCGGAGACCATCGTCATCCACGATCTCCGTGGGCTTATCGATCTGGTCCAGGCCAATGTACTGGAAATCCATCCCTGGGGCGCGCGCATCGAAGACGTTGAGCACCCCGATATCATGATCTTCGATCTGGACCCTGGCAAGGGCGTCGAGTGGAGCGCGGTCATCGAAGGCGCACGCGAGGTGCGGCAGCGGCTTCTCGACGCCGGCATCGAAAGCTACGTGAAAACAACCGGAGGCAAGGGGCTGCACGTCGTCTCCCCGCTGGAGCCGCAAATCGGCTGGGATGCGCTGAGGTCCTTCGCCCACCGCATCGCTCGTGCCATGGAGGCCGATAGCCCTTCTAAATATATCTCCACAATGGCCAAGAAGGCACGGGGCGGTAAAATCTTCGTCGATTATCTCCGGAACGGCCGCGGCGCGACGGCGGTAGCGCCTTATTCGACACGCGCACGGCCAACCGCACCCATTTCGACGCCGGTTGGCTGGGACGAGCTAGGGCCGGAGCTGACGCCCTCCCGGTTCAACGTCGCAAATATAGGCCGGCGGCTTGCCGGCCTGCAACGCGATCCCTGGGAAGGCTTTTTTTCGGCACGGCAACGAATCGCGGAGGCGAAAAGCGCCACGAAATCGCGCGTGAAGCGGGGCGGGGAAAAGCCTAAGTGAGCGGCTTACATCAGACGCTGGATATCTCGACTGGTTTCAGCGTCGTCCTTGGCCTGCACAGACGCTAACTTAAGCCCTGCCGTTTGTGGGACCCGGCCATGACCCAGCGTTCCACCCCTCACCCCAGCCCTCTCCCCATGGGAGAGGGGGCAGGCTGCGGCCTCTGCAACAGCGTCCCCTCTCCCAGTGGGAGAGGGACAGGGTGAGGGGTTGAACGCCCGATCGTGGCCGGGCGCGATAACTGACTTATGTCCTATCGAGCCTCCTCCTCAGCCTTTCTCCTTCGCAGCTTTCTCCGCGTCGCGTTCTTTAAGCGCATCGGCGCACCCCGGTTGAAGCTCGGAAGCATGAGTTCTAAGGCACGCCTTCCGGCCCTCGCCTTTCTTCACGTCTTTACAGAATTTTTCCAGGTCGGCCCCGCAAGCTTGCTTTAGCTTAACCCTGGCATCCGCGAAGCCGCTGAGCGACACAATCGACAAGACCGTAATAACCCCGGTGAATACGCGCATTGCAATTTAACTCCATCGTAACGGGAAGTTATTCGATCTTTGGGGCCTAAATCGCATTTCCCGCATTTTCGTGGCGCACTCTTGAATTTCCGTGGACAGATTGCGGAAGGATTGGCTTATGCACAGCCCAAACTTGGCCATGATACCGGCCGCCCTCCTTTTCGTGCTTGCGCTTTCGCCCGCGCAGGGAGACGAAGCGAAGCCAGAGGCACCTCCGGCCGCAGCCGCGCCGGCCGCTCCGGCCTCCCAGCTGCCGCAAGACAGCGTGACCCAGCACACCATTACGCTGGAAGGCAAGCAGCTTGCCTATAAAGCGACAGCAGGGACTTTGCCGCTGACCGGCCCGAAAGGGGAGTCCGCGGCGAAGGTCTTTTATGTCTCCTACGCCGCTGAAGGGGGAAACGAGCGGCCAGTGACTTTCGCCTTCAACGGCGGACCCGGCGCGGCTGCCGCTTTTCTGCACCTTGGCGCGATCGGGCCCAGAATCGTGCCTTTCAACGAGAATGGCGCTGCACCCCTGCTGCCCGTGCGGCTCGCCGATAACCCCGATAGCTGGCTCGCCTTTACGGACCTTGTGTTCATCGATCCGGTGGGGACGGGATATAGCAGAGCGGCCACTGGCGGAGCGGAAGCTGAAAAGCCCTATTGGAGCGTTGGAAAGGATATCCACTCCATGGCTGAAGCCGTCCGGCTTTGGCTCGCGCGCAATGGGCGGGAGCTTGCCCGTATCTATTTGGTGGGGGAGAGCTATGGGGGATTCCGCGTGGCTGAGCTTTCGAACCGGCTTCTATCCATGGGATTTTCGGTCCAAGGCGCGATTATGATCTCGCCCGCGCTCGAATTTTCGATGCTACACGGCGACGGCTTCTCCATCCTGCCGCTGACTTTCGCTCTTCCTTCGCTTACTGCGGCGAATATTGAGCTGCGAGAGGGTGAAAATGCCCCCCTCGACACCGTTCACGAGGCCGAGGACTATGCGCGTACCGCCTATCTCTTGCATCTTGCGGACGGTCTCACGAGGGACGATGCCGTCGTCAGCGCTCTCGCAAAGTACACGGGGCTCGACCCCGAAACGATTGCAAAGCATCACGGGCGCGTGTCTGTGGCGCTATTCCGGCGCGAATTTCTCCGGCGCACGGACCGCTCGTTGAGCCTTTACGATGCGGCAGTAAGCATTCCCGTTCCGCGGCCATCCGAACATTCTCATTTCGACCCCATTCTCGATGGGGCGGTAACCGTGCTCGCACCGGCCGCGGCAAGCTATATTGGCAATGAGCTAGGCTTTAAAACGGGACTCGAATACCGCCTTCTCAATAAAGAGGTGAGCGGCCATTGGGACTTCGGTTTGAAGCCCGGCCAGCAGGGCTATGCGGGATCGCTCGACAGTTTGGAGGAGGCCCGGGTGCACAATCCCGCGCTTAGGATCCTCATTGCCCATGGCTACACCGATCTCGTTACGCCCTATTCCATGTCGCGCTATTTGGTGAACCATCTGCGGCCCCTCGATGGGGCCGCTCCAATCGAACTTCGCGTCTATAGGGGTGGCCATATGATGTATCTGCGGCCAGCCTCGCGGACCAAGTTGAGCAACCACGCGCGGAGCATTTATATCGCGCCGGGCAGCCGCTAAAGGCTCGGCCAGCGCCATGGGCAACACCCGCCCCCGGTTGACCAAGGGTCCGGGCTCGACGCAAATGGTGCGGGCCGGCTCTTTTTCTTCTTTGATCCAGCCGGCGCATCCTCCGCAGCGGGGCCTTTATTCTTTCATAGAAAGTGCTACAGATAAGCTTGGGGTAAATGCGAACCATGGAGACGTACATGTCCGCGAACTTCCTCAAGACTTTAGGAATCGTGACTGCTGCCAGCGTTGCTATCCTGGCATCGCAGGCGAGCGCACAAGAAAAAATCGCAGTCGGGCAACTCACCTGCGGTGTGAAGGGGGGCCTCAGCTTCATAATCGGTTCGACGAGAGAGCTTCGGTGCGTTTTCCGGGTTAATCCTGGGGACGAAGGGGAGCGCTACGAAGGGGACATAAAGAAGTACGGCCTCGATATAGGCTTGACCAACAACGCCATTCTTACCTGGACCGTGCTAGCTCCGACCCGCGGCGTACTGGTGGGCGCGCTCGCAGGCAAATATTATGGCGTGGCAGCCGATGCATCGGCCGGCCTGGGCGGCGGTGCGAACGTGCTGGTAGGCGGGTCTGACAACACGGTCTCGTTGCAGCCGTTGAGCGTGCAAGGTCAAACCGGGCTTAACGCAGCCGCCGCGGTCGCCGAGGTTGAGCTGCGCCCCTTCTACGAAGGCAAATAGAAGAAAGAGACTGGAAGAGCGCAAATAAAAAGGCCGCGGATTTATGCCGCGGCCCGTGAGACTGGCTGTTCGCCACAGCCGATTTCGCTCTGCTTGCGCAGACTCAATCTTGCGTGTCAGGCATCCGCCAGAGGTTGCTCCAACGTTTCCGTGGCACGCGCAAGCTTTAGCTCCAGCGCAGATATCCCACTCGACATCAGGTCACCTCCTTCCCGTTGTTGCTCCTGACTATAGGTTGACACTGGTTCGCGCAAATGTAAAGCGCAACGAAGGAACCGAATTGGAAGCAAAGGATTTAATCCGCATCTGCAGCTCGGCGGGGCGGCGCCGCCCCATTTTCTTCGTTAGGATTGAGGGCGCTCGAGATCCACAAGAATGCGCACACATCGAATCCAGGGAGAGCGTTCATGAGAATGAGAGCGATTTTTGCGGGAACCCTTCTTGCAGCTGTATTATCGGCCGGTGCTTTGGCCGCTGACGTTATGTTTAAAGCCGATCTCAAGGGCTCCGCCGAGGTTCCACCCACCGATAGTAAAGGGACCGGCGCCGCGGAGTTGATCTACGATCCAGCGAGCAAGACCTTAAATTGGAAAATCACCTATTCCGGGCTCACCGGGCCCGCCACCATGGCGCACATTCACGGCCCGGCCGGGCCGGGTAAAAACGGACCTGTGGCGGTAAAGTTCGGCGATCCAAAAAGTCCGATCAATGGGTCCACAACGCTCACCAGCGATCAGGCGGCCGATCTAGAGGCAGGGAACTTTTATATCAACATTCACACCGCGGAGCACAAAGGCGGTGAGATCCGAGGCCAGGTCATGCCGGCAAAGTAATTCCTCGCGGAGCCAATGCAGCAACGGGGCGGCGGCCGGTTCAATGTCCGCCGCACCGTGTTTCCAGGAAGACGTTGAGCAGCTCTTGCGCGTCGAGCGGTTTCGCCAGCCTGGGGAATAAACGGAAGCGCTCCGGTAGGTCGGCCGCCGAGTAGCCGGTGAGGAATACGAACGGTACGCTTTTACCGGCGAGCACCTCGGCCAGCGGATAAACCATTTCGCCGTTGAGATTGACGTCGAGGACAGCACCGTCCAGCGGCGATTTCAGGGCTGCGTCCAACGCTTTCGCCAACTTCGCAAATGGGCCAACGACGGAGCAGCCCAAACGCTCCAGGGCCGACTCCACTTCCAAAGCCACGAGGAACTCGTCCTCGACGACGAGGATACGCAGGCCATCCAGCCTTGCTTTTTTCCGATCCTCCGGGTGCGCATGAGGTGATTTTTCCGCTCTTTCTGTGCCGCACCACGCAGCCGGTTCGCCGCTGTAAAGAGCGATTGAAGGGCTTGCGTCAAATCTCATGGCCCGGTCCCCCTTGAGACGAGTTGCCGTCGAGCGGGAACACGATCGTGCACTTCAACCCCTGGCGCGCAAAGTCGAGCTGCACCTTGCCTCTCAGTTCATGAGCCAGGCCGCGCTCTAGGAGCAGCCTGCCGAACCCGCTGCGGGCGGGCGTGCCGACTTGAGGGCCGTCCCGCTCGATCCAGCGGATGCGGAGTTGATTGGCAGCCTGCCCTAGGAAATCCCACGCGATTTCAACCGTTCCGCCATGTTGAGAAAGGGCTCCGTGCTTTGCCGCGTTGGTTGCAAGCTCGTGGACGGCCATGCCGAGGGAAATAGCGCATCTCGGGCTCAACATGATTTCGGGGCCCTGCATGCGGATGTTGCTATCTTCGGCATTCCGGTATGGAGAGACTTCATCCCCGATCACCGCGGCGAGCGCGACCTCCGACCAGTTGCTCTCGGCTAAACGGTTATGTGTGTGCGCCAATGCCCGGACGCGGCCGTCGAACGACGCCAAAGCTTCGGAGAATGGCTGCTCGCGGGCAAAGGTTTGCCGGGCGATCGAAATCACCGTTGCCAGCGTATTCTTGACCCGGTGGCTCAGCTCCGCAACGAGAAGGGCGCGATGCCGCTCCACCTGCTTGCGGCCGGTGATGTCGCGGATGATGCCGGTGAACAGGCGGCGATCGCTGAGGAGTACCTCGCTCACGGAAAGGTCGATCGGGAAAACGCTTCCATCCTTGCGCCGTCCGGCTGCCTCGCGGCCGATTCCAAGAATTTTGCGCTGGCCGGTATGCCGGTAGCTCCGCATGTACTTGTCATGCTCCCGGCTCTCGGGTTCCGGCATTAGCATCTTGACGTTCTGTCCCATCACCTCCCCGGCTTCGTAACCGAAGATTTTCCTTGCCGCCGGGTTGATCTCCTCCAAAATGCCCCGCTCATTAATGGTGACGATGCCGTCAACCGCGCTGTCGAGGATCGCCTTCAGGCGCGCCTCCCCATCGCGCAATGCTTGCTCGCGGCGCATCTGCTCGCGGATATCTCGAAGCGAGAACGCCATTGCGAGAGTCTCGCCGGTTTGCGGGTCGAGAATTCCAAAGGCGTTGCAGTCAACGTCAATGGCCTGGCCGGTCACGAAGTGCTTCACCTTTCCGTGAAACCGGAAAGAGCCGCCTTTGAGCTGGATCGGACCCGCTTCCTGGAGCACGGCCGGCAGGGTGCCCTCCTCCCAGAGGTCGCGGACCTCCATACCGGCGACCTGGCCCGGACCGATCCCGATCAGATCGCGCCCAGCTTTATTGATATACAGCACCTCCCAGGACAGGGATGCCATGGCTATGAAGTCGCTGCTGTTTTCGACCAGCGAAACGAATTTCTGCCGCTCGGCTTCGATGCGCTTGCGCTCGGATATATCGCGCACGATGCCGGTGAACAGGCGCCGGCCGCCGCGCTGCGCCTCGCTAACCGAGAGATCGAGCGGAAAGACCGAGCCATCCTTGCGCCGTCCCGAAACCTCCCGTCCTATGCCTATGATCTTGCGCTCCCGAGTCTCCCGATAGTTTCGCAAGTACGTGCCGTGCTCGCTGTGGTAGGGCTCCGGCATCAAGATTTTGACGTTCTGCCCAATCAGCTCCGTAGGTGAATAGCCGAACAGGCGCCTTGCCGCGGGATTGAGGTCGGCAATCAGCCCCTGCTCGTCGATTGTGATGATACCGTCGACGGCGTTATCGACGATCTCCCGGAGCCTGGCATCGCTTTCGTTCTCGTGAGCATCGGGCTTGCTCTGCGCCGCCACTGCCTCTAGCCCGGCATTGGCTACACTGCTTCCCGGTTTCCCCGGCTTGGCGGACATTGCGAACGATCCTGAATGTTTAGGACATCACTCGAAATGGGTTCGATGCTAGCCTCCCACAAATAGCCGACGCTGTCACTAGGGTATTAATGGCTGAAGCAGCCCCTCAACAGCTCTGCCGCCGCGAAGCGGCCGCCGGCCTAATTGGAAGCCGGCGCCCCCGGATCGGCAAGTTGCACGATACCGGCCATGATCCGGTTCAATTGGAAATTTTTGGGCGTATAGATCGCAGCCACACCGCAATCTTTCAGAACCGGCTCGTCCTCCGCGGGGATGATGCCGCCAACGACAACGGGAACGTTCCCGAGCCCTGCCGCGCGCATGCGCTCCATGATGTCGCGCACCAGCGGCACGTGACTGCCCGAAAGGATCGAAAGCCCAACCACATGCACGCTCTCCTCGAGCGCAGCATTGACGATTTGCTCGGGCGTGAGGCGGATGCCTTCGTATACCACCTCCATGCCGCAGTCGCGCGCGCGCACGGCGATCTGCTCAGCGCCGTTCGAATGGCCGTCGAGGCCCGGCTTGCCAACCAGGAACTTAAGCCGGCGGCCGAGCTTTGCGGAGACGCGCTCGACATCGGCGCGGACTTCTGCGAGACCTTCCCCGCCGCTTTGAACCGCTGCGCGGGAGACACCGGTCGGTGCGCGGTATTCGCCGAACACTTGCCTAAGGATGCCGGCCCATTCGCCTGTAGTGACGCCGGCTTTAGCGCAGGCGATCGAAGGCTCCATGATGTTCCGGCCTTCCTGGGCCGCTGCTCGAAGCTCATTCAAAGCGGTTTCCACGGTGGCATGATCGCGCGCCGCGCGCCAGGCCTTGAGCGCCTCCACCTGCTCACGCTCGACCCATTCTGGAACGGTCTGAATGCCGCCATCGGTGCCCGCTGCCAGGGGCGAAGGCTCGGTTTCGAGGAACTTGTTCACGCCGGCGACCGTTTGCTCGCCCGTTTCGATTTTCTTGAGCCGCACGGCGTTGCTTTCCACCAGCCGCTGCTTCATGTAGCTCGAGTCGACGGCCGCGATCGCGCCGCCCATGGCTTCGATGCGGGCAAGCTCCTCGCGGGCCTCGCGTTTCAGCTCCTCTACCTTGGCGTCGATTGCACGCGAGCCGTCGAAAATGTCGGGATATTCGAGGAGATCGGTCTCATAGGCGACGATCTGCTGCATGCGCAGCGACCATTGCTGGTCCCATGGGCGCGGCAGGCCCAGCGCCTCGTTCCAGGCGGGCAATTGCACCGCGCGCGCGCGCGCCTTTTTTGAGAGCACGACCGCCAGCATTTCAAGCAGGATGCGGTAAACGTTATTCTCCGGCTGCTGCTCCGTCAGCCCGAGCGAGTTCACCTGCACGCCATAGCGGAAGCGGCGCAGCTTCGGATCGGTCACGCCGTAGCGCTTCTCGCAAATTTCGTCCCAAAGATCGACGAAGGCGCGCATCTTGCACATCTCGGTGACGAAGCGAACGCCGGCGTTTACGAAAAAGGAAATGCGGGCAACCGCTTCCGGGAATGCCGCCGCAGGAATCTCACCGCTGTCTTTCACGGTGTCGAGCACCTCCTGCGCTATGGCGAGCGCATAGGCCAGTTCCTGCACCGGCGTGGCACCCGCCTCCTGCAGATGGTAGGAGCAAACGTTGGTGGGGTTCCATTTCGGAACCTCGCGGAAGGTAAAGACCACGACGTCTTTGATAAGGCGCATCGAGGGCTGCGGCGGGAACACATAGGTGCCGCGCGACAGATATTCCTTGATGATGTCGTTCTGAACCGTGCCCGTTAGCGCCTTGCGGTCCGCACCCTGCTCGTCCGCCATCGCGATATACAGGGAGAGCAACCACGCCGCGGTCGCGTTGATGGTCATGGACGTGTTCATCTTATCGAGCGGGATGCCGGCGAGAAGCGCGCGCATGTCGCCCAGATGCCCGACCGGAACGCCGACCTTGCCAACCTCGCCCCGCGCGAGCGGATGGTCGGCGTCATAGCCCGTCTGCGTCGGCAGGTCGAACGCGATGGAAAGCCCCGTCTGTCCCTTGGCAAGGTTTTTGAGGTAAAGCTCGTTCGAAGCTTTCGGGGTCGAGTGCCCCGCGTAAGTGCGGAAAATCCACGGCTGGTCGGGCATGGCTGGGCCGGTAACCTTTAATGCAAAAACGCTGTTGCACTGCACCATAGCACGGGCGTTCCCGCGGCCCAACCCATTCGTAAGTGTAAAGGTTTTGGTGCCCAATGATTGTCCACTTGTGCTGCGACGGTCCGGGCGAGCCCTGCCGGCGATGAAGTTACGCTTCACAAATTCGTGGCTTTTAGCAAAAAAGAGATTCGAAAGAAGCGAAGGCGCGGTATTTGATTTTGGCAAGCCGGCGGATATGCCGGTATTGCATTGCCGGCAACCCAGGAGGCAGGCCATGAGACTATTCTTCTCGCTTTCGAGTTTTGCCTTCACAATGATCCTTGCACTCATTGCCTTCACCTATACGGCCATTCATTTTCCCACCACGATGCGAGACTTCCTCGCCGGCGCCCAGCATGTTCGCGATCAAATCTCCCTTCTGGGCTTGCCCGATAGCTACATGGTCTGGGTGGATATCTTCCTTCAGCCCAATCAGATCGTGCTAGTCGGTTTCAGCATCGTCATGCGCTTTGCAATCGGAATCATCGGGAGCATTTTCAGCGGCGGCACCTTCCCGGGCGAGCCGGACTCGCCCGCTTCCTCATCCCGTGGGACCTCGCCATTCAGCCGCTGGGGATAGGCTTGTGAAAGGGGTGCTGGTGAAAAATAAAGGGCCGCTGTCGCGGCCCTCGAAGCTGATCCCGTTGGATCGGTTAGTAGTAGCAGAACGGGTAGGTGAAGGGGAATATGCAGGGGTAAGGGGCGTACCCGCCGCCATATCCGCCGCCATACCACCGGCCGCCGCGCCAATGACCGCGTCCGCCACGGAAGCCGCCACGGAAGCCTGCGCGTCCGCCGCGGATGCCATGTCCGCCCATTTTACCGCCCATTTTTCCGCCCATTTTAACGAGCGTAAAGGTGCTCGGCGCCTGCGCCTTGAGCGCTGGAGCGTCTTGCGCAACGGAGCCGGCAGAGGCCACCTGAACGGTTAGGGACAAACCCAAGGCGGCAACCGCCCCGATAATCGAGTGTCTTATTTTCATCTGCAGCTCATTCCTCAGTTGACACAACCCTTCCCGGCCAAGAGCACGATGGCTTGTGGCCATCCTAACGTGCCGGTTCTTTACTGAACCCAAGGGATTACTGCACGTTAAACACGCACGCGGACAAAACGGCCGATTGCGTCAACCGTTTGTTTGTAATGTCTTGTGTCTAAGGCAAGCAGCTTATTTCGCTTGCGCGCTGTCGTGCTTGAGCTACTCTGCCGCGGCCTTATCGCTCAGCGGATGGAAATCGAACACGGTCTGCTTGAGCCGCTCCTCCATCACATGAGTATAGATCTGCGTGGTGGAGATATCCGCATGGCCGAGTAGTGTTTGCAGCACGCGCAAGTCCACGCCGCGGTCGAGTAGGTGGGTCGCAAAAGCATGGCGCAGCACATGCGGCGAGAGCCGCTCCTCATCGAGGCCCACACGCGCG
The DNA here is from genome assembly GCA_052145435.1 of Rhodomicrobium sp. Taxonomy (GTDB): domain Bacteria; phylum Pseudomonadota; class Alphaproteobacteria; order Rhizobiales; family Rhodomicrobiaceae; genus Rhodomicrobium. Next base: position 25,384 of record JBKQOR010000279.1, on the reverse strand, counting down.
CCAAGCGCCTTCAAGTCGCGGGCGAATTTCTGCCGTGTGAAGTGGCCGGCCTCGCCCCAGGAGGGGAAGAGCCATACCGGTCCGGCGAGGAAGCTTGCCTGCGCGGGCCGGGTCGCGTCCAAATAAAGATCGAGCGCCTCGCGCGCCTTCGAGTTCAGGGGCACGATGCGCTCGCGGCCTCCCTTACCCTTCACCGTCAGCATCAGCCGGTCGCCCTGGAGCGCGGCTCGCGGCAGGCCGGCAAGTTCGGAGACCCGAAGGCCGGTGGCATAAAGCAGCTCCAAAAAGCAGGCGAGCCGAAGAGCGCGAATCCGCGAAAGTCCGGACGCCGCAGTGGCGGCTTCGTGTGCCGCCGTTAGCAGCATATCGGCCTCTGCTACGGTCAAGGTCACCGGCAGCCGCCGCTTCGCTTTCGCGCCATCGATAAGGAGCGCAGGGTCGCTTTTGCGCGCGCCCTCAGCGGTGAGGAACCGGGTGAAGCGCTTGAGGCAGGATAGCTTGCGGGCGGCGGAATTGGAGCTGAGACCGTCTCTGGCGCGGGCCTTGAAGAAGGCTTCCAAATCCTCTCTTTCGCAGCTGGCAAAGTTGGCGCCGCGCTGGCCGAGAAACCGCGACATCTCACGCAGGTCGGACGCATAGGCAGAAATCGTATTGAAGGACGTCCCGCGCTCGGCGCGCATCATGTGCAGAAACGCCGAAATCAGAGTCTCATCCTCAGGCTGAGCGTTGGCCTCTCGCGGATGCGCCATCTTATTTAATTTTTGCGTCCCGGATCGATTTCGTCATTTCCCGCTGGTGGGGTTCGAAGAAGTTTGCCAGCACATACATGCTGCCGTAGAACAACCCGGCGAGAAGCGCCACGACGGTCAAGAAGCGTAAGAGAGACGGCATAGCAGCCTCCGGTCCAGTTGCACCCTAATGGGCTGCCGTTCTTCGCGCCCGTTGTCAAGGATGTGCTGAAAGCATAAGTTGCGTCTTTATGAGTCTTCGGCTTGCAAAATGAGCGGTTTGTGACGGCGGAGAGCGAAAACGCCACGGTGAAAGGTGTCGCCCGGACGGTGCGAGATGCACTGGGGAACCGGAGCGTCGTTCTCATCGGAATGATGGGATCGGGTAAGTCGTCCATCGGGCGGCGGCTTGCTGCCGCTCTCGAATTGCCGTTCAGCGATGCCGATATGGCGATCGAGCAGGCGGCGGGCATGACGGTCGAGGAGATATTCCGCGCTCACGGCGAGCCTCATTTCCGCGAGGGCGAGGAGCGGGTTATCAAACGGCTCTTGCAATCCGGCCCGCAAGTGCTCGCAACGGGCGGCGGCGCGGTGCTTTCCGCCAAAACGCGCGAAGAGATCGCCAAGAGCGCGATTTCGATATGGCTTAAAGCCCCGGTCGAGCTCTTACTGCAGAGGGTTTCACGCCGCGATAACCGCCCTTTGCTCAAGGAATCCGATCCCCGCGCGGTTCTGACACGGCTGCTGGAGGAGAGGACGCCTTATTACGCGGGGGCCAATCTGATGCTCGAAAGCCGCGATGCACCCCATGAGGTCATCGTGGAGAATGCCCTGTCGCTGCTTGCTTCGTATCTTACCGGCGCCGGCGGAATGCTCAAGCACGGCAGCACAGTGGCGGTCATTCAGGATGAGGGGCAGTCATGACGGCAGCTGCGGGATTCGATTGCAAATTCAACAAGGTCGATGTCACGCTCGGCGCACGCAGCTATCCCATCCTCATCGGCGGCGGGCTTCTTGCCACCGCGCCGCAGCACCTCATGGGAGCCCTGCCGGGCACGCGCTTTGCCATTGTGGCCGACGCGGCGCTGGCCAGCTATGCCCGCGATCTCGCGCCCCGGCTTGCGCAGCATGGCCTGCTCTTGGGCGAGGTTTGCTTCGTGCCCTCGGGCGAAGGCTCGAAGTGCTTTTCCGGGCTTGAGCGCGTATGCAACGCTCTGCTCGATCTCGGCATCGAGCGGCGCCACGCCGTCATTGCGCTCGGCGGCGGTGTTATCGGCGATCTCGCGGGCTTTGCCGCGGCCATCGTGAAGCGCGGCGTGCGGCTCGTGCAAATTCCGACAACGCTTCTGTCGCAGGTCGACTCCTCCGTCGGCGGTAAAACCGGCATCAACTCGCGCCACGGCAAGAACCTGATCGGTGCCTTTCATCAGCCTTCACTGGTGCTGGCCGATCTCGGCACGCTTGAAACCCTGTCCCCGCGCGAGTTCCGGGCGGGCTATGCCGAAGTCGTGAAATATGGCGCGCTCGGCGATGCCGCGTTCTTTGAGTGGCTAGAAGGCAACGGCGGCCGCGTATTTGCGCGCGAGCCCGGCGCTCTGACCTACGCCATCGAGCGGAGCTGCCAGATGAAGGCGGAGATCGTCGCGCGCGACGAGCTTGAGACCGGCGACCGGGCGCTATTAAACCTCGGCCACACCTTCGGCCATGCCGTCGAGGCCTGGGCCGGCTATTCCGGCGATGTGCTGCATGGCGAGGGCGTGGCGCTCGGCATGGTGCTCGCGGCTGAGTTTTCGCAAGCGCAAGGGCTCTGTGGCGCCTCCGTGGCCAGCCGGCTGAAAGACCATCTCGGCGCGCTCGGGCTCCCGGCGGATTTTAGAGGCCTGCACGCCCAGATTGGGCGCATGCCGGACCTCAGCAGCCTCATGAATTTCATGGAGCAGGACAAGAAGGTGACCGGCGGCGAGATGACGCTGATCCTCATGCGCGGGCTCGGCGAGGCGTTCGTCGCGCATGGCGTGCCGCGGACGGCGATCCGCACCTTCCTCGAAGCGCAGCTCGCAAAATAGATAGCATCGCCGGCAGCCTCTTCGCGGTCGAACATCGCTAACCTCAGTTTGCGGCATCCCTAAGCCGGAAGGCTCAATTCGTGCCGCTTCGTTCAAGCCGCCATCATGCGCGAAAGCGCCTTGCTAAAGTTTTAATCGAGCCAACCTGCTGATAACACGCCATAAAAGTCAACTGCGGCGCTATGCCTGCGCAAGCCGCACGCCTCGATTTATAGTTAATTCCGGGGCGGAAATATATTTAACGGAGTTTTTCGGTATCTTGGCGCAATGCGCGGAAGAAGTTTGACTGATCCGCGCCTATTTTTCAAGGCATGAGTGAGCATGTCATCAGCGGATTAAAGGCCAAACAGCACGATATCCGCATGCGGATATCGGAGCTTGAGGGTGAGATCAAAGCCTGCCGGTGCGATCTTGTCTCGATATCCGATGCCTTGCGCATCTTCGGAGACCCGGACGCCTATGTGAAGCCGGAAGCGATGTTCGGCCGCGGAGACCTTTCCAGGGTGATCTTCGATGCCTTGCGCGAAACGTCGGAAGGGATCGATATCCCGTCTCTAACCGAGATCGTCATGAGGGCTAACGGCTTTGATTTAGCCGACGCCATGCTGACTACGGTTGTCCGAACCCGTGTCGGCAATGCCCTCTACCGTTACATGCACAAGGGAGAGCTTATAAACCGGAAGCGGCCGGATGGCACACGGGTGTGGAGGCTGGCGCCTTGAGTGTCCGGGACGGGAAGAAGGGGACGGCGTTAGGATGCGCTATCGAAAATAGAAGAGCCGCACGTGTGGGGCAAGTGCGGCTCTCTGCGATTAATAACGAGAACTGGCCCGTTTTATTCCAAGGCAGGGGGCGGCAAAGGCCAGGTGCTTAACCGGAAGGCCATGGACGGGACAAGGGTGTGGAGGATTGCGCCTTAACTCGGCGCGAGCGCGCCACATTGAGGAAGGAGTGGCGGGGAAGCGTAAGGGTGCGGCGAAAATCCTGACAGGAAGCGAAAGGGCGTCGTTCGGGTTTGGATATTCCAGTAACATTATAACCTCATCCAGAGCGTCTTCTCTGGGAATCCCGTTTAGTAGGAGGTGATTTTGCCGGTGGAGCGCCTGCCACTGATCGACGTTTCCTGTTCGCTGGCGCGGCGGCTGCCTTAAGTGTCGCCGCAAGTGATCCTTGAATCTGATCAGCCACAAAACTTGCAAAAGGTCGAACGTCTCCATCCGCGCTAGCTAACTCCAGCGCTTCCATATAAAGAGGCCTGTTTTCGATGCGAATGACGGTCCAAGGATAACCACCTGACGCTAGCATCGCGTTCATTGCAAACCGTGCCATTCGGCCATTGCCGTCAAAAAACGGGTGGATGTATCCGATCAGCCAATGGCCCAAGACAGCTCTCACGAAGGGATCGGATTCCCCTTCCAATAAATCGAACAGGGTATCCATTGCGTCCGATACGCTTTCCCAGCGTGGCGGCACGTGACGAGAGCCTTTAATGTAAATGGGGTGGTTCCGATATCCGGCTAACGCAGACGCGGTCAAATGGCCAACCTGCACCGCCGGCCGAAAAAGCGCTCTGAACCAGCCACGATAGGCATCCCTCAATAGTTGCCCCGGCTGCGCACCTCCCAATATCTGCGCAACCGAACCCCGAACCACTTGAAACGCTTCCCAATAGCCACGCGCGGCAAGAGCATTCAGGCTTTCCCGATCAGCTTTGTTTGTCGCAGGATTCCAATTGCCGGAACGAACGCGCTCAATTAACTCACTGGAGACTGTATAGCCCTCGATTGAAAGCGAGTGATAAGCGTCGCTTGTGTAGATTTCATCGACGAATTTCAGATAGCCAGATCTATCGCCAGGTAGACCGGGGGCGGCGGGAGCAAGCGCGATAACCCCCGCCCTCGCGGAATTCCACAGGGCTTGAATTCTGCCCACTATTGGAGGCGTGCTAGGCTTTAGAGCAGCAAGTGACTGCTGTGGAGAAAAAGGGTCCGTTTCGCGCACTTCATATCCTGCGTCCTTCATTGTGGCTGTGATGTCATCGGCAATAGATGGACGACCTATCCTGCGGAACGATCCCGCAAGCCGCCAGGCGATTACTGAATGGCCCCCATCAAGCAAGCGCCCAAGAAGCTCTGAGGCGTCTTTGATGGAAGCGAGTGCTATCTGAGCTTCAGTGGGTGAGCGGGCAAAGAAAGATTCAGAAACCTTCATCAATGCGGCAGGGATAGAAAAGATACGAAGTCCATCCTTAACGATGATATCAGTGGGTTGGGGACTGTGCTTTTTGCTTTCCTGCAAGTCGTATATGGACGTCCCAAAGAGCAACGGACGGTTGTTATTGGTTCCCTTCGGTGAGTAGACAATCACCTGAGTCGGTATGACGTTGTTTTCTGCATGAAGTAGCAGCGATTGTTCTGGCGACAGGTGCCAGTTGGTGCCAAATCTTTTGCTGAGATAGCGTGAACAGAATTCCCAGAATGATGCGTACCATGGCGTGGTATCGCCTGGTTCCGTGTCTGGCCCCGTTGTAATGAGCCAGCCGTTAATTACTTGCTTGAGAAAGCCGCTCTGCAGAAGCCGCTCCCTATGAACCCGACCAATATCCTTGGATTCGAAAACGCGGCGACCATCTAGTTGGAGCGCTCTCAGTTGAGTGAGCGATTCGGCTAGCTTTTCATGCGGCGCGGCCATGGAATGTCCCTTCCTGGATAATTACAAGTCCATTGTGTCGGATAATCGCAAGTCTATTATGCCGGATCATTACAAGTCTATCATGTCGGAGTGTTGCAAGTCTATCATGTTGTACCGTTGCAAGTCCATTGTGTGGTGAAAAAAGATGATTCCAATAAAACATATTATAAATCAACAGCTTATCTTTGTCAGTAGCCAGCCCATACCCGGCTAACTGGCTGCGCCATAGTAAGGCTAGTCGATAGGTAGGGCGATTAGGCGCTCTTCGTGAGATGCCGCTGCCAGTACCCTGAGAAATCCACAGAAGGCTTGCGGGTAAGGGCAAGATGCGCGATGCGGTGCACTTGATCCCCGTTCGAGACGCGGCGGTTATCCTCGCGCCAAGAGGCTTCCTGAGCGTAGCGAAGGAGATAGGCACCCGCGACGTGATGGTGATGGCCGATCTCTGAGCGGCGCAGCCGGGAGAAATACGACTCCGCCCAATTGGTGCAGGCGCCATCGAAGCTGTAGGCTTCTTGATGGTTGATGCGGGCCACTTCGAAGTTCTTGTGCAGGTGATCCCATGCCCCAGCTTCGTCGGCATTGAGCTTGGTGCCATGGGCAACACGGGACTTGATGAACGCGCCGGCGTGGCTTTCGTCCTTGAACACGGCCGGAACAGAATTGCCGTTGCGCTCGCGGATGATGACCACGCATTTGCGCTTGCCGTTCTGGACGCGGCGGCGGTCAATGCGGTTCTCGCGAAGGTTCGCGGGTTTAATGTAGCCGCCAAAGAAACCGCCGTCCACTTCCGCGGTCTTGCCGTCGCCGCCGATGATGCGATCCTTCAACTCGCCGGCCAACGCCTCGCGGAATTTATGAAGGAGTACCCAGCAAGACTTGTAGCCAACGCCTAAGTCGCGCGAGATCGCGAGCGCGGACTTGCCTTTGACTTCATTGCAGAAAATGGCAATTGCTGCCAGATAGACGCGCAGCGGAAGCTTGTGATCCGCAAACAAGGTGCCGGAGGTGAGGCTAAATCCTGCTTTGCATTCCCGGCACTCGAACCGAAGGGCGCCTGTGTTGCGGCGGAATTCATAGGGCTTAAGGACGCCGCACCTTGGGCAAACCGGCTCGCCGCCCGTCTCTTCCCAGCGGAGCTTGCGGAACATGGCTTCCGCTTCTTCGTCAGACATGCGGAAGACCTGAGCTAAGCTCAGTGTCCTCGCTGCCTTTGACTCTAAGAAGTGTTGCGCCATTTGTCTCTTATCCGCTGCTTAGGTAGCGAATATGAGACCTTTGTTTCGACTTGTCAATAGCAAAAGTAGCGTATATGCTCCGATTCGTTCAGGAGCGATACCATCATGGGCCTAGCCGCAACAGAAGAAGAACTCGCGGAGCGCGCCTCGCGCTTCATCAAAGCCGAATTGAAACGGGCAAACGTCACCTATGCCGAGTTGGCGCGGCGGCTTAAAGAGCATGGATTCCCAAAAGAGACCGAAGCCTCTATCAAATCCAAGCTTGCGCGCGGAACCTTTGCCGCAACGTTCCTGCTAGCCACACTGGCAGCGCTTGAGCTAGAAGGAGTGAGGTTAGAGGATATCTAGCTACGGCTGTTTTCGGAGCGGCGATTGGGTGATGCTAAAATGCGGACCTTTGTAGTATTTATTGCTTGCATTGCTTTTATGTCTTTAGGCGTCTTATTGATTGGCTACTCATCGTGTAATGAGCCACCAAAACAAGCAAGCGAAAGCAACCATACAACACAGACCAATATAAATTATTGCACCTCGCCCAATGCTGCTTTCAAAATCGGGCTTAGTGAATTGTGGACTTTTGTCCATGGTCACCATGAAGAAGTGATTGCTGTCGGCACCTTCTTTATTGCCATATTCACTGTTGTACTCGGACTCTTCACAGTTAGTCTGGCTACCTCTACAAATAAAATGGCTAGAGCCGCTGAAAATACCGAACGCCGCCAATTGCGTGCCTACGTCGGAATGCATGAAATCGAAACCGAATTGCCCAATCTCCACCAACTGAATTATGAAATCCCCGATAACATTCCACCTGGGTTCATCCACCAAGATTTTGTCACGGCGACAATAAAGAATTTTGGCCAAACGCCTGCACAAGATGTTATGACCGTTGTCAATTGGCAGCCAATTATCCCGTTTGGCGCGTGGCTGCCGGATGATTTCGGCTATCGAGATCAGGATACCTTGAACACAATCGCTAGTGCAGGCCGCTCCGTTGTTGACCGAGACAGCACTCATTTCTCTACGGTTAATCTCAATACACTTAGAGCATTCAGAGATGCTGAGAATAAGACATGCAGCCTCTATTTGTATGGCCACATTGATTATACCGATGTTTATGACCGCCGCTGGCGGCGCGAATTCTGTTACATATGGGAGCCGTGGCGTCCTAGCGGCGCTCGCTTCGTTCCCTACAGAGAGCATAATCGCGAATACCAGATAGAAAGAAATGACCCTGGAATTTTTCCTGCTCCATGAAAAGCCCTTCACAGCGGCCCAAGCCGCCCGCGCCCGCACGGCGCGGCGCTCCTACAACTTATCCCCCCGTTTACTTCGGGACACCTCAACAGCCCAGAATGGAATCAGGCTAAAGCATCCATGAACAGCGCTATGAGAGGGCGTCGTGAATGCCAGTATCGAGAAAACGAAAGCCGCCAGCAAAAACAAAAGGCCACCCAGCACGCCGAGAACAATCCACAACGCATTGGTCAACATTGAAAAAAATCAGTGCTGCGCTTGTGGCAACAGTTGGGTTTGTTGCAGCAGCCGTAACCTTCTTACCGCGCGTGACCGTTGACCCCGAAGGGTCTCTTGACCCTTCAAGCCCATATCCGATCTCCTTTAGAATCACGAATACTGGGATTATCCCGCTTTCGGATGTTCAACCTATACTGGGGATCTGTGAGTTTGTGGTCGACATTCCAAAAAGAATGGTGGATCGATGTAATGGTCCACTTCAAAGCAAGTTGGTACCATTCCCCGCATCCATATGGCACGTCAACAGACTCGCAATGGACGAGAAATACTCGATTCGCCTCGATGATTTTCTTAAAATAGCTTCTTCTGCGACGTTTGGAGGGGCGAATATATCTATTATAATCGAATATCGTCCTTGGATTCTGCCCCTCCATCGAGAGAAAGAATTCCGCTTCATTACCAGGCTCGAAAGCGACGGCAAGCTGTCTTGGCTCTCTCGCCCGGTCGATAAATGACAAACACCGGTTCATAGCGCCACTCCAAAATGAAGAGGGGCATTTCTTCCGCGCATTGCGCCAAGATACCGGAGTTTTTGAATCGCACATTTGCGGGTGAAATCGCGAAAAATCGCGATTTTTGCGGCGGGGAGAAATTGAAAGCCGTCCGCCTTTACCATTCCGGTATTAACCACGCTGCGGTGCCACTAAAATAAGCGTGCGGTGCCTCGTCTGGCCCCATGCGGCTGGGCGAGGTTCACTATCTTGGCGCGCGGCGCGGCGCGAGTAGCCACAGTCTTAGGTTGTTGACGGCTTTGGCCTTTCCCTCCGGTCCAACGCCGCGATTAGCTCAATAAGGTCCGCGGTATCGTAGCCTCGTTCCATATAGGCCTTGATGACAGAAGCTGGCCAATCATGCTCCGCATTGCGCAGGGCTTCCCGGACAGCCTCGGGCAGCTCATCGAATGTATTCCAGTCTGGCTTGCTCATCTGGGCGTCCAGGGCTCGCTCCCGGCGCCATTTCCGCACGCCAGCGCTTCAAGTCATCCGCGATCAGTATGGTATCTTGTAACATGCGCAGACTTAGGTGCCAATCCTCACAGGCGCGGCGCGCGCATTTCGCATTCGATGGCCGGCATCCGGTTTCTGAGCGAGTGCGGATGCCAAGGATTCGCGGCGCGATCTCAGCCATCGGCGCTGAACAGCCCTTGGCATATTCCACCAGGAGTTTCCCGGGACTCGTCAGAAATTACACGGCGTGCGGAGCCACTAACGAAGGCAGTACAAAAAAGACCGGCAGGTCCGCTAACCTGCCGGATCGCAGCATAGTGCGGGGGTGTATTGCTGAGACACGCAATGGTAAGCCGCCAGGATGACACAGCTGCGACAGACTAGTTAACTTAGCGGCCACGGTTTTTTTTGAGTATCCCGCTTTGAGGAGAACTAGCGAAACGATCTGATTAGCTCGCTTTTCTATCCCAGGACTGAACTCAAGACCCGTTGACCTCGGCCGGCGGTTAAAGCCAAGCATTGGGTCAAGCGATCTTTGGCGGTCTTGAAAGAGCCAATCTTACTATTCTTATTCAGCCGCAGCATGCCCGCCGATATATTTGGCCAGATAGACGACAGTCATACCCAATCCGGTTGAATGCTTCCGCGCCCGTCATCCCGGAACGGCGCTCGCGCCGTATCCGGGATCTTAAAAGGCGCCGGCATTTGCAAAGATCCCGGATAATGCCTCCGGCATTTCCGGGATGACACCGGCGGATGAACCATTCGACGGGATTTCGAATCACAGGGCTTTTGTTTCTCCTTGAAACAAGGCGCCCGTCCGCCAGCTGTTCCTGAATGCTCGAATATGGCCGAGGCAGTTTCGCTACACACACCGGGCCGCTCCCGCTACTTCCAATAGGATTCAGCGCTGTCCTCTGGAACTAGAACGGCCGCATCGCAGCCCCTGCGGGTTGCCCTGTCCTTAGGCGCCTCCATATTCTCCGCTAGCACCGTCCCCTTTCCAGTCCTTCCAAGAGAGCACCCATGTTCGGCCCCGGTCTTCTTTACCTCTTCCTCGCTGTCGGCCTCGCGGTTCACGCGATGAGAACCGGCCGCTCGCAGTGGTGGTTGTTCATTCTGTTCTTCCCCACCTGGACAATTTTCCCCTGGGCCGGCTCGCTCGCCTATATCGCCATCGAGCTGATCCCGGCAATGTTCCAGACGCGCGGCGCGAGGCGGGTGCGCAGCGAGCTCAGCACCATCGTCGATCCGGACAAGGAATGGCGCGAGCGGGTGAGGCAGGCCGAGCTGGTCGATTCGGTGGATGCGAAGCGCGCGCTCGCGGAGGAATGCGAGAAGAGGGGGCAGTGGGAAGAAGCGATCCGGCTCTACAAGACCGCGGGAAGCGGCATATTCGCGGACGATCCCGCCGTGCTTATGGGGCTCGCCCGCGCCGAGCTTGGCAGCGGGGACGCGCCCGCATGCCTCGAAACCCTGCACAAGCTCGATGAAGTCCAGCCCAATTTGCGCAATCAGGAAGCGCATCTTCTTTTGGCGCGCGCACTCGAAGCCACGGGCCGCACGGACGAAGCCCTCGATGAATACGAAGCGGTTTCGCGCTATTATGCGGGCTTCGAGGCGCGGTCCCGCTACGCGCTTCTGCTTCTGAAGCAAGGCCGCGTGCAGCAGGCGCAGGAGTTGTTTCGGGAGGTGGTGCGAGCGTCGAGTGCCCGCCCAGTTGCGGTATCGCCATCCGACAAAGAATGGATCAGGGTTGCGAAAACCAATCTGCGCTAGCGCGCGATCCGCAAAAGCATGCCCTCGGGCTTGACCCCGCGATATTCACACAAGTTGAAAAGCCGCAACTTATCAATGCGTTACACTTCCTTGACCGGGTTGTCCGCCGAAACCGGTGTGGATTCGTGCCGAGGTGGAATTTACAGGCCGCAACGTCGTCCCCGCGCAGGCGGGGACGCATCTAAGATTTCGTTCAAGCGTCAGAAATGGATTCCCGCATGCGCGGGAATGACGGTCTGGAATCTGTGCCAGAATAACACAGGTCACTACACCGCCGGCAAAAGCCGAATCGCATGTGTGAATGCAGTAGGGCTTGACCCGGGGGACACCGGTTTTGCGAGGAGATCGTGCGTCAACGAAGACCGAGAACGCGCCTTTGATTCCATCGAAAGCGATGGTGCGCTAGCCCGCGCCATTTTTCTGCCCCGGAAACCTCACTTTAGACATTCTTCGGCGTAAACGCTTCGCGCAAACACGAGACAAAAGCCGGGCGGCCGATGAAAGCGCTGTCACATCCGGCAGGGGTTCTGGCGGACTATGGGAACGAGCGATTTTTCATTTTGGGGCTTATTCATCCAGGCTCATCCGGTCGTGAAGGCCGTGATGATCGGGCTGGTGCTCGCCTCGGTTTGGTGCTGGTCTATCGTGATCGAGAAGTCGCTCGCCTTTGCCAAGGCCCGGAAAGAAACCGAAGAGTTCGAGCGAACGTTCTGGTCCGGCCAGTCGCTGGACGAACTTTACAAGGCCGTGTCGCAAAATCAGCCAAGCGCAATGGCCGCCTTGTTCGTAGCCGCCATGCGGGAATGGCGCCGCTCGATCGAGAGCACCGCGAGGCCGCTGGCAGGCGTTCAGATGCGTATCGAGCGCGTCATGGAGGTGACGATCACCCGCGAGATGGAGCGGCTCGAGCGCAGGCTTCTGTTCCTGGCAACGGTTGGGGCGGTCGCTCCCTTCGTCGGGTTGTTTGGCACGGTGTGGGGCATCATGACCGCGTTCCAGGGAATTGCCGCGAGCAAGAACACGAGCCTCGCCGTGGTCGCACCCGGAATTGCCGAAGCGCTTTTCGCCACCGCGCTCGGCCTTTTGGCCGCGATCCCGGCCGTCATTTTCTATAACAATTTCAGTCAGTCGGCCACGCGCCTCTCACAGCGCTTCGAAGCCTTTGCGGATGAATTTTCCGCCATCGTTTCGCGCCAGCTCGATTCGAAAGCTTAAGGGGGCGGCGCGATGGGAGCATCTCTTCAAGCCGGCTCGGGCGGCCCCAGCGGGGCCAGACGGCGGAAAGGCCGGCGTCACCGCCCCATGGCGGAAATCAACGTCACGCCTTTCGTTGACGTCATGCTTGTCCTTCTCATCATTTTTATGGTTGCGGCGCCGCTCTTGACCGTTGGCGTTCCCGTCGACCTGCCGAAAAGCCAAGGCTCGGAGCTTAAAAGCGAGAGCGAGCCCCTCACGGTCACGGTCGACCCTCAGGGCAAGATATTCATCCAAAATACCGAAATTGCGCTCGGCGATCTTCAGCCAAAATTATCGGCTATCACCGAGGCTCGCAAAGGCCTGGACGAGGCCATATTTGTGCGCGGCGACAAAGCCACCAACTATGGCGAGCTCATGCGAGTGATGGGACGAATCGCTGCGGCCGGCTATAAGCATCTTTCGCTGGTGACGGAAATCGAAGAAAAGCATTGAAGGCGGACGGGGACAGAACGTGCGGTACGGCCTTATAGGCTCGATCATACTCCACATCGTGATATTCGGGATCGTGATCTTCAACTTCACGAGCCGCAAGAGCAGCGATGCGCCGCCGCCTGTGCCGGTATCGGTCGAGATCATGTCGCCGAAGGACTATAGCGAGCGTCAGGCGGGCAAGGCCGATGGTAAGGCGGAGAAGCCGGCTCCGCCCGCGGAAGTGAAAGCGGCCGAGGCCGCCGCGAGCACAAAAAAGGAAGTTGTTGAGCAAAAGCCGGCTCTAAAGCCGGCCGAAAAAGAAGCGCTCGCTCCGCCTCCACCGCCAGTGCCGTCCGTTTCCGCCCCCGCTCCAAAACCCGTGGAGGTGGCCAAGGCCGAGCCGCCAGCGGAGAGGCCCGCCGAAAAGCCTGCGCCGAAGCCGGCTGCGAAAAAAGAGCCCGCACCAAAACCGGCGGCAAAGCCTAAGCCCGAGATAGCGAAAAAGGCCGAAGCACCCGAGCCGAAACGGAGCGAACCGCGCCCGCAGTATAAATTCGATCCGAGCCGGATTGAGGCCGATCTGCACAAGAACGAGTCGCAGGCCTCGCGGCCGAATACGGCGCAGTCCAGCATGGAAACGCCGCCGTCGAAGCTCTATTCGGACCGTCAAACCGCTGTGCTCAATCGCGATCCGAATGCCGGCGCGCCAGCCGGCGATTACGATCCCTCCAAGCCCTGGCGCCCCGCCAGCACCCTGCAGGATCAGGCCATGGGCGTGGCCGGGGCGACGGGTACCATGAATGCGGGAACCTGTGCCGACGCGATCCTCGGCAAGATCGAGCAAAACTGGATTTTGCCCATCGGCGCTCTCTCCGCCGAGAACACCATTATCGATTTACATATCGAATTGAGGCGCGACGGGATGCTTGCGAGACCGCCGGCCGTATTGAATCAGTCCTCATCTCCGGTTTATCAGGCGATGGCCCGCGCCGCCATCAGTGCCGCGGAAAGCGGCCAGCCTTACAGGATTCCGCCGCAGCAATACGAACAATGCCGGGACATCACCATAACCTTCAATCCGCGCGACATGTATGGCGGCTGAAATGAGAGCGCACCCAATCTCCTATGCCCTTTTTCTCTGCGCCGCGGCCTGCGCGGCGATTTTTTTGGTGCCGCGCCAAGCCAAGGCCGAGGTCAAGCTTGAAGCCCGGCACGGCCAAGTCCGGGCAATTCCCATAGCGGTCGCGGAATTTTCCGGGAACGGCCCGGCTGGCGAAATCACCCAGATTATTTCCGCCGACCTAGAACGCTCCGGCCTATTCAAGCCCATCGACCCCGCGGCCTTCCTCGAACGCGGGGCGAGTGTCGATGCGACGCCCAGCTTTCAGAATTGGACGGTCATTAACGCGCAGGCGCTGGCCGTTGGACGAGTGTCCGACACGGGCGATGGACGGCTGAAGGGCGAATACCGGCTGTGGGACGTGTTCTCGGCGCGCCAGATCGCGGGCGAGCAGTTTTTCATTCCGGCGAATGCATCGCGCCGGCTCGCCCACATTATCGCCGATGCCGTCTATGAACGGATGACCGGGGAAAAGGGCTATTTCGATAGCCGGATCGTTTTTGTCGACGAAACCGGTCCCAAGGACCACCGGCTCAAGCGGCTGGCGATCATGGACCAGGACGGCGCGAATTTGCGGCTGCTCACGCAAGGCCGCGAGCTGGTGCTGACGCCGCGCTTCCATCCGCTCTCGCAAGAAATCACCTACACCGCTTACCGCGAAGGCGAGCCGCGCGTGGTCCTTCGCAATATTCTGTCTGGGGATGAGCAAGTGCTCGGCGACTTTCCGAACATGTCGTTTGCGCCGCGCTACTCGCCGCAGGGCGACCGTGTGGTGATGAGTCTGCAGGAGGGCGGCAACTCGAATATCTTCGAGATGGACGTGCGCAGCCGCAAGCTCACGCGCCTCACTCAAAGTGCCGCGATCGATACCGCGCCTTGCTACTCTCCCGATGGGCGGGGCGTCGTTTTCGAGTCCGACCGCGAGGGAAGCCAGCAGCTTTATGTCATGAGCTCGGCCGGGGCGGCCCTTCGCCGCATCACCTACGGGGAGGGAAGCTACTCGACGCCCGTGTGGTCGCCGCGCGGCGATCTCATCGCCTTTACGAAGCGCGTGCACGGCGGATTTGCGATCGGCGTCATCCGCCCCGACGGCTCGGGCGAGCGGGTGCTGACCGAGGGCTATCACAATGAAGGCCCGTCCTGGTCGCCTAACGGCCGCGTCATCCTATTCTTCCGCGACAGCCAAGGGGACAATGGCGGGCCGAAACTCTATAGCATCGATCTGACGGGGTATAACGAGCGTCAATTGCCAACGCCGTCCTTCGCCTCGGACCCATCCTGGTCGCCGCTCTTGAAATAGGGGCCGCGATGGCACTCAAGCTGGGGTTGTCCCCGCTATTCTCACTGCTTTTGCATTAATCGAGTATCGAATTTTGTTTGGTCTAAGCATCTAATACAGGCCGCCAAAGGTCTTCACCCTCCATGCCTCGTCTCCGCCGTTGCGCTTGTCCGCTATCGCATCTGGCCATGATCGAGCGTTCCACCCCTCACCCTGTCCCTCTCCCAGTGGGAGAGGGGACGTTGTTGCAGAGGCCGCAGCCTGCCCGCTCTCCCATCGCATCCGCTTGCGGATGCGATCACTCTGAGTTGCAAGCTCGCCAAGGCGAGCTTGCTGGGAGAGGGCTGGGGTGAGGGGCGTAGCGCTCGATCATGGCCGGATCTCGCACCGGGCTAGGCGAAGTTTGCATGGATATCCCATTGCATAGTTGCAATGCATGCGGCCTTTTTGGGTTGCGGTCTGGCCCGCTTCGCATTAAGAGCCACAAATCGGCCCGATAAATCGGCTTGTTGGTAAGCATTCCGTTACGAATACCTGGTCATTGTGCACGCAGAAGTTGCGTGCATCAGGAGGAAAACCCGAATGCGCTCTCTGAAGAGCTTTCTGATCCTGGCAGCCGGCATGATGACTTTGCTGCTGGCGGCTTGCGAGAAAAATGCCCCGGCGGCGAGTTTCGGTCTTGGCGCGGGCGCCGGAAACTTCACTCCCGGCAGCGTGCAGGAATTTAATGGCCGGATCGGCGATACCGTTCATTTCGAAACGGATAGTCCGGAACTTACTCCGGAGGGGCGCTCGATCGTGAACGCCCAAGCCGTCTGGCTACGTCAATATGCGAACTATCCGATCAACATCGAAGGGCATGCCGACGAGCGCGGGACGCGTGAGTACAACATCGCGCTCGGTGCGCGCCGCGCCGAAACCGTCAAGAGCTTCCTCCTCTCGCAAGGGATAGACCCGCGGCGCGTGCGGACGGTTTCGTTCGGGAAGGAACGCCCCGTTGCCGTTTGCGACAACATCACCTGCTGGTCGCAAAACAGGCGGGCCGTCACCGTGATCGGAGGCGGCGGAGCGATGGCTTCCAATTGAGCGATGCGCCCGGCGCCGAAGTAAAGCGGTTGACAGCTGGGCGCGGCCATCCGAGAAGGTGGGCGTACTCGTTTAAGTGGGGCGTACTCATGAGAAGCATCGCTGCAGCTCTGATTTCTCTTGCCATCTCAGCTGCTCTTTTCCCCGCGGCGGCGCAGATACCTGGACCGCGAGCGCCCTCCGATAACGGCTCTGCCCTGGCTGGCCGGCTTGAGCGCTTGGAAGCGCAGATAGCGAACTTGCAAGGCGTCGTCGCAGCGGTGGAAACGCTGGCAAAAAACAATGCCGGGGCCGGATCGGGCTATGCTGCCGCGTCGGGCGGCGGCGCAAGCTCCGAGCAGATTCGCCAGCTATCCGAGCAGATCGCCGACCTCACGCAGCGGCTAGAGCGCCTCGAAGCCCAGGTGGGCGGCGGCGTGAGACCTCAGGCTCAACAGGCCCCGCGGCAGGATATGGGCTATGCAGCCGCGCCCGCCAGCGGCTTCGATGACAAGCAGGAGCTCCCGCCATTGGGAGCGCCTCAGGTTCCGGCCGAGCGCTATGCGCCGAGGCCGCAGCAGAGCGCAAGCGCCGGGCAGCCTGCGACCGCTGCCACGCAGCCATGGGGCTATGGCTCGGATGCGGGCGCGGCGCCTCCGCGTTCCAGCCAGCCATCCGCCCCCGTCACGGCTTCCACAGGCGGTACGGCGCGCGCGCTTTTCGACCAGGCCTACGGTGCGCTCAACCGCCGCGAATATTCGGCCGCCGAGACCTATTTTCAGCAGTTTCTCGATGAGTATCCCTCCGATCCGCTCGCCGGGAGCGCCCAATATTGGCTCGGCGAAACGGCGTTCGTGAGCGGGGAGTATAAAAGCGCTGCCGACCGCTTCCTCAAAACGTTCACGAACTACCCTACGAACGAGCGCGCACCCGAAGCGCTTTTGAAGCTCGCGATCTCGCTGCGCCGGCTCGGCAACAACACGGACGCCTGCGCCACATTCGCGGAGCTCGGGCGGCGCTATCCGCAGGCGCCCAAGACCGTGCAACAAAGAGCCGATGCGGAGAAGAAACGGGCGAATTGCAGCTAAGCAGCATCTGGGCTTCGCCCGCAGCTACGCGCAAGCGTGAAGACCGCAGCGCCCTAAAAGCTGCCGGCTGGCCGATGACGCGATGGGCCATAACCAGACAAAGAACGCTGTTGAAATGGTCCAGATTGTGGCCCTACTGCCGCGTAGGCTGCGGTTTGTGGCCCAGCCGCATTCCGGTATTGACGGTAGCCGCCGGCATGGGGTCTATTTTAGTGTCTCAACCTTACGCTGCTGGAGAATGAATTTTCAGCAAAGTGGAAGTCACGAATTATTCAGGATAAACCGTTTGAAGGGAGCTGACCATTGTGAATCGCAAACAGCGCCGCGCCGCCGCTAAATCCGGTCAGAGCGTTGGGGGCTCCTACGGAATGGGTGCAGCCGGAGCAATACCAAGGGCTTCGGCGGACATGCTGGAAGCTGGTTTCAAACATCTCCAAGCAGAGCGTCTGCGCGACGCCGAGGTTTGCTTTCGCCAAGTGCTCAGTGCGCATCCTGGGCATCCAGATGCTTCATACTTGCTTGGCATGATCGCTTTGCAGGAGGGGCACGCGGCAGATGCGGCCCACCTGATCGGTCATGCTGTCAGCCGGAATAAGCAAAATCCGTTCATGGTATGCAATTTCGGGATTGCGTTGTGCATGCTGAAGCGCTTCGACGAGGCGATCGCGAACTTTGACAGAGCCCTGTCGATTGAACCCAGCTTTGCGCTGGCCCATTATAATCGCGGAAACGCGCTGCGGGAGCTGAAGCGATACGACGAGGCGTTACGGAGCTACGAGAAAGCGATTACTCTGCGGCCTAACGATGCGGAGCTCCATAACAATAGGGCAAATACGCTCCAGGAGTTGAAGCGGTTTGACGAGGCCGTCGCCAGCTACGAGAAAGCCCTGGAGATCAAGCCTGACTTTGCGCTCGCCTTCCGCAACCGCGGTAATGCGCTTCATAGACTGAAGCGCTTCGAAGAGGCGCTGGCAAGCTACGACCGGGCGTTGGTACTCAAACCGGATTATATGGAGGCCCTGAACAACAAGGGCGCCGCGCTCCGGGAACTACACCGGCTCGATGAGGCGCTCGTATATTATGACAAGGCGCTCGCTTTGAGGCCGGGCGATGCGGATCTTTACAACAACCGGGGAAACATTCTCTTAGAAATTACGCGGTTCGACGAAGCGCTTGCGAACTTCGACACGGCTCTGGCGCTCAACCCAGGCTTGGTGCAAGCCTACAATGGCCGTGGCAACGTGTTGCGGGAATTGAAGCGTCCTTCGGAGGCTATGGCGTGCTTCGATAAAGCACTTGCCCTTAGTCCCGAAGATGCTAATGCCTTCAACAACCGCGGCGGCGCGTTAGAGCTTTTGCGTAAGTTCGACGAAGCCCTGGTGTGCTATGAAAAAGCGTTGGCGCTTCAGCCAGATCACCCCCATGCCCTCGGTCGCCTAATCTGGTGCGCAAGTGTCGTTTGTGACTGGGGCGGCAGCACTTCGCTTTCCGTCGATGCGATCGTGCGGGCCACAGAACAGGGGGGCATTTTTTCTCCTTTTCAGATGCTCGGCTATTCCGGCGATCCCACGTTGCAACTGCAATGCGCCAGGAACTTTGCTGCCAGCAAGTTTCAGCCGCAGCCGCTTTGGACCGGCGCAACTTGGCGTAACGATAAGCTGCGGATCGCCTATCTTTCAGCAGATTTCCATCAACATGCGACCGCTGGTCTGATGGCCGGGCTGTTCGAGCGGCACGATCGTTCGCGATTCGAGGTCATCGCTGTGGATTTCGGTGTGGATGACCGGAGTGAGATGCGTAAGCGCATCGTTGCGGCATTCGATCGGTTTATCGATGTCCGCGAGAAGAGCGAAGAGGCGGCGGCCAGATTGCTTCACGATCTGAAGACCGATATTGTGATCGATCTCAAGGGCCATACTCAGGATTCGCGGCCCGGCATTCTTGCCCACCGTCCGGCGCCGGTTCAGGCAAGCTATCTCGGCTATCCCGGCACGATGGGCACCCCGTTCATCGATTACATCATCGCCGATAGAATCGTTGCGCCCCTCGAACACCAGCCGTTCTACACCGAGAAGGTCGTGCATCTGCCGGACTGCTATCAGGTCAACGACACCAAACGGCCTATTGCCCAGCAGACGCCAACCCGGGCTGAGGCGCAGCTCCCGGCGGAAGGCTTCGTCTTTTGCTGTTTCAACGGGAACTGGAAGATCGCGCCCGATAGGTTCGATGTGTGGATGCGGCTCTTGGCAGCGGTTGACGGCAGCGTGCTGTGGCTGCTGCGCGACAATGAAAGCGCCGAACGGAACCTCCGCAATGAAGCTCAGAAGCGCGGGATCGATCCGGCGCGGCTTGTGTTCGCCAGCCGGCTGCCGAACGAGGAGCACCTTGCGCGCCACCGTCTGGCTGACCTATTCCTCGACACACTGCCCGTTAACGCTCACACGACAACAAGCGACGCGCTTTGGGCGGGGCTGCCAGTGGTAACACAACTGGGCGAATCGTTCGCAGGGCGCGTTGCAGCTAGCTTGCTGAATGCAATCGGATTGCCGGAACTTATAACGCAAAGCACTGCGGATTACGAAGCGCTAGCCTTACAGCTGGCGCGTGATCCGACCCTTCTTGAAGGCTATCGGCGCAGGCTGAACACGAACCGTCTAACGCATCCTTTGTTCGATACTGACCGCTTCCGGCGCCGCATCGAAACGGCCTATCTGCAGATGTGGGAGATTTGGCAGCGGGGTGAGCAGCCGAGAAGCTTCAAAGTTGAGGATGAGGGTGTGTGCAGCGTCCAATAGCGCTTTGAGGGTCTCAATGGGCATTTGTTCCGGATTGGGTCAATAGCGCCGTTGGGGGCAACGCGAATGTCAGCAGTAAGCCGGAAGCTGGCAACGCAGACGTTGCACGAATCGTTGGCTAAAGAGAAACAAGCCGCTTGGGGCCGGTTTGCAGTTCCGTGTGGTGATCCAGCCGTGAAACGCATGATTAGCGATGCCGCGCTCAGAAGCGCGTTTGCTCCCCTCGAGCCTTATCCAGCCGCCGCGCTTGCCGTGTCGGGGGGACCGGACAGCATGGCCCTGATGCATCTTGCCGCCCGCTGGGCCGATCTTACCGGGCGCGGGCCGGGGGGGCTCGCCGTACTTACCGTCGATCACGGTCTAAGGCCCGAAAGTGCCGGCGAGGCGGCCTTCGTGGCCGCGGAGGCGGGCCGCTTGGGCCTCGCGCACGCAACGCTAGAGTGGGCCGGGGAAAAGCCGAAGACTGGCATCCAGGCGGCCGCACGCCGCGCGCGCTACGGCCTCATGACGGCATACTGCCGCGCGCACGGTTTCGCTTGCCTTGCCACCGCCCACACCGAGGACGACCAGGCCGAGACATTCTTGATGCGCCTTTGCCGGGGAAGCGGTCTGGACGGACTCGCGGCCATGGCAGCGGTCTCGGAGCATGGCGGGGTGCCCATTGTCCGGCCGCTCCTCGGCTTCTCGAAGGCCAGGCTATTGGCCTATCTGCGCGCCTCAGCCGTTGCCTTCGTCAGCGATCCGAGCAATAGCAATGCCGCGTTCGAGCGGGTGCGGCTCAGGCACGCCATGAAATCCTTGGCGGCTGCCGGCATTACGAGGTCCGCTCTCACGCTGAGCGCTGCCCGTCTTGGCCGCGGCCGCGAGGCGCTTTCGCAGGCTGCCTCGGAGTTCTTGGACCAAAATTTCCGGGTTTCGAACCTCGCTCAAGGCGAAATCGGCCTTGAGACTTTCCTCAAACTCCCCTCCGAAATCGCGCTTCGCGTGCTGTCGCAAGCGCTAGCGCTCATCGGCGGAAAAGAAGAGGCGCCCCGCATGATCAAAGCCGAGCGCTTACTGGACGAGCTGCGGTCCGGAAAGCGTCAGGGCGCGCTCGGCGGATGCCTTGCGATCGCAACTCCGGCAACGCTGCAATTCTACCGCGAACCCGGCCGCATCGGGCGCGCGCCGCTCCTTTGCCAGCCGGGGAGCACATGCATTTGGGACGGCAGGTTTGTGCTAACCTTCGCAGGCGATTTGAGCGGTAATGTTTCCGTGGTACCGCTGGGGGCCAGCGGGTGGGCAATGTGCCGCAAGGCGTTCAAGGATCGTCCTGTTATGCCGATGGCCAATCGCCTGGCCGCGCTGACCTCTCCCGCGCTTTGGCGCGATGGACTGCTCCTATCGGCGCCTTCCTTGGATTTCGTCAATCCGGAAGCCCGCGGGAACGCCGCCGGCGCTGCATGGGCAGAGCTCGTGCCGCGCCTTAGCCATTTTCTTAAGCGAGCCTGAACCGCGAAGGCGAGTGCGCTTGGCAAAGCCCAACCCGTACCCTATCTCTCAGCGGATTGGCTCACTTATCCTTGCATTGTAAGCTGGAAGGCCTAGGCTGATTGCTTGCTCTGCCTTCAACGCGCCGTGCGCAGCATTAGGGGAAGACATCGTCTCCATGAACTCGAACTTCCGTAATTTGGCGATCTGGATCATCATCGCTCTTCTGCTGGTCGCACTGTTCAATCTCGTTCAAAACAGTCCGAAGAATTCCCGCGGAAGCAGTATCGACTATTCGCAATTCCTCACCGAGGTCGATAACGGCAAGGTCCGCTCGGCAACGCTTTCCGGCAATCAGATTTCGGGCGTTTTGGAGGGCGGTCAGACTTATCAAACTTACATGCCCAACGATCCGCAGCTCATTGAGCGGCTGCATAACAAGGGTGTCCGTTTCGATGTGAAGCCCGCTTCCGAGGACGTTCCCTCGCTGCTTGGCGTGCTCGTGAACTGGTTCCCGATGCTGCTTCTCATCGCGGTCTGGGTGTTCTTTATGCGCCAGATGCAATCGGGCGGCGGCAGGGCGCTCGGTTTCGGCAAATCCAAGGCAAAATTGCTGACCGAGAAGCAGGGCCGTGTAACCTTCGACGATGTCGCGGGTGTGGACGAGGCGAAAGAGGATCTGGAGGAGATCGTCGAATTCTTGCGCGATCCGCAGAAGTTCCAGCGGCTCGGCGGGCGCATTCCGCGCGGCGCGCTGCTCGTCGGACCTCCCGGCACCGGCAAGACGCTCTTGGCGCGCGCCATCGCCGGCGAGGCAAACGTGCCGTTTTTCACGATCTCGGGCTCGGACTTCGTTGAAATGTTCGTCGGTGTCGGCGCAAGCCGTGTCCGCGATATGTTCGAGCAGGCCAAGAAGAACGCGCCCTGCATCATATTCATCGACGAAATCGACGCAGTCGGCCGCCATCGCGGCGCCGGGCTTGGCGGCGGTAATGACGAGCGCGAGCAGACGCTGAACCAGCTTCTTGTCGAGATGGACGGCTTCGAGGCGAACGAGGGCATCATCCTCATCGCCGCGACGAACCGGCCCGATGTGCTCGATCCCGCTCTGTTGCGTCCCGGCCGCTTCGACAGGCAGGTCGTGGTGCCAGCGCCGGATATCGTTGGACGCGAGAAGATTTTGAAAGTTCACGTCCGCAAAGTGCCGCTCGCCCCCGATGTCGATCTCAAGCTGATCGCACGCGGCACCCCTGGTTTCTCAGGAGCCGACCTTTCGAACCTTGTGAACGAGGCTGCTCTGCTTGCGGCGCGCCGCGCCAAGCGGGTCGTCACTCAGCACGAGTTCGAGGATGCGAAGGATCGCGTCATGATGGGCGCGGAACGGCGCTCCATGGCCATGACGGAGGAGGAGAAAACCCTCACCGCCTATCACGAGGCGGGGCATGCGCTCGTCAGCCTGTTCATCCCAGGCAACGATCCCTTGCACAAGGTCACGATCATTCCGCGCGGCCGGGCACTTGGCGTCACCTACAATCTGCCGGAACGCGACCGCTACAGCATGAAGAAGCACGAGATGGAGGCCTATCTCGCGATGGTCTTCGGCGGCCGTGTTTCCGAGGAGCTGGTCTTCGGTCCGGAAAATGTGACGACAGGCGCTGCGAACGATATCAAGCAGGCCACGAACATGGCGCGCTCGATGGTCACCGAATACGGGATGAGCGACAAGCTCGGCCGCATCCGCTATCGCGACAACCAGGAGGAGGTTTTCCTGGGCCATTCGGTGACGCGTTCTCAGAACATGTCGCCAGAGACAGCGCAACTGATCGACTCCGAGATCCGGCGCCTTGTCGACGAGGGCGAGCAAAGAGCACGCACCTTCCTGACGGAGCACTTGGAAGACTTGCATACGCTTGCGAAGGGCCTTCTCGAATACGAGACCTTGTCGGGTCAAGAGGTCCGGGATCTGCTGAATGGTAAGCCGCCCGTGCGCGAGTTCACCATGAAGGAGGACCAGCCCAAGCGGCGCTCCGCCGTGCCGTCGACGGGCAGCCGCGCGCCGCGGAAAGACCCCGATCTCGGCGGGATGGAGCCCCAGCCCTCGACTTGAGGCAGGAAAATAGAGGGCCGCTACGCGGCAGCCTTTACAACCTTACAAAGATCGCCGATGGCCGGGCTTGCCCCGGCCATTTTCCGTATGGGCTCAGTCGCGTATTTTGCGCACGATCTCTCTGAACATCCAAACGATAGCGAGCAGCATCCAGACCACGGCGACGACAGGGAGGAGAATTTTCGCGACAGCTTCCTGGTCAAATCCGGCCGCCAATCCCGATAGTAAGAACAGGACCGGCAGGGCAACGAGCCAAAACTCGATCGTCTTAACTTTCCTCATCACATCCCCTATAAACTATGCGCACCACGCATAGTCTGCGTGGCCGCCGATCTCAGATGCGTTTAATATGAGTTTACGCGGGGGTCCACCATTATGCGAGGGGTTGACAAATTTGCGGCGCTATGCCGCCAAGGGAGGATCGCATGGCCAAGCTGGAGCCGGTGCTGGCACAGGTCGAGACGGATTTCGGCGCGTCGCTGGCCCGATATATCGAGTTTCTGCGCATTCCCTCGATTTCCACCGATCCGGCCTACAAGGACGAGGTAAAGCGCGCAGGCGCTTGGCTCGAAGCGGAGTTCACCGGTCTCGGCTTCACCGCGAAGCTCCACGACACGCCTGGCCACCCTATCCTGTTGGCGCATTGCGAAGGCGCAAGCCCGGACGCGCCGCACCTTCTCTATTACGGCCATTACGATGTGCAGCCCCCCGATCCGCTCGAACTCTGGGACAGCCCGCCCTTCGAGCCCGCCATTGTGGACGGCCCGCGCGGCAAGCGCGCCGTCGCGCGCGGGGCGGTCGACGATAAGGGGCAGGTGATGACCTTCCTCGAAGCTTTCCGCGCCTGGAAAGCGGTGCACGGTTCGCTGCCCGCCCATGTGACGGTGCTGCTCGAAGGTGAAGAGGAAAGCGGCAGCACATCGCTGCCGGGCTTCCTCGCGGAGCACGCGCCCGCGCTCAGCCAAGCAGCCGTCGCGATTATCACCGATACGAACTCGTGGGATATCGGCACGCCCGCAATCACCTACCGCCTGCGCGGCAACGTCTATGTCGAGGTGACGCTGCATGGGCCGTCCCGCGATCTGCATTCGGGGCTTTACGGCGGCGCGGTTATCAATCCGATCAACGCGCTGACGGAAATACTGGGCCAACTGCACGGGCCGGACGGAAGGGTACAGATCCCCGGCTTCTATGACGATGTCGCTGAGCTTTCGCAGGCTGAGCGGGCGGCTTGGGCCGCGCTTTCCTTCAATGAAGCCGGCTTTTTGGGCGAGATTGGGCTCACGCACTCGCTGGGGGAGGCTGGCTATACGGTCCTCGAACGCCTATGGGCGCGGCCAACTTGCGATGTGAACGGCATCTGGGGCGGCTACACAGGACCGGGCTCGAAGACCGTCATCGCAAGCAGCGCCTCGGCCAAGCTGAGCTTCCGCACCGTGCCCAATCAAGACCCGGAGAAAATCGTGGAAGCGTTGGAGGAATTCCTTGGGCGGCGCGCGCCGCCGGATTGCTCCTGGAGCCTGGAGTTATTGAGCGCGTCGGCCGGCATCCTCGTGCCGGAAGGCGGCCCATTCATGCAAGCCGCGCGCGCCGGGCTGGCGGACATTTATGGAAAACCCGCAGCCATGGTGGGCTGCGGCGGCTCCATCCCGGTCGTGGGAGATATGCGCGAAAAGCTCGGCCTCGATTCGATCCTCGTAGGCTTTGGGCTCGCCGACGACCGCATCCATAGCCCGAACGAGAAGTTCGAGCTGAAATGCCTCAAGAACGGCATCCTGAGCCACGCAGCCATTCTAGCGCGCATGGG
>JBKQOR010000278.1:0-7198 GCA_052145435.1 Rhodomicrobium sp. | reverse complement strand
CCATCTCGAAAGGCTTGCAAAGATAATCGTCCGCGCCGCCATTGAGGCCGTTGACGAGCATTTCCGTGCTGTCGCGTGCCGTGAGAATAAGAACCGGCCTCATATCCTGATTTTGGCGCATCTTCTTCAGCACAGACATGCCATCGGCGTCGGGGAGCCCAAGATCGAGGATCAGGGCCACATAATCGACGCCGGACAGGGCCGCCTCCGCGTCACCCGCCGTCTCCACGAGGTCCGCGGTGAATCCCCGCTCGCTGAGCGCAGCGCGAATGTAGGTGCCAAGACGCACATTGTCTTCGGCTATTAGGAGTCTCATACGCTGCTCATCTCTTACGTCCTGAGTTAGTTGTAACAGAATGTCGCAGGCTCTCACACCGCGCTATCGGCAGTAAATGTGGCAAAAATTGGAAACTTGGGAGGGTTTTCACCGCTGGGGTCAAATCTTCACGCTTAAGCTCTTCTTCTCATGCTCTGAGGCGAGGCAAGCAGCCGCAGCGTTGAGCTTCCGAAACGCCATTCCGGACACCAGGAATGGCGCTGTCACCGCAGACGCCGTAGCGGCAGATCGTTGGGCGGCTCAGTCTCGAGCCCTATGTTTCGGCGCCGAAGTAGCGGGTTGAGCGCACCAACGCGGATTCGCGAGGCTTACGAAAAAGTATGGCTATTGCTCACGCCGTTGAGCTCCCAAGGCGCGACTTCTACGTTCTGGAACTATTGATGCGACCCGCGGGGAGCGCAGCCGCCAAAAAAATCCAAGGAGAAGGTCAGGCGAGGGCATTCTCGGAGTTGTGGAGGAAACTACCGCAGCGCTTCGCAGAAAATTCTTAGCTTACAGAACGCTTACGTCTTTTCTCAAATGCACAGACGTACCTGACGGCTATGGCGGTGCATTTTTCCTAACTACGCTATTGCTGGTATCGTGCTCCGCTTGCAGCGCCTCGCTGGTTTCCTGAAAACGGGAACCCTACGGATCGATGGCGATTTTGTAGCTTGCACCCAGCCCAGCGATGAATTGCTCCGAAGTGCCTCTGACGCTGACCCGGGGATTGTCCGCAGCGTCACTGGTGAGCTGATCATAATCGAGGAAGAACTTCGTTGAACGATCAGGGCGAAATCGACATGCTGGACCTCACTCCGCTCGCCAGGCGGGACAGCGCAGGCCAAAGGGAGCGGGCCGAACGGGAGGGGCTCGCAAAAGTGGACGGCCGCTTTAGGCGCCGGAAGAACCGCACCGAGCCGATGTCGTTCCGGTTCTCGCCGCAGACGGCGCAGCCGATCCGGCGCCTCGCCGACGCCGGGAACGCCTCCTATGTCGAGATTGTCGAGCAAGCGCTCGTTCTGCTGGACAAGGTCAAAAAGGGCGAGAAGCTGTGACCGGGCATATGGCCGGCCGTAGATCCCTCGGCTTCGCTGATCGTCCGGAGGTTCGGACACAGGCAAAAAACGGCAACGATTGCTCGCGCCGGGCGCGTTTAGTTGGCCGCTGCACGCTTGGCCAAGCCGCAAGAACCTTTTGTGAACACCGAGTTGCAAGCGTGTTGCATGGAATGATTGGTAACGAATGGTAAGGCATTGAAAACAAGCGGCATTCTCTTGTACGCCGTTGCAACACGCTTTAAACGGAAAAGACCGCTCAGTGGCGGCCTAAGATCTTGATTTTCTGGGCAATTTTTCTGGCTGGGGAACCTGGACTCGAACCAAGACTAGCGGAGTCAGAGTCCGCTGTTCTACCATTAAACTATTCCCCAAGAATCAAGGACTTAGCCCCGAAGCGCGCAGTGTAGCCAATTTCGCGCCGCTCGTCTACAACGAGTCGCTGCAGGACGCTGCAGGACTATCCGGTCAGGCATAAGCTTTTTGGCTAACTTACAAATCGAGTTCGGCGATAACGGGAACATGGTCCGACGGTCCGCTCCAGCCGCGGGCTTCTTTGAGCACCGTCACGCCGCGCACTTTTCCGGCAAGCGAAGCGCTTCCCCAAATGTGGTCCAAACGGCGGCCGCGGTCCGACGCTTCCCAATCCCGCGCGCGATAGCTCCACCAAGTATATAGCTTCCGTTCGGCTGGAATGATAGTCCGTACAAGATCTATCCATCCGCCATCGTCCTGGACTTTTGTCAGAGCCGCAACTTCGACGGGGGTGTGACTTACGACATTCAAGAGCTGCTTGTGGGACCAGACATCGGTTTCGAGCGGCGCAACGTTGAAATCGCCAAGAAGAAGGGCGTGGCCGCCGCGGGTTTCGCGCCAGGCGGCAAGAGCTTCGAGATAGGCAAGTTTTTGCTTGAATTTTGGATTGACAGCGGGGTCCGGGATATCTCCGCCGGCAGGCACATAGATGTTATGGATGGCGAGCGTCCCGCCGCCGGGGAGGTTTACGGCGCAGCCGAGATGGCGCGCTTCGGCCGTACCGCAAAAGCTTTCCCGCGGCAGAGGCAAGAGCGGAAACTTGGAGAGCGTGGCGACCCCGTGATATCCCGCCTGTCCGCTGATCGCGATGTGCCGGTATCCGAGCGCGTGGAAGGCCTCGAGTGGAAAAACGTCCTCCCTGCACTTAATTTCTTGCAGGCAGAGAGCGTCGGGCTGAGTCTGCGTCAGCAAACGCGAGACCAAGCCCTGCCGTAACCGGACGCTATTTATGTTCCACGTGGCGATTCGTAGCATGGGCATGAAAAAAGCGCCCAACTCCGGCGAAGGTTGGGCGCTTTGCGTTTTCACGCTGCGCCGGGAGGGAAGCCGGCGCTGAGAGACTGGGCCTTCGGCTAGACGGGGGGGCACTACCGATGGTGACTGGCACCAACCTCTCAATGACCTAAAGATAGCATGTGTGAAGCTGGATGCAAAGCAAAAATGCGTGATTACGAGCTTGACAGTGGCGAATCTGCCTCAAGTGCGCCTCCTTGTTTGAGAATTTTCTACCAGAAAGCCAAGCTACCGTTTGTGCGAATGCCTTGCTATTGCGCCGCATCGGCGAGGATTTCGCGCCGGCCTGTCCTTCCCGGCGCGCCGACTATTCCTTCTTGCTCCATGCGCTCGATCAGCAACGCCGCACGGTTATAGCCTATCTTAAGGCGCCGTTGGAGATAGCTCGTCGTTGGCTTGCGGTCCTTCAAGACGATGTCCACCGCTTGGTTGTAGAGGTCGCAGCTCCCGGCGTCGTTTGCCTTGGAAGGAGCGTCTTCTTCGAAGCCACAGCTGTCCTCCAGAATGTCCTCGCGATAGAAGGGTATGCCTTGCGCTTTCAAGTGCCGCGCGACTGCCTCGACCTCGCCGTCCGAAACGAAAGGTCCGTGAGCGCGGATGATGCGCCCGCCCGCAGCCATGTAAAGCATGTCGCCCGAGCCAAGGAGCTGCTCGGCGCCTTGCTCCCCGATGATTGTGCGGCTGTCTATTTTCGAGGTCACCTGAAAGCTGATGCGGCTTGGAAAGTTGGCCTTGATCGTGCCGGTAACGACATCGACGCTCGGGCGCTGCGTCGCCATGATAAGGTGGATGCCCGCTGCGCGCGCCATCTGCGACAGCCGCTGCACCGCGAACTCCACATCCTTGCCGGCGCACATCATGAGGTCCGCCATCTCGTCGATCACGATGACAAGATAGGGCATGGAGACGGATTCGATCGTCTCCTCCTCCTCCATGGGCGCACCGCTTGTGGGGTGAAAGCCTGTCTGGATCGTCCGCCGCAACGGCTGGCCTCTCAGCTGCGCCGCGGCCACTCTCGCATTGAAGCCCGCCACATTGCGCACTCCGAGCTTGCTCATGCGCTCGTAACGGGAGTTCATCTCTTTCACGGCCCACTTCAGCGCGGCGACTGCCTTCTTCGGGTCCGTCACCACCGGCGAGAGCAGGTGCGGTATGCCATCGTAGGCCGACAGCTCCAGCATCTTCGGGTCGATCATGATGAAATTACATTGGCTGGGAGGCAGCCTGAAGAGGAGCGAGAGGATCATGGCGTTGATCCCCACAGACTTGCCGGAGCCGGTCGTTCCCGCAATCAGAAGGTGCGGCATGCGCGCGAGATCGACGGAAATCGGCTCCCCGCCAATGGACTTGCCGAGCGCGAGCGGCAGCGCGGCTTGAGAGTTCTGAAAGGCGGGCGACTCTAGAATTCCCCTCAAGGAAACGAACTTGCGCTTCGGGTTCGGAAGCTCGATGCCGATGGCGTCCCGGCCGGGAACCACCGCGACGCGCGCGGAGACCGCGCTCATCGAGCGGGCGATATCGTCGGCAAGGCCCACAATGCGCGAGGATTTGGTTCCGCGTGCGGGCTCCAGCTCGAAAAGCGTGATAACCGGGCCGGGGAAAATCCCCGATATCCGTCCCTTGACACCGAAATCTCCAAGCACGCACATCAGAGCTGCTGCACGCTGCATGTGTGCTGCGTCCGCGCCGTCACGCTTGTGCGGTGCCGCCTGCGTGGGCGCGAGAAGCGAGAGCGGCGGCAAGGCAGCGCTAGGGTCATCGATTTCCGGGCGTTCCTCAGAGCGGTTTGGGGAAGCCGGCCGCTCTACATTCACATAAGTAACGGGCTTCCGGACTTTAACGCCGTTGCCGATGCTCTCGAAGATACGCTGAGCGCTTGCGTTGGCGCCTTTCGCCGCTTTACGCGTCAAGCGCAAGAAGGGCGAAACCGGCGTTTGCCCATTGGAGGCCGTATCGCTCCCGGCGCCGCCGCTGGGCTCGGGGCTTGGCCTTGGGCCGAAGAAGGGCTCGATGCGAATACCGCTGTCCGGGTTCCCGCTTGAGCCGGGGCCAGCCCTCCCGTCTGCGGACTCGTCATCGCGATGTTGCGAGGACTGAAACCCCGCTAAATCTTCCGCAGCCGTCAGTGCGAAAACGCCATTTCCCGCCGCCGTTTCCATGGAGGCCTGCCGGCCCCCCCACTTCGTGAAAGGGGAGGGCGCGGCGGCCGGCGGAAGTGAGGGTTCGGGCCGCGGCTGGGTCATCCAGAACTCACGCGGACTTGCCGGGACCAGCGCCCTGTTGCGGGGGGAGAAATACTTCGTCCAACTCGTCATCCTATTCGTCAAGGGCTCGCGAGACGCAGGTTCCCCAAACTCCTCGCGGGCTGGCGCAGGGTCGATTCCCCCAGATGCCAGGCCTTGAAACGCAAGCGCCAAATCCCGCGCGTTGAGGCCGCAGGCGCGCCACACACACCATGACGCAATGCAAAAGAACAGCACTGCCGAGATGGGCCAGAGCAGGAGAGGCGGCACGACGGGCGAAAGCTTTGCGATCCGCGCGGCGGCGAAGTCGCCAAAAATACCGCCAAGCCCCGTGCCGGGAAGCCAGCGCGGGGGCGCCTGCAGCGATGCAAAGAAGGCCGGAGCGGTGAGCAGCGCACCTGCCCAATAGAGGAACCTTAGCTTAGGCTGCTGCGGCGTATAGCCGGTGCCAATTTGAATCCCGAGCGCGGCGAGCGGCAGAACCAGCAAGGGCGAGGCTAGCCCAAAGCCCTCCATCACGGTATCGGCGAAGTTTGCACCGCGGTAGCCGAGCCAATTATGCGGCTCGGAGACCGTTGCGTAATTCGGGCCTGGGTCTACGAAAGACCAGCTTAACAGTGCCAGCCAGCAGGCCGCGGCTAGCGCGAACAGCAAAAAACCAAGAAGCCGCCAAGGCAAGCGCCGCAATTCAACCGCCAGCGCCTTCGGCAAAAAGCGTTTCTGCCTCGTCTGCATTTACGCACGCAACTCCACACCTGCGCCCCGCGTCACAGCAAGTATGACTGAAGGCGATCCAACGCTTTCCGGGTCACATCGAGCGGGTCCACAAGGGCGAGCCGGACATAGTCCTTTGCCGGATTGGTCCGCCGGGCGTCCGGTTGGGCCAAATAGGCCCCAGGCAGAAGTTTGACACCGCATCCTTTCCAAATCGTTACCGCGGCCTCTACACCTCCACCCAATTTACCCACATCGAGCCAAAGAAAGAAGCCTCCCGCCGGCTGATAATATCCCGGCACGGTCCCGAGCTTTTCCGACGCCGCCTCGAATTTCTCGCGATAGAGAGCGCCGCTTTCTTCCACATGAGCCTCGTCCGCCCAGAGCGCCGCCGAGGCATATTGGATCGGCAGCGGTACCTGAGGCGATGCCACATTGCGGTATTTCAGATAATCCTTAAGGAAGGCGCCATCGCCCGCGATGAAGCCCGACCGCAGGCCTGGCGCGTTGGACCGCTTGGAGAGCGAATTGAACGCGAGAACACGGTCGAAGCCGCCAAGGCGCGCCGCAACTTGAAGAATACCGGGCGGGGGCGCCTCAGGATAGATCTCGGAATAGCATTCGTCCGAAAAAACATAGAAGCCGTGCTTGTGTGCGAGCGCGATAAGCTGCTCGAAATAGGCCTCGGAAGCCACGGCGCCTTGAGGATTCGCAGGCGAGGCCAGATAAATGGCTGCCGTGCGGTCGAGGAGAGCCGGATGGAGCGCGTCGAGGCCGGGGAGAAATCCCGTGTCTGCGGCCGCCGCCAAAAAGACGGGTTCGATCCGGGATGTGAGCGCGGCCGCATAATAGGCTTGGTAGAACGGGTTTGGCATCAGCACCGCCGGGCGGCTCGCGCCCTTGCGAGCGATTGCGATCGCCAATGCCGAGACGAGCCCCTCCCGCGTTCCGCAAAGCGGCAGAATGTGCCGGTCCGCGTCTATGGTTCCCGGCGGCAGCCGGTAACGGCGTTCCAGCCAAGCCGCGATGGCGCCTCGAAGCTCCGGAATGCCGCCAATAGGGGGATATTTGCCGAAGAGGGCCCAATGCTTGGCTACGGCGTCCGCGGCGAAGGCCGGAAATCCGTGCCGGGGCTCGCCGATGGTCATGTCGATGGCGGGCGCGCCTGGCGTCGCGTTGGCCAAAAGATCGCGCAACCGCTCGAAGGGCGAGTGAATCGAAGAAAGGAGATTGTCAGCCACGTTCGTCCAAGTGCGTTATTCCGGTTCGTCTTACGTGCCGAAGCTAACACCAGGAGCAACGCAACGTAATCGCCTTCCTGCAAAAAAAGCCCGGGATACGATCCCGGGCTAAGCAGCCTGCTGTCAAAGCGCGCTGTCAGGGAGGAGAAACAGGCGCTGGGGGGCAGGCTAGGGTGGCGCATATGCGCCACCCTTGTTTCTCACATATTGTAAGCGCGCTCGCCATGCTCGGCGATATCGAGACCCTCGCGCTCCGCTTCGGCGGAAACGCGCAAGCCCACGATAAGCGAAATGATG
>JBKQOR010000277.1:0-35942 GCA_052145435.1 Rhodomicrobium sp. | reverse complement strand
CCATCTCGAAAGGCTTGCAAAGATAATCGTCCGCGCCGCCATTGAGGCCGTTGACGAGCATTTCCGTGCTGTCGCGTGCCGTGAGAATAAGAACCGGCCTCATATCCTGATTTTGGCGCATCTTCTTAAGCACAGACATGCCATCGGCGTCGGGAAGCCCCAGATCGAGGATAAGGGCTTCGTAATCGACGCCGAACAAAGCTGCTTCTGCGTCGCCTGCAGTTTCAACGAGATCTGCGGTGAACCCCCGCTCGCTGAGCGCGGCCCGAATGTAGGTGCCAAGACGGACATTGTCCTCGGCTATCAGGAGTCTCATGCGCTGCTCTTCTCTTATGTTCAGATTCGATTGAAACAGGATGTCGCAAGGCTTCCTGCTGCGCTATCGGCAGCAAATGTGGCAAATATTGGAAACTTGGGAGGGCTTTCCGCAGGTGATTTTCTAATTCTCAAGCTTAAGCCCTTCTCCCCAGCGACAGCGGTGAGGAAAGAACCCTCAGTGTACTGTCAAGGATGCCGAGAGATAAATCGGACGGCGGACGAGCCCCGGCGTGAAAAGCCAGAAGACCGCTGAAGAGCGAGGGGTATGCCGCCAGTGTCCGGAACGCTGCCCTGCGCAAGCGGTCGTTGCCGTCCAGAAGCAGCAATAGACGTGCCACGAGCTGCGGCATTCGTTGCATCTGACGGTGAGCCGAAGCGTATTGGACTGGGTCGCCACCCGCTAGAGCGTCAGCCAAAGCGTTTGCCTGCCGGAATGCTAAATGCAGGCCCTCGCCGGTTACAGCGTCGACCGTTCCCGACGCATCTCCTAAGAGCGCTACCCGGCCTTGCGTCACCGTAGGCAATCGCGAAGACATGGTGATGGCGCCACGCGGCGCCCCCAATTGTTCGGCGAAGGTGAGCCGTTTGGCGAGGCGCGGAAAAAGGCAGGACAAGTCCTCCACCCGGACTTCTTTCACGGTCCCGATCATTGCAATGCAGATTTCGTCCGGAGCTACCGGCGTGACGTAGGCTTGGCAATGGCGGTTCCAGTAGACCTCAACGAAATCAGTCCACGGCTTAATCCGGAAATGCTGCCGTAGCCCTATCCGCCGGGCGCTGCTCCAGGCCGGTTGAAGCCCGCACCATTGGCGCACGCGGGAATTAAATCCGTCGGCACCAGCGATCCAGCGGCACCGCACCAGGCGGCCGTCCACCCTTACACCGCCTTCTTCGAGAGCTTCCGCCTGAGATTGCCAGCGCAGATCGGCACCGGCCAGTTTGGCGGCGCCGGCGAGGATTTGATGGAGGCGTGTCCGCCGAATGCCAAAACCGCATCCGGAGCTTGGAAAGGACGCCTCGGCGAATAGGTCATTGTCCAGGAATCGTATGCCGCGGAACGGCGCGGCGTCCGCCGCGGTGAGTTCCACGCCAATCTCACGCAAGGCTGCGACACCGTCCGGCATGAGACCTTCGCCGCAGGCCTTATCGATCGGAGGCTTGCTCCGGTCCGCGACAATGACCTCAAAGCCGCGCTTGCGCGCGGCGAGGGCGGCAGCGAGGCCGGCGGGGCCGCCTCCCACGATAAAGATGTCGGTTTCCACCGGGCTAGGGGTTCGCATCACCACTGGAGGAGGACCATCTCTGTGCAGAATCCAGGGCCCATCGCCAATAGAATGCCGTATGTTCCGGGTTCGGGAGACTTCTTCATGAGGGTTTCCTCAAGGACGAGAAGGACCGAGGCGGAGGAAAGATTTCCGAACTGTTTCAGGCACTCCCACGAGGTTGCAACGGCGTCGTCTGTTAGACCGAGGGTGTCCCTGATGGCGTGCAAAACCTTGGGCCCGCCAGGGTGCATGACCCAAGTTCCGATATCGCGGCGTGTGAGTTTGTATTTAGCTAGAAAGGCATCCACGTCGCCGCCAAGGTTCTTCTTAATAAGATCCGGGAGGCGGGGCGAAAGCACGATCTTCAAGCCCTTCTCCGATATGTCCCACCCCATAATATCCTCGGAGCCGGGATAGAAAACCGAGCCGGTGCCCAAGATTTTCGGGCCTTCAACAGCGGGGGAAGCCCAGCCGTTCGGCAGGCGGCGCCTTACCTTGGAGCCACTGACGATGGCTGCCGCGGCGCCGTCGGCGAAAAGCCCGACTGAGATAAGGTTCGCCGCTGAGAGGTCGTCCGCCTGGATCGTAAGAGAGCAAAGCTCCACGGCAAGCAGCACCGCATTATGTTCGGGATAGGCCAGAACGTAATCGGCCGCGCGGGTCAAACCCATGGCACCTCCGGCGCAGCCAATGCCAAAAATCGGTGTGCGCTTGATGTCTGGCCGCAAACCCATGCGGTTTATGAGCCGCGCATCGAGCGAAGGGCTCGCAATGCCGGTAACCGAAACGAAGAAAATCGCGTGCAGCTCTTGCCGGGACAGTCCCGCCCGATCGAGGGCTGCTTCGATGGCCTTGGCTCCAAGTCCCTCGGCGGCCTCGAACCAGGCACTGTTCGTCTGACCCCAAGAACTAAATTGCGGATAGCGCTCTATCGGAAAGGCTAGGTGCCGGTATTCTACCCCGACCCTGGAATGGAACTGATCGAGCCGCTCCGGGCTTCGGAGCCGCTCACCCCAATAAGCTTTGAATGCGGCCGTTATCGCTTCTTGCGGATAGCGATGCTCTGGCATCGCGCCTGCTACGCTTGCTATCCTCACAGGCCCCCCTCGCTCCGCCGCTGCGTGCTACGAATTCTCATGCGTTTCTCCTCTATGGCGTGGCGAGCTTTTTTTTTTGGATGATTTGCGAGACGGGATGCGGTCATCTGGACTTCAAAGTGCGCTGGGCTAGGCCTATGGCCTCGGTCCAGAAGCCGCTAAAGCTGTGCATGAGTTCGGTGATTTCACCGGCGGCGGAAACGAAGCGATCGAGCTTTTCATCGTCTATCGTGAGCGGCGGCGAAACCTTCAGCACCATGAAATTATTGCCGCACACTTGATTCAGCATTCCATGATCCCGGAAAATGCGCATGACGAGGATCTGGCCGAACACAGCCGGATGGATCATGGCCAAGGTCTCGAACGCGACCCGCAGTTTCAACGAGCGGGGCGCTTTGAATTCAATCCCGTTGAGCAGGCCCATCCCGCGAATCCCGGCGATCATCTCGTAGCTCGAAAGCCGCTCTCTAAGTGCGCTGCGAAGCCGCTCGCCCGATGCTGCCGCTCGCTTTCCAAGCTCTTCGTCCTCAAGCACGTCAAGCGTCGCTAAGCCGGCGCGCATCGCCAGCGCGTTTTCACTGAAGGTCGAAGTGTGGACCAGAGCGCGCTTGAACGAGCTGTAAACGGACCTATAGACGGCGTCGGTCATCAGCACGGCGCTGCACGGGATGAGCCCGCCGCTAATGGCCTTGGCGAGAATTACGATGTCTGGATCGGCGCCGAAGCGATGTCCCGCGAGAAACGAGCCAGTGCGGAAAAAGCCGGTTTGAACTTCGTCCAGTACAAAGAGCGTGCTGTAGCGGCGGCACAGCGCTTGAGCGGCCGCGAAGTAATCCGGCGGCGGAACAAGGATACCGCCTTCCGCCTGTATCGGCTCGACGATGAACGCCGCGAACGACTTTGTAGCGAGCTTGCGTTCCAGCTCCTCGATATCCCCAAACGGAACGAATTCCGTCGCGGGCAGCATCGACCCGAACCCTTCCTTCCAGAAATTGTTCGACATCAAAGAGAGGGCGCCGCAGGTAAGGCCGTGAAAGCCTCCGGAAGCGCCAAGAATGCCAGGGCGCTTTGTGTGCGCGCGGGCGAATTTGATGGCAGCCTCGACCCCCTCGCTGCCGGAGCTTCCGAAGAAAACCTTGTTCAGCCGGCCTCCAGCTAGGGCGCAAAGCCTCGCTGCCAGTTTTCCTGCCAGTTCCGGCACATGAGCCTGCAGCATGGCGGGGCCGGATTTATCGAGCTCGTCTTTGAGAGCCGCGATAATGCGCGGATGATTGTGCCCAACGTTGTGCACGCAGTAGCCGGAGTTGAAGTCGAGGATGACCCGGCCGTCAGCGGTATGAAGCTCTGAACCTTTGCAGCGCTCGTAGGTGACGTTCATCTCAAGAATATCGAGCAGCCGCACCCATTCAGGATTGACATGACTCTCGTAGAGATCCTCGCCGCAGCCGTTGAGCTGTAGGTTTTGAAGCAAAAATGCCCTCCTCAACCGCGACAGCTGGAATGCGCGTAAGTTAAGATGGTGATTTCACGGAGTTTGCAGGCGGTTCGTGGAATAAACGTCATATGTCTCATCCGATTTGGTTCGTAGCGGCATCTCACCCACTGAGACTACGAGGCTACGCTAATCGTCATCGATCATTTATTTCACTGCGATACCGGAGCAGCGCGAGGTGCTTTGCCAGACCGCAAGCACCTCGGCGCTGCAGGGGAGGGGCCCCCAGCTCGCAGCTATAGGACCGCTTGGCTTACGGAATGCTTACGCCTCAGCAAAGCGGTGAAAATCAGGTGGCGGGCCGCTAATCGGAAGCGCGATGGCTCTTCTGCTTTTCGATGAGTTCGGCTTCGATTTGTATATCGATGTCATCGCCGACCAGAAAGCCAAGCGCCGTCATGTTAAAGGCGCTTCGCTTGAGATGAGCAGTCGCCGTAACGTGTGGGCCGCTCTTGAGAACAGTTTGCAAAGTTACCGTCCGGGTGACCCCGTTCATCGTGAGATCCCCAATGAACTCGGCGGAGTTTTCACCCGTAGCCCTGACGGTGCGGCTCGTGAACCGGATCTCTGGAAAGACGGCAACATTGAAGAAGCTGCTCCCTCTCAACTCCGATTCCCACGCATTGGCGGTAAGGCTGGCAGTTCTTATGACGGCGTTGATCGAACCGCGCCCGGGAGAACGGGGTTCGAACTGGAAAGTACCGTCCAGCTTTGTGAAGTGGCCCGACTGCGATAGGAAGCCTACATAGTAAGTAAAGTTTACTTCCGCACGCTTGCTGTCGAAAATATAATTCGCAGCGTGGGATCCCGAGGCGCCTGCTCCCGCGGTAAATAACGAGAAGGCCACCAGCATCGCTGCTCTAACCGGCATGAAAAATCTCCCTTTTCCTTCGAAGAATGGCAAAAGCGCTAAGCCACGGACCGCAGGATGACAATAAAAATCTGGCGTCAATTAGGCCGGCGGCCGGTCAAAGCTTTCTTGAAGCGGTGTCCGGCTGGAATCTTGTCTCCGTTCCTCTCCTTATTTGTGGCCGGGAGGTAAGCGTTCTGTAAGCAAGCGCACTCAAAGTTGCGCAATGGGAGTTCTTTTCATTGTGTCTTTCACAAAGGCAAATCATGCGAGCCAGGGGCGCGGGCCGAGGCTCTCGCGCCCAAGTACCGGACGGAGATACCGAAGCCGTAAGGAACCCCGGCAACACGAAAAACGTCCGCCCAACTCTGCCTTTCAAAGCGAAAAAACCCTGGAGTCAGTCCGCGTCAACGGCCGGGATTTCGTGAATGAGCCTTGATTCCGGGAGCCACGCTATATACGCAGAGCTCACGATGGCACAACTTTTCCCAGATGCCCTGCCTGCGCCTTCCAGGCGAAGGCGGCAGCTGCGAAGCTAGGATTGAGGCGGATGGCGGGCACCTGGAAAACCGTCAGGGTTTTCATATCGTCTACATTCCGGGACATGCAGGCTGAGCGCGACCACTTGGTCCGTGTCGTCTTCCCCGAGCTGCGCGAGCGCCTCTATCATCATCGCATCTACCTCGAAGAGATCGATCTTCGGTGGGGCATTACCAAGGAGCAGTCTGAGAACGAGCAGACGCTCGAATTGTGCCTCAACACCATCGATGAATGCCGGCCGTTCTTTCTCGGCATTCTTGGCGATCGCTATGGCGCGATTATCGAAGGAGCCGGCCGGAATGATCTTCGCTCCCGCGGCCTCGACACGAGCGGGCACGCGAGCGTGACGGAGCTTGAGTTTCTTTACGGCGCGTTGAACTCCGGCGCCCCTGGGCATGCGTTCTTCTTCTTTCGTGACTCTGCCGTGCTTGAGCAGATTCCGTCTCCGTTGCGCCGGTCCATTTATGAGGAGACCGGCGCCGCCGCGCGGGCGCGCCTCGCCGAGCTGAAGCAGCGGGTGACGCAGAGCGGTCACTTCGTTGCGGCCTATAAGGCGGATTGGGATCCCGGCACGCCCGATCCGGCCAATGGCGTGAAGGGCCGCCTCGTAAGCCTGGAGGGCTTCGGAATCGAAGTCCGGGACGCTCTCTGGGGCTCGATTGAGAAAGAGATGGGGTTGGAGCCCGGGCGCGGAACCGCCCCGGCCGATCCGCTAGACGAAGAAAGGGAGTTTCATAGCCGCTTCGCCGAGTCGCGCTTGCGGGTCTTTGCGGGGCGCCGCGAGCCGCTCAAGGCGTTGCTGAACTATGCGGCATCGGACGCCGATCGCCTTTGTCTCGTATCCGGTTCATCGGGCTCCGGCAAATCGTCGCTTCTCGCCGAGTTCGCGCGCGAGATTAACAGGAGCGAGCCGGCCACCACGGTCATCGCCCACTTTGCGGGCGCAAGTGAAGAGTCCTTGAACCTCCCGAATATGCTGACGCGGCTCTCCCGGGAGCTTGTACACGCGGTCTTCGACGCCGAAAAACAATCAAACCTTGAGAAACTCGAATTCCAGCACGGCCGCGAGCTTGAAAAGCTCGAAAAGCTGGCCTCGGATCCAAACGCCGCGAATGAGGTAGACGAATATCGCCGCCAGCTCGCCCTCGAATATCAGGAAAAACTTGAAAGGCTACAAACGACCCTGACGATTCCAGCGGAGCTGCATGACCTCAAGGCCTGTTTCTCGGAATTTCTTACGCATATCCCCACGGGACGGCGTATCGTGCTGATCATCGACGGTATCGACCAGCTCGACGGCAGCGGCAACAGCCAGAGCCTCGATTGGCTTCCCGCTGGCTTTGCGCCCCACGTCAAGGTTCTGGTGAGCTGCATCGAAGATGAGGCGCGTGGGACGGCGGCGTTGCGGGCGCTGAGGTCGCGGAGGCACGCCGAGGTTCCAGCTGCGCAACTGACGAGGGACGAATGTATCGAGATCGTTCGACTGGTGCCGTCACTGGCCGCAAAAGCTCTCAGCCAGCGGCAGGTGGATTTATTGCTGCGAAACCCGGCAGCGCATAATCCGCTATTTTTGCGTGTCGCGCTCGACGAGCTGCGCGGCTTTGGCTCCTTCGAGAAGCTGACCGATCGCATCCGGTCGCTCCCTGGCGGCGCGAGGAATCTCGGGCAAGCATTGGGACTGAAAAAGGCGCAACCCCCGCAAGAGTTGGTGCGATTGCTTTTCCTGCAGGTGATCGAGCGGCTTGAGACGGAGTTCGACGCTGAAACCGTCCGCACAATCCTCACGATGATGCTGGTGGCCCGGCATGGGCTTCTTGAGCGCGAGCTGGCTGGATTGGTGGCGGATCTGCCGGGCCATGCAAATGTTTTCGCCATCCTGCGGCAGCTGCGTCCTTACCTCCTCAACCGGGAGGGGCTCCTCAGTTTTTATCACCGTGAACTCGAACTCGCTGTGCGCAGCCGGTATTTCAAGGAGCACAAGAAGGGGACGCCAGGGTTCTTACATTCGGATGAATCCGGCGCCCATATCCAGCTCGCGGTCTTTTTCGCAGCCCAGCCCTGGACACTCTCAGGCAATGACGGCGAAGGAATTCCCGCCCTCTCGGCGAACCGGCGAAAATGCGCGGAGCTTCCGTGGCACCTCGTGCATTATAGCACCCGCGCTTCAGACTTGCTGCTGGATCCTGAGTTCCTTGAGGCCAAAGCGGCCTGCGGTCTGATCGAAGATTTGGCCGATGATTTCGTTCGCGACTTGAGGAAGCGGCGCGAACGGGCGTTTGAGTCTGCGCGCTGGCTGAAGAAAACCAGCCGGGGCCGAACACCATGGATAGGCAACCGGCGTGAACCGGACGACGCCGAGACACGAAGGCTCCGATACATTGAAGAGGCGATCCGGCGGGATCTGCCCTTCCTTGTCAAACATCCCAAGTGCCTGTTCCAGACCTTGTGGAACGCACTGTGGTGGCGAGACTACGAAGGGCTGCACGGGCACTGCGACGCTCGCGTGGAGCAGCATCTGCGCGAAAATTTCGCAGATAAGCCGGAGCTTTTGGATGAGGCCCAGAAGCATCTCGACCAACCGCCCGAAAACCTCGGCCTGAACGCGTGGCTCGAAAGCTGGCGGGAATGGCGCAGGAGCAAAGGAGACGATAGGTTTTGGCTGAGAACCCTGCGGCCGCTGCCTCGCCCGATCGGCACAGCGCATCGAACGCTCTTTCATGGATGCCCCGTCGCGGCTCTGGCGGCTGTGCCCGAGCGGCGTCATTTCCTGTCGGCCGGCGAGAATATCGTGCGCGTCTGGCACGCCGATACAGGAGCTGAACTCCGCAGCCTCGCGGTCGACGGAGCTTATTCCTCCAAGGACCCGATATTTCCGAAGCACTATGCGTCACGTTTGGAGGATAAATGGAGCTGGGACGACCGCGAGCTTAACAAAGCGGTCAAGCTCCCTCTCGGCGAGTGGATCGCCTTCGCAAACGAACGCAACGCCTCGGAACGGGCCGATGAGGATGGCGATGACTATGCGGTCAGGCGCGAGATTAGGAGCGTCGCGGGCGCGCCCGGGGGCGATCTTATTGCGGTGGGCTTCGGCAAACGCGTTCAAATTTACGACGCCTTGAGCGGCGAGCCTGCGCATAGCATCCGCTGCGGACAGGAAGTGTCGTCGCTGGCGTTTTCACCCGATGGACTAGTGCTGGCTGCCTGTGACGGATCTCGAACAATCTTCGTCTGGAACGCGAAAACGGGGCAGCTGCTCCATCGCCTTGAAGGCAAGCATGAGGCTTATAAGCTCGGTTTCCTTGCGAACAGCAATTATCTTTTCGCAGTCAGCCGGTGGAGTGGCGAAGCCCAGCCGCCGGTTACCGTCTGGGACCTCAAGTCGCAAAGCGTGTGGTCGGAAATACCAGGTCCCGAGGTTCAGGTATCCCTCAACCGCAAGCGCATGATGTGGGTGGCGCCGGGTTTGCAGATCGAGACGGGCGCCTCGAACGCCCAGCTGTTCGAGTGGCAGAAAGATGGTACCCCTTCCAGCGCCGTATCGCACCCAACCAATATTTGGATTGCAAACGGTCCGGTTGCTTTATCAGAAGACGGAACGCAAATCGCGTCGGCGCCCTTTCGAGCCGAGGACGAAAGGCTTGAGATCATCGACGTCGCGTCCGGCGAAAGCTTTTCCCGGCGGCCGGGCCATCCCATCAATTCACTGGTGTTCGTGGACACGTTCGACGGCGGCATGCATGTGAGCATGGTTAAGGAGCGGCTTGACGACTACATCGACGACATGGTGCGGGTGACCGTAAATCGCGAGAAACCGGCATGGATCGGCGAGAAGATGGTGATCAGCGCATCGGA
This sequence comes from Rhodomicrobium sp., assembly GCA_052145435.1. GTDB lineage: Bacteria > Pseudomonadota > Alphaproteobacteria > Rhizobiales > Rhodomicrobiaceae > Rhodomicrobium. Next base: position 26,528 of record JBKQOR010000277.1, on the reverse strand, counting down.
AGATGGAACGATATGCCTGACACCGGCGACGAGAGCGCGGCCGGCGCCGCGCTGGCCGAAGCAGCATGAGCGCGATATCGAGCACATCGAGTTCAGTTCTGATGGCCGCTTCCTGATCAGCGCCTCGTACGACTCGATCCGCGTCTGGACTGCCGCCGGCGGTCTTGAGCATTTGCGCCTCACGCCGGGAGGACCGGCTGCTTTGGTTTCGCCGGACTGCAACTATGTGACCGCGGCCTGTGCCGGCGGGACCCTGAAAACCTGGGCGCTTAGCGACGGTGCCCTCGTTCAATCGCTTGAAACCGGTCGATTCAACTGCCTGCGCTATTCGTCCGACGGCTCGATCTTACTCGCTGGAGATGACAACGGAGCGCTCCGGATTTGGGACGCTACCACCGGTCTTGAGGGCCGCACGATCCCGGTGGCGCACTCCGCGATACTGTCGGTTGCGATTTCGGCGGACAACACCTGCATCGCCGCCACCGCCGATGCTGGCGGCGATAGCAACGAACATTCTGTGCATCTCTTGGATTTCACGAGCGGGGAGGAGATTGGACGGTTTTCTTCAAGGCCGCCCTTCTTGAGCGGCGGCATCAGCCATTATGCCCATCGGGTTCGTTTTGACGCGCAGACCACCGGCTTCGTTACCCTCGACACGATCTGCGGAGAAACCAATTATTGGAACCTGGACGGCAGCTTTCGCGGATTCATGAAGGGCGTCTCGGACATCGACGCCTGCGCCGATGCGCGCTATCCCTGGCTGGCGCTTTTTGACGTGCTTGCCGGTGAACTCTCGATCCGGCCCGGCAACTCTAGGGATCGCGTCGCCTTCTTGCCTTCCAGGCGGATCAAATGTGTGGCGACCCATCCAAATGGTGTGACCTTTGCCGCAGCCGAGGGACGCAATCTTCTTCTTTTCCAGCTGGAGGGTGGCGCTTCGTCTTAGCCAAATACCACAATCGATCTGCACGTTGGGCGCGCGGCCACGGCAATCGAAAGGGAACGTGCTTCCGCGCCCGTCATCCCGGAACGGCACTCGGCCGTATCCGGGATCTTAACAGGCGCCGGCATTTGCAAAGATCCCGGATAATGCCTCCGGCATTTCCGGGATGACGCCGGTAGGTGAACCATTCGACCGGATTTCGTATTACCGGAAACTGGCTACGGCGATGTTGTGAAGGAACTACCGTTTTTATGTGCCGTGAAAAATGGACAGCCGCTGCTTCGATTCACAACCCGGCCATCGAAAGGGCTTGAGCTTTCGACACACGCACCATAGTCGATAAGGTGGCCGTCACCATCGATTTGTACGAACGACGCGCAATTCGCACATCGGCCTTGCGCAGGTTCAGCCTTTGGGACGCCCCACCGCGTGGCAGCCCTTTCAGCGAGGGCCAATGCCTCAGTCTCTTGTTCGGCGATTCTCCGAGTGCCGTTGCCAACGAGCAGTGCACCGGCTCTCGCAGAAAGCCATTCGCCGCAGGGAAGTTTGATGGACCACATAGGATCGCCGGAAATCATCACCATTGAACGCAGGCAATGGCCGTTTGAGAAGTGAACGGCAAGTTCGGGGACCTCGCCCACGAGAGACAGGGCGTGGACCTCGGTGTTCAGCAAAGAACGGATGCCATGGTCGATCCTGGGCCGGCTGTTGGAGCTGCCGTACAGAACCGATGATCCGCTTTCAACGCGCCAGTCCCAGCTGACGGCGATGCAGGCTTCGCCCTCGTTATAGTGCTGCTGTTTTGATTGAAGCGGCGATAACTGGCCAAGCTCCAGGAAAATCGCGGAGCCATATAGCCTTTCCATGGGAGCGCCACCGGTAGCCCTACGAGGGGCCGGACGAGTGTCTCGAATTCTGCACGGAGAGGCGCTGTGATAACCATAGCGACCCAAGGGTTCATCCATTTTGGCCGGTATTGCGGCGTGTCGAAAGTTTCCCTGACTATCGCCCATAATGGAGAGCTCAAACGGACTATCCTTGGGGTGCCTTAGGATGCTTAACCGCGAGCGGCACGGCGCCTGCGGTTTAGCCGTCGCGCTGAGTGGCGCCGATGCAGGTTCGCGTAGCGCTTGCTGCTTCCATGATGAGCCCTGGCATAGTGTCTGCGGCGATGGTGCACTTTGGCGGAGCGGGTTTCACTCCGGGCCGTCGCGGTGCCCCTGGGGGGGTGAATGGTGGCATAGTGGCGCCGCTTGGGGGTTACAGCCTCCAGCAGCCGGGTGAATAACGACGGCTTTTCAAAGCCGCGCTTCTGACTGCCGTAACTTACGATTTCGAGGCAGACGGGAGCGTGGGCGTCTATGCCAAGGGCGCTCATCGCGGCGGGTGAAAGATCGATAATACTTCCAGACGAAAAGGAACTGCGGTCAGTAATCCGTACGATGATGCTCCGCCCCTTACGCTGATTGCGGACAACTACACGAGTGCCGGCTGGAAGCGACTGGTGCGCAGCCGATACTCCACCCACTGCCCCACCCTCCCGCATGTAGGCGGCGGCGAAACCGCATTCGGCATGAGCCTTCTGGCAGCCCACAAACCAAAATGCTGCCAACAAAGCAACCGCATGGATACTCACTCGCTTCATCGCCACCCTGCCTGCCCTTAGCATGAACTTAGGCATTCAAGGCAGCAAATAGGGCACAAATGTGGAGCAGTGTTACCGTTTCGCCACAGTGTGCTTGTAAAACACCAGCTGGGACTCGCGCGTGCGACCGGCTATGCGCAGGACCGCGCGCTGCGCATTGGGCGAAGGCGCTGCGGTGCTGCAGCGGCCGGCGGCCGATGGACTGTCCAACCTGTTCCGGCGGCTCATGCTTGAGAAGCTGGCCGCCGCGCACAAGGCGGGCAAGCTGCGCTTCTTCGGCGAACATGTTCACCTCGCCGCTGCGGACGCCTTCGCCGCTTTTCTGGCGCCGCTCAGAAAGACGGACTGGTTCGTCTATTCCAAGCGTCCATTTTCCGGGCCCAAGGCGGTACTTTCCTACCTTGCGCGCTACACCCACCGCGTCGCCATCTCGAACCGGTGCCTGCTCGCGGCCGATAAGAACAGCGTCACCTTCACATACAAAGACTACCGCATCGAGGGGCCGGGCCGTTACAAGACCATGACTCTCGAGACGGGCGAGTTCATCCGCCGTTTCCTAACCCACGTGCTGCCGAAGGGCTTCCACCGCATCCGGCATTACGGGCTCTTGGCCAGCGGCGCCCGCGCAGATAATCTCGCTACGATGCGCGTGCTGCTTGCCATGGCGGCGCCCGCGTCCGAGAAAAGCGATTGCGGCAACGCCGATGCGCTTGCCGCCGCCGCGCCGGTCCGTCTCTGCCCCTGCTGCGGCTCCCGCATGCTCATTATCGAGACCTTCGAGGGACACTGCCGGCCGCGGAGAACGCCGCCAGAGCGGCCCGGGATCGACACGTCATGAACAACAGCGCGAGCACTTCCAGCCCGATTGCTGTCCGTCTTTGCCGCCGCTTTCAGGCTGGCTACGGCGGCGCTCGTCCATTTGCTGCACGAGGTCTGCGGCTTGAGCCTCAAGCGGATTGCCTGTACAGGCGATGCCGGCAAAAGCGCTCAATTATCAAAGCGGCCATCGCCTCTCCGCTGTGCCTGCCCGTCCCCGCGGCACAGCCGGCGGACCATAAATCTCCATAGCACTTGTTGCACTGCGCCCTGCTTCCCGCGGGTTCCTTCCCTGAGGGCTTTCGGACACCGGCCCCAGAGGCTGTTGAACCCTCCACAAGAGCAGTCTTCGGTCAACTCGCAGGTCCGTGTTTACAAAGGCGTCTACCGCCTCCGACTCCAGCGGACTGCGACGCCTCTGCTCACCCTCGGTACCGCAGGGCATCGGCCAGCAAGGCAAAAGCCGGTGCCTGCTGCCGGCGGCTCGGGTAGTAGAGGTGATAGCCTGAAAAGGGAGGACACCAATCATCCAGGACCCGGATAAGCCGTCCACTGGCGAGGTACGTCCGCACCTGATCCTCGGGAAGGTATGCTAGGCCGAGGCCGGCCAATGCCGCGTTCAACCTCAGGGCGATGTTGTTGAATACCAATTGCCCTTCAACCCGCACCTTCAGCTCCCGCCCGCCTTTCTCGAACTCCCAGGCATAGAGGCCGCCGTAGGTCGGCAGGCGGAGATTGATGCAGTCGTGGGCCGTCAGATCCTGCGGCTTCTTTGGGCGCGGGCGCCGCGCGAAATAGGAAGGCGCACCAACGGCGGCCATGCGCATGTCCGGCCCGATGCGCACGGCGATCATGTCCTTCGCCACCTGCTCCCCAAGCCGGACACCGGCATCGTAATGCTCCGCAACGATGTCGGTCAGTCCATAGTCGACGCAGATCTCCACTTTGATCTCGGGATAATCCGGCAACAGCCTCGCGAGAGCTGGCCAAAGGATCGTCTCGGCCGCGTGCTCGCCAGCCGTGATGCGGATGGTGCCGGCGGGCTTCTCACGGAGTTCGCTTAATGCCGCCAGTTCCGTGTTGATCTCGTCAAACCGGGGGCCAACGGCGCGGAGCAGGCGCTGGCCAGCCTCGGTCGGGGCGACGCTGCGTATGGTGCGGGACAACAGCCGGAGCCCGAGCCGCTCTTCCAGTGCACGGACGGTGTGGCTCAGCGCCGACTGCGAAACGCCAAGTTTCGCCGCCGCCTTGGTGAAGCTCTGCTCCCTCGCCACAGCGAGGAAGGCAATGACATCATTGAGGTTATCCCGAGGCATTCATGAGTCCTGTTCATAAGTTTATGCGCATTTTAGTATCTAGTCGTATGACAGTGCACGCGCTAAATTACCCACAACGAGCAGCGGTTTTGGCGGCGCCTTGTTAAAGATCACGGTGCAAGGTGTGCGGCTTTCCGGCGAGCATATGAAACCGATCGACCGCTGATCGCCACAGGAGCAGAACAATGCAAAAACGCAAACTCGGAAAAAGCGGCCTTGAGGTTTCGGCTATCGGGCTCGGCTGCATGGGTATGACCTTTTCCTACGGTCCGCCAGCGGACAAAAAGCAGATGATCTCGCTCATTCGGACCGCCGTCGAACGCGGCGTTACCTTCTTCGATACGGCTGAAGTTTACGGCCCGTTCAACAACGAAGAACTCGTGGGCGAAGCCCTCGCGCCCTGCCAAGGACAAGTGGTGATCGCCACCAAGTTCGGGTTCGAGCTTGATCCGGAGGGGAAGCAGATGTGGTCGGGCCTGAATAGCCGTCCAGAGCATATCAAGCTGGTCGCCGAGGCCTCGCTCAAGCGGCTCAGGGTCGATTCCATCGATCTGTTCTATCAACATCGCGTGGATCCGGGCGTGCCAATCGAAGATGTCGCGGGAGCAGTGAAGGAGCTGATTCAGGAAGGCAAGGTTAAGCACTTCGGCCTTTCCGAAGCAGGCGCGCAAACGATCCGGCGTGCGCACGCGATCCAGCCCGTCACGGCGGTACAGAGTGAGTACTCGCTATGGTGGCGACGCCCCGAAGCGGAGGTGTTGCCGGCGCTTGAGGAACTCGGAATCGGCTTTGTTCCCTATAGCCCCCTGGGCAAGGGATTCCTCACAGGCAAGATAGACGAAAACACGAAGTTCGACAGCACCGACTTCCGCGCCACGCTGCCCCGCTTTACGCCGGAGGCAAGGAAGGCCAATCAGGCATTAATCGATCTGCTTGGCAAGATCGCGGAGCGGAAAAAGGCAACGCCTGCGCAGATCGCGCTCGCTTGGCTGCTCGCTCAGAAGCCATGGATCGTTCCAATTCCGGGCACCACGAAGCTGGCGCGTCTTGAGGAGAACACCGGAGCGGCTGCAGTCGAACTTACGTCCGATGATCTCCGTGAGGTCGAGAGCGCCGCCTCAAAGATCACGGTGCAAGGAGATCGCTACCCCGAAAAGCTGGAGCAAATGACCGGCCGGTGAGCCCTCTTGGCAAGCAGGAGTCAGAATTATGAGCAATAACATCGAAGGAAAAGTCGTCGTCATTACAGGCGCGAGCAGCGGGCTTGGCGAGGCGGCCGCCCGGCATCTCTGTGCGCAAGGCGCAAGCGTTGTGCTGGGCGCGCGGCGCGCCGATCGCATCCGGTCATTGGCCGGCGAGCTGACCGGCCGTGGCGGCAAGGGGCTAGCCATGGTTACGGACGTCACTCACTGCGACCAGGTCAAGTCGCTCGCGGCCCGGACCGCACTTGTTCATCGCTCTTCGGTATACCGGACGTGCGCTGCGCCGCTGTGCATTGGCAAGGATGCAACGCGAATTGGCGGCGGTCGAGGCCGGATTTCGCAGTCTGAAACTGCACGAGATTGAGCTTCCAGCGATTCGCGCCGCCCGCGAAGGAGGCCGGCTCCGATATCCAAATAATGCTCGACGTGAACTGTGCCTGGACCTTGAACGAAGCCCAGACAAGGGCGGAGGCACTCAAGGAACTCAGTTTGAAGTGGTTGGAGGAGCCGGTCTAGCCGCCTGAGAATTATGACGGTCTCACCTGCGGAGAACCTCTGGTATCCCTCTCGCCGCTGGATGGTGTATGGAGGGATCTTCGCGTTTTTCAAGGCTATATATAACAGTTGATCTTTTGCTGACGTTGCCCGCAGAATGTTATCCAGCTCGATGCAAGCCTAGCCATACGAGTGGCCCATGAAGCACCTTGGAGCTTTGCAATAATGATGCTCAGTATCCATCATCGGACAACTTATCGCTACCGGCAGCCGGTGAGCCTTGGGCCGCACCGTCTCATGCTTCGCCCGCGCGAAGGCCGCGATCTTCGCCTCATTTCCAGCGACGTGACGTTGGCCCCTGCCGCCACGATAACCTGGGCACAGGATGTTTTCGGCAATGCCGTCGCGACCGCCACCTTTCAGGGCATGGCCGGCAATCTCGTCATCGACAGTGTGGTGGAACTCCAACTCAATGCCGCCCCTTGGCCTGTCTTCAACATCGCTGCCTCTGCTATCGTCTACCCCTTCCAATATTCAAGCGATGAGTCTACCGACCTCGGCGCATTGGCGATCCAGCAATATCCAGACCCTTCCGGCCGCTTGAGGGACTGGGCCCGCGCGTTCGTCCGGGGTAATTCGACGGACACGCTTTCGCTGCTGAAGGACCTATGCGCCGGCGTCTCGAAATGGATCACCTATCGGAGCCGGGAGGAGGAGGGTACGCAGCCGCCGCAGCAGACGCTTGACCGCGGCTCGGGATCCTGCCGGGATTTCGCGGTCCTATTCGTTGAATCGGCGCGCAGCCTCGGTTTTGGGGCGAGGATCGTGTCCGGTTATCTTTACAATCCTGGCCAGCACATTGCGGGCTCCACAGGCGCGGGATCAACCCATGCCTGGGCGGAAGTCTATGTGCCAGGCGCAGGCTGGATCACCTTCGATCCGACGAATCGCAGTGTCGGCGGCTTCAATCTGATCCCGGTGGCCGTTACACGCGACATCCGGCAGGCAATGCCGGTGACTGGCAGTTTTGTTGGGCCGGCCGGCGCATTCATGGACATGGCGGTGGACGTTAGCGTCAAGGCTTAACTCAATCCGGGGAAACCCGGCAGCACCCATGAATAATGCGCAGACGCCCTTGTCGCCGCGACTTTGAGGTACCTAGAATGGACGAAGAAACGATTGACCGCGCCGCCATGGAGCGCTTGGGGAAAGCTTTGGTGTTCATCTGCGGCGCGACTCATCCGGCGACGCTTGCCCTCCAAGCGGCAGCTGAGAGCGGTTCCGAGCGAGACATCAAGAATGCCCGCGCGCGATTTCTGAAATTGAAGCCCGGAGAGCGCAAGGCCGCACTGACCATGCTCGCCGATTGACGCCACTGGCCCCTTTGACCAGATCTCGACATTTCGAGCGCTTCCGCAGCCGAGGGGTAAAGGGCCTGACCCTAACAGGTCCTTTGCGAGGGTTTTGCATCGCGATTGCCTCGGCATACTGCCATCTGCCAAGCCGAAGAGCCAGGCGAGTTGCCACCGATTATCGCGCAAGGGGATCAGGGCGCAGCTGAAATCTCACGACTTTCGGCCGGGTGCCCTTACCGCCTTCGAGGTGGAAAGGCGCTCTTGTGGCATAGGTGGACCACAGTTCCCTGCCTTTCCATCCAGCCGCGGCATTGTCGATCCGTCCGTCGAGACCTTTGGCAAAAAAGCCCATGGGATAGGGGACACGCAGCTCGATGAATTTTCCGTCCACCAGCGCATGAAGCGAGTCCGAAGCATTGCCGGTCGCGAGCGGTACATTGGCGCCAAGGCCGAAGGCGTTATGCTGATCCACCCAAGCGTAGTAGCTCGCTTCAGCAGATCCAGATGCGGTTACGTTCTTAAATTGCGGTCCGGGGAAGGGATAGAGGGTCCACCCTTCGGGGCAGTGCTTTCCGGTGGCGGTTGGTCCTGACAGCACCTTACACTTTCCCCGGTCGAAACTCGCAAGATGCCCGCTCGCAAGCGGTGCCCATACGATGCCGTTTCCGTCGATGTCCATGCCCCGCGGCGAATAGCCTGGCGGCGGCGGCTCGTAGATCTCGGCCAGCGCTGTTGCTGGCGGGTTCCCGCCCGGATTGAGCCGGACGATGGCACCCGGGAAACCCAATACCGAGCCCCAGATAGAGCCATCGACAGGGCTTGGCGCCACGCCGTAGAAGGCGGCATTGATCCGCTTGTCCTTTGTGGGGTCAAGGGGCTGGCCGGGCTCAACATACTCGTCGCGCCGGCCATTGCCGTTAGTGTCGAGAATGAGCGCAGTCCAACCTTGAGCCTTGGCTTCGTCTCCCGTCTCCTCAAAAATCTTGCGATTGAGCCACCCGACGACACCAGCTTGCGGGCCGCCGGCGCTCGTCCAAAGCGTCTGGTTTGTATCAAAGCCGAACTGCAGGTGATGGGTCGGAAAGCAAGTGCGGATAAGCGTGAATTTTGCGCTCTTTGCATCATACATCGCGAGGTGGCGGCCCGACCGCTCAAGCGGAAAGAGCCGCGCCGAAGGATGATCCGAGCCCTTCTTACAGAAGTCCGGATTTTCCGGCGGACCGACGCGCGACGTGAACCAGACGCGGCCTTTTTCATCGAACATCGGATTATGGATGCTGGCCTGGCTGTCCCAGATCGGCACATCGCCCCAATAGGGTGATGGACCCCTGAGGTTGTCCTTCGACGACGGGGTGTGCGGATCGCGCACCGGCATTTTGATCTGGTCCGCCGAATTGCGAGCGGGATCGAGGATTGGGACGAAGTCTGTGCTCTCTTCCGGCGAGCCATAGAGCGGGCCGTTGGCGTTGACGGTGGGATCGCGCTTATCGGTGGCAATCTCATCGTGAAGGTAGGAGGTTGGCGCTGCCCAATCCCAAAGTGTGACAACGATATTTCGCTCCACGCCTTGCGGACGGTTTGGCTGTGCGAAGGGCAGCTCCCCGCCAGCTATCCGGTCTGTCCAGTCCGCGAACAATTTCAAGGCGCGAGCCGTGTCAAGACGGCCAATAGCGCTGACCATTTGCGCCACGGCCTGGCCTGACCGAATCCGCCGCTCCCACGCATCGGCTGATGAGCCGAACCCTTCGAACATCTTCGGAATGGTCCGCGTCGCCTTGTCTCCGAGCTGATGACAGGTGTAGCAGCCGTCGGTCTTCACGATGTCGAGCCACTGCTCCTGGCTCCTGAGGGTTTCTAGCATCCCATTGCCCTTGGCCCCAGTGCCCGGAAACAGGCTCGCATCCGGAACCCCGAGCATCGCATACCAATAAATTGGCGGATAGAACTCCGCCGCTGCGGCGAGGTTGGGAGCCACCACGGCTGTCAGATCGAGAATTTTGCCAGGAGCAGCTCGGACCTTTGGGGAATCGATGAGCCCATAGCCGCGCACCCAGACGCTGTAATTTGCCTTGGGAAGGTCTGGAAGAAGATAGTGACCATCATCGTCAGTAACGGCGATCTTGGCAAATTTCGTAGGAAGTTCGTCCGTCTCTGCGATGACCCAGACGCCAGCTTCTGGACCCCTCGAGCTTACGACGCCACCGCCGAGATCGGTGCTGCCCACGCTCACGGTTCCTGCTTCGGCTTGCCGCGGATTAAGACAGCCACCCGGCGAGACTGCCCACCACAGCGCTAGGCTCCACGCAAAGATCCGTAAGTATTGACTTTGTCGAGGCTTCATAGCGGTTCTCCTGACAGGTCAGGGCTGCCGCTGTAGTTTATCGTCCGGGTCCTCAGACGTCACCTGACATCGCAAGGAGTAACGCGCTCGTGTCTGAGAGATCAAATGCCCTTCCGGCCGCCTTTCCTGAGCTGCGGCATGCGAGCCGTCTCAACCCCCTGCCTGCATCGGCGCCTGCCTAAGACCAGATCAGGCTCCTGAGCTTCGAGACTTGCCAGATCCTCTCTGACCGGCCCGATTTAACGTTTGGGCCGGATCAATCGGCCTCTTCGAGCCCAGTGCTTCCGCTGCTGGGTTCTTAGCAGGCGCGTTGAAGCCATTAACGAAAATCCCGGCCAAGACCCTTTCCGGAGTGCGCCAGGTTAATCTGGCAAAAAGATAGGAGGTGCAAGTCCCCCACGGGGTAAGGCCTAGCCAGCCGCCCCCGCCCCGAGTGATGCGCGAGGTTCTGTCCGTGAGGCCAGCCGCGAAGCGTTCACAGGGGAGACCGCAGGCTGGGTATTGAGCTGCGAAGCGGGTCTAATTCCGGGGCGCCGAAGTCGTTCTGCTGAAGAGAAGGCAACGCCGCTTCTTGCGTAATGGCTTGCAAGGAGCGGGCCCCGCGCAGTCGTAGAGCCCATGCATGCGAAGACGTCTTTTGTACGGAACCTGGGAGATCTCATCCATGCCCGGAGAACCGGGCCGGTTCATGAAGGCAATAGCTCTACGATGAATATGTACGCGGATGAGATGCGCGGCGTCAATTAGGATGACGGCCTGACGACAACTAGGATGACAGGTTGGGATGGCGGCTGATTCGCTTTTACCCCCGCGGGGGTAAAAGCGAATGTCGGGTTGTCACATCACCGATCGGCAGGCCGGGCGGTACATGGACGAACGCAAGGACGGGGCGACGCAAAGCGTTGCCGCAATGAAGGCGGGGATTAGCGAAGCAAGTGGGCGGCGTATCGAGCGCGGGCGCCCCTTGGCGAGTCAGAAGCCGGTTCGCTCGTACCGGACGCGCACCGATCCGTTTCAGGAGGTGTGGCGTAGCGATGTCGTGCCGATCCTGACTCGGGCGCCGCTGATGCGGGCAACCACGGTGCTGGAAGAACTGCAGCGGCTCTACCCCGCCCGCTTTCCAGATCGGCTGCTGCGCACCTTGCAACGCCACATCTCGCATTGGCGCGCAACCGAAGGGCCGGAAAGGGAGCTAATTTTCCGGCAGGATCATCCGCCTGGCCGGCAGGCCCTGTCCGATTTCACGCACGCCGATACGTTCGTTGTGACACTCGCCGGCCGGACGTTCACGCACATGCTCTACCACTTCTGGCTGGCGTTCTCTGGCTGGCAGCACGTTCGCGCCATTCAGGGCGGCGAGAGTTTCACGGCCCTGACAGAGGGCTTGCAGGACGCGCTGTGGCAGCTCGGAGGCGTTCCCCGCGAGCATCGCACAGATCGCCTCTCTGCTGCCTACCGTAATCTCGACGCCGCGGCGCAGCCCGATGACGATGCAGCCAGGGGTTATGCCGCATTCTGCCAGCACTACGGCATGGCGCCGACGCGCAACAACAACGGCGTCGCACATGAAAATGGTTCCGTCGAAGCGGCCCACGGCCATCTCAAGCGCACCATCAAGGAAGCGCTCGAGCTGCGCGGCTCCAATGACTTCGCCGATCTCGCGCAATATCAGGCGTTTCTGGCTGAACTGCTCGCGCGCAAGAATGCGCGCCGCGCCGATGCCGTTGCCCTCGAACTGAAAGCCCTTGGTAAGCTGCCGCGTCATCGGACGACGGACTTCTCGGTCGCAACCGTCACGGTCGTGCGCAGCGGCACCATCACGGTGCGCGGCGTGCTCTACACTGTGCCATCGCGCCTCACCGGCACACGTTTGAAGGTCCACATCTACGATAGCCGTATCGTCTGTTATCTCGGCACCACACCGGTCCTGGACCTCGCCCGCGGCTGGAAGCACCGCTTGGACCAAGCAACGCGCCGTGTTGATTATCGCCATCTCATAGGCAGCCTCGTGAAGAAGCCGCAGGCATTCCGGAACTCGGTGTTCCGCGATGATCTCTTCCCGCGCGACGTATTCCGCCGCGCCTGGAACGTGCTCGATCAAAAGCTCGAACCGCGCAAAGCCTGCAAGGTTTACGTCGGTCTCTTGCATCTCGCGGCCATGCACGCGGCCGAAGAGGCACTCAGCGAACACCTGCAAGACGTGCTCGATCGCGGTCAAGTGCCGGACCTGGAAACTGCACGTGCCGCAGTCGCGCCGGTGCCGGCCGCATCGCCCGCGCTCAACGTGATGCCACCCAATCTCAAAGCCTACGACAGCTTGCTCAGCCACGCCGCCATGCCGGCAGCACCACAGGAGTTCCATTGATGACGGACGCCGCCAAACTGCCGCTGATGCTGACAGAACTGCGCATGCCAACCATCGGCCGTCTCTGGCAGGATCTCGGCGCCGCTGCCGATAAGGAAGGCTGGGGGGCCGCGCGCTTCCTCGCCGCGCTTTGCGAACATGAGATTGCCGAGCGCTCGCAGCGGCGGATCGGCCGGCATCTCGCCGAATCCGGATTGCAGCCCGGCAAGACGTTTGAAACATTCGACTTTGGCGCGGTGCCCTCCGTACGCAAAGCCCACGTCTTGGCGCTTGCAACGGGCGCAACCTGGATCGAAGCCGGCTCGAACATTCTCATCTTCGGGCCGAGCGGCACGGGTAAAACTCATGTCGCGGCAGCTATCGGTGCCGGTCTCGTCGACCACGGCTACCGCGTGCTGTTCACGCGCACCACCGATCTCGTTCAAAAACTACAAGCCGCCCGTCGCGACCTTATGCTGCCAGCAGCACTCGCAAAACTCGACAAGTTCGATTGCATGATCCTCGACGATCTCGGCTACGTTCGCAAAGATCAGGCTGAGACCACTGTGCTGTTCGAGCTGATCGCCGAGCGCTACGAGCGCAAAAGCCTGATTATCACCTGCAATCAACCGTTCAGCGAGTGGGACAAGGTCTTCCCCGATCCGGCCGTCACAGTCGCCGCCATCGACCGCCTTGTCCACCACTCCACGATCATCGAAATCAATACCGATAGCTACCGCCGCCGGGCCGCCGCGGAAAATGCAGCAGCTCAAGCCTGCGTCCACAACCAACAATCCGATCAAGCCCAGCTGTCCCGCAAGCCCCGAGCCAAAGCGCCAGCTTGACCTCCACCAACCGCTCATCCTAGTTGTCGCCGGCCAAGCGTCATGATTGTCGTTGCACATGAGAGGCCGGACGAGGGAATACGAGCTGAGAAGCGGCCGAACAAAGGGGGCTTGCCTCCCGCGGAGGCTGTGGAAGACTAATCACTCTTGCGGAAAGGCTTTTCCACAAGAGGCGTCGCTTATTTGTAGATCGGCAGCCGATCCGGGAGAAGCAGGGGCTTCCTCCTGCTTAACCCAGGCAACGATCAATTCCCACGTCACAGCCAAGACTATGGGGCCGAGAAAGAGCCCGATGATGCCATGCGCCACGGCGCCTCCCATCACGCCAATAAGGATTACCAGCATCGGAGTTTTCAAACCGTGAGCCATCACGATGGGGCTTAAAATGTTATTTATCAAGCCGACTGGGATAAGGTAGGCTGTAAAGGCCAAGGCTACCGTAGCCGGCATAGCAGTCCAGCTCCAGATCATGACCGGGAGCAGCACGACACTTGGGAATTGCAGAATCCCAAAGATAAGCACCGCCAGAGCGAGCAAACCGCTTCCTGGAATTCCGGCAACGATAAACCCAAGGCCAGAGAGCACTGCTTGCAGAAGGGCCACGCCAACCACGCCCTGCGATACGTTGCGGATTGTCGCGCCAGATAACTGAACGAATTCCTGGCCATGGGCCGGCAGAATGCGCTGACCTAGCTTGCGAATGGCTTCTAAGAACGAAGGAGCCGGGGAAAATAAGAAGCCCGCGATAATGAGAGAGATCAAGAATGAAGGTATGCCAGCCGCTGCATTTTCCGCCATTTTTCGCGCAGTGCTCCTTAACGGCTGGAGATAAGGAAGCGCCTCGGTAAGCGCACTTTTCAAATTAGTCGAGGCCAGATTCCAAAAGTGGTGGAGGCGCTCGCCGATCAGCGGCCAGGTTCTGATTTCATCTGAAGGGGGCGGGATTGTTATCGCGCCAGCTTTGAGGCGTTCGGAAAGCGCGCTAAGACCTTCTATCATACTCAATCCCAGCCATATGGCCGGGCCAGTGAAGACCAAAAGAGCAAGCGCTGTGACGATGGCCGCGGCTAGCTTCCGGCGGTCCCCGAGGAGCCGTGCAATCCAGTCGAAAGCTGGGTAAAGTGTGACGGTGAGAATGAGGCTCCATAATACAATAGAAAGAAATGGGCGTATCAGGACAATTGACCAGAATAACAAAAACCCCAACAGGCCAAGCTTAGCGAGGAATTCCATCAAGTCATCCGTTAAGGGACGAATTGGGTGCTGCTCGCCTTCGGTACCGCTCTGTCTAACTAAATCACTCATAGCTCCTCTTGCGCGATAAGCAGAGTCTCGATATGCCGGCAGCCAGCGGTAAGGCTAGTCGATGACGTGGTAGCCACCATCGACGTAAAGCGTTTCGCCGGTAATAAGCCGGGCTGCGTCATGAGCGAGGAAGGCCGTCGCCAAGCCTACGTCGATGATGCTCACGAGGCTGCGCGACGGAGCCTTTGCCTGGGCCTTTTCGAGAAGTTCATCGAATTCGGGGATTCCCGAGGCGGCGCGAGTTGCGAGGGGGCCGGGAGAAATGGCGTGGACGCGGATTCCCTTAGGACCAAGCTCGGCAGCCATGTAGCGAACCGCACTTTCCAGCGCTGCCTTCGCGACACCCATGATGTTGTAATTCTCGACCACCATCCGGCTGCCGTAGTAGCTCATCGTGAAGAGTGTGCCGCCATTCGGCATCAGTGGCTCGGCAAGGTGCGCCATTCGCATGAATGACCAGCACGATACTTCCATGGTGGTGAGAAAGCCGTCAAGCGGGGCGTCAACCACGCGGCCTTGAAGCGTGCCCTTGGGCGAAAATGCAATGGAATGGACGACGAAATCGACACTGCCCCAGTCTCTGCCAATGCGCTCAAAGACTTCCTCCATTTGACCTGGTGCACGCACGTCCATGGGCATGAGGATCGGCGCCTCAACTTCCTGCGCCAACGGCTCCACGTATTTCTTGGCCTTATCATTGAGATAAGTGACTGCAAGTTCGGCACCAAGTGCCCGGAATGCGACGGCGCAGCCCCAGGCGATGGACTGCTCGTTCGCTATACCAACAATCAGGCCCCTTTTCCCTTCCAGGAGTTTTGCTTTGAATACGGGAATCATTGGCCGGTCCTCCGCTTCACGCGAACACGCCATTCTTAGTGATTGATTTGCGGCTTTTAGAGATCAACGCCAGCGTGTGCTGCGCGATCATCAGTTCCTCATCGGTTGGGATTACATAAACGGCGGCGGCACTTTCCGGGCGCGAGATCAACTGATTTTGCGAAGCGTTAGCCGGCCGGTCGAGCACGACGCCCAGCCAAGATAGTTTCTCTGAAATTCGCTCCCGAATGGAGGGAGAGTTCTCTCCGATGCCCGCAGTGAAGACGAAGGCATCAAGTCCACCGAGCGCAGCCGCTAACATGCCTGCAAAAAGTCCGACGCGATAAATAAAGTAGCTAAGGGCAAATGCTGCGCGCGGATCATCGCTAGCTTCGAGTTCACGGATGTCGTTGCTGAGGCCAGAGAGGCCCTTTAGGCCACAATCGTGGTAAAGCAGATCCAGGACGGCAGCAGGGCTCATGCCCTTATCGGCGATTAGGTAAAGAATTGCGCCAGGATCGATTTGCCCACACCGCGTACCCATCGGCAGTCCGTCGAGAGCGGTAAATCCCAATGTGCTTTCAACGCTGCGGCCTCCTTTTACCGCGCACATCGAGGCCCCGCTGCCCAAGTGGGCAACGATCACCCTCCCAGCCGCAGCGCTGGGCGCAACCTCGCGCAATTTCGCGGCTATGTATTCATAAGAGAGACCGTGAAATCCATAGCGGCGCACACCCTCATCATAGAGATTTTTTGGGATGGCGTAATGGTCCGCCAGCGGACCGTGACCGCGGTGAAATGCGGTATCGAAGCAGGCCACTTGAGGCAGTCCGGGGCGATTGGCGAGAAGCGAGCGGATCGGAGCCAAATTGTGCGGCTGATGCAAGGGAGCGAGGGGAATATATCGCTCCAGGCGGGTCAAAACTTCCTCGTCCACAAGAACGGGGCGGCCGTAATCCGGGCCTCCGTGCACAACGCGATGACCCACCGCAATGGGATCGATGCGAAGCTCATCGCGCAACCAGGCTCCAGCCGCATGCAAGGCCGCCGGCACGTCAGGCACTGTTTCATTCGAATATGCCCGCTCAACCATGGTCCTGCCGCCGGCGTCAGCGGCGTGCAATTCAGGCTTGGTCCCGATACCTTCAACCTTTCCTTTGATTTGGCGGGTCAGCCCATGGCCCGGCCCGATATCAAAGACCTGAAATTTAACGCTTGAGGAGCCGGCATTTGCGACAAGGATCGTGTCCATCGAATTATGCCGCCGGCAACGCCATTGCGCGGCGCCGTGCGTCGGCATAGAGCGCCGCGACCGCGCATGACGCCATGCGAGCGCGAAGGGAATCAGCGCGGGAAGTCAGAATGATGGGAACTCTTGCGCCCAGAACAATGCCGGCGGCATCGGCCTTCAAGAGGAAGGTCAGATTCTTCGCAAGCATATTGCCGGCTTCGAGATCGGGCACGACCAGGATCTGCGCACGGCCGGCGACAGGCGATTTTATGCCTTTGATCGCTGCCGATTCCGGATCGATGGCATTGTCGAAAGCCAGCGGTCCATCGAGGACGCCGCCGGTGATCTGCCCGCGGTCCGCCATTTTGCAAAGGGCCGCTGCGTCGATTGTCGAGGGGATCTTGGTGGTTACTGTTTCGACAGCCGACAGGATTGCAACGCGCGGCTCTCCCTGCCCGATTTGCGTGTAAAGATCGATGGCGTTCTGGACAATGTCACGCTTGCAATCGAGGTCTGGGAATATGTTGATTGCCGCATCGGTGACGAGCAGCGTCTCCTTATAGGTTGGCACGTCCATGACGAAGACGTGGCTGATCCGGCGCGCCGTGCGAAGGCCCGACGTCCCCGAGGTAACACTCCGCATAAGCTCATCCGTGTGAAGGCTGCCCTTCATCAGAAGTTCGCCTCTTGCTTCGTGGATGAGCTGAACGCCCTTGGCCGCAGCCGCTTCGCTATGGTCTGCGTCGACAAGCTCGAACGGGCCGATGTCCAGCCGGAACTTTTGTGCAACGGCCTTAATCTTCACAACAGGCCCAACCAGCACCGGCTCGATGAGGCCAGCTCCGGCTGCTTCCAGCGCTCCTCGCAACGAGGACTCATCGCAGGGATGCACAACAATCGTCTTTGGCGTGGGGACCTTCTTAGCGCGGGCTATCAGCCGTTCATACTTTGCGTGTGGCGGCTTCTCCAGATTGCCTATGTTCGCGATGCTCATCCTTTGCAGTCCTTCCATTTCCGGAAATGCGAGCTGGGCTTTGTGCGGGCACACCCGCCTCCTTAGCCTTTTGCAGCTTGCGCGAAGGCTCGGCCTCAAGGGCCTCTAGTCCGAAAAGCTGCCGGATTCTATCCAGCCGGCCGGCGGCCTCCCCAGTGAGCTCATCGCTTGCCGCCAGCACTTCTCTTATCGCGCCAAATGCCTTTCGGCGCTGGGTCATGTCAGCAGGCAGCAGGCCTGGGATAGCTTCCAGGGCGGCCTCGGTTTCAAGTAGCAGCATGTAGAACTGCTCCCGCGCCATCGCCTTAAATTCTGGGAGCGTGAGTCTCGGCTTCAGCTCGGTAAGGCGTATGCGGCGAAGGGCGTTGACGCCGCGTTCATCGACTCTGCCCCTGGCGGAGCCTACATAGAGCAACCCGCGAATTGTACATTCAAGCAAGCCGCCTTCCTGGATCCGCGACTTCAGCTCCGCAATGCGGGTTTGTATCAATTCACGGTGCAGGGCGGACTTTGGCGCCTTGCGCAGCGGGCGGTCCGAGGCCGGGTCAACTCCAGCCGCTGCTTGGACAATTGGCGATCCGTAAATTGAGAGGAATACCGACTCCAGCATGCTGTCACGCAATTTGCCCCAACTATCGAGGGAGGCGACGGCTTGCTTGGAAACGGCTTCCTGGGCACTTGCGAATGGGTTATCGGAGGAGACCGGCGTCCTATTCTCCCGGACGGCGTGCGCGAGAGCGGGAATCGCCGCCGCGAACGGGTTTGAATCGCTAACCATCTCATATTGCAGACGAAGAGGATGCAGCTGCCGCATCCAGTCAGCCATGGCTGGTGTCACCCAGGCCTTGACGAGCGGCTGAAGAAAAGTCCGGTAAAGCGCAAGGTTGGCCGCGGAAACTTGGGCGGCGGCCGCGAACATGCGTTCATCCTTTGGCTCGTGACCGCCGAGGGCGCGGATATCGTCCAGGGTCCGTTCCTCGCAGCGCATGACCCAATCGCCCGATATAAGATCCGGATTGGGCGTGCTTTCGGACTTGCGCTCGAAACGGGCTTCGTAAAGACCGGGCGGCAGCACATCGATGAGGTCGATGTTGCTGGAAAATTCGCTGTGTTCTTTCTTGGCTACCCCGCCCGAAACGAAGATGCCAAGATGGCCAGCCGTTTCGTGAATTGTATAAACAATCGTCTGCCCATATAACCGGATTTCATCGGCGTCTTCGTAAAGATCGAGAATCCAGCCGAGCGCCTGTTGTGGTGGCGTGATGTTATCGCCTTTCGAGCAGAACACGACAATCGGAGAGCGAATGCTGCGAACGTCCACCGCGGTCCCATCGCTCGCCTGCACGCGGCCGGCGGCAAGGTTGTTTCCTATGAAAAGCTCATCGACAATAAACTGAATTTCCTCAGCATTTAGACTGACATGCCCGCCCCACCAGCGCTCGAATTCCAGATAGCGAGGGGCCTCGGTATCAATCTTTGAAAAGAGATTGTAGTTCTTGCTCCAAAGGGTGTTGGCTGGGTTTAAGTTCTCGAAGTTCTGCACCAGCCAGGCACCGTCGAACTTGCCGGCTCCCATGTCGCTAATGAGTGCGGTCAGCCAGCTCCCTCCAAGCAAGCCACCCGTGTAGCGCATCGGGTTTATTCCGCGTATCCCCGCCCAGTAGGACAAGGGCGAACCCGCGATAATGAGCGGCCCGAATAGTTCAGGGCGGATTGCCGCGAGCATCATGATCGCCCAACCTGCCTGACAATTCCCGATCACACAGGGTTTACCATCTGCTTCCGGATGCAGCGCGATGACACGCTCGAGGAAAATAGCTTCGGCGCGCGCGACGTCCTCGATGGTTTGCCCAGGAACTGGCTCAGGCAAGAATCCAACAAAATAGCAGGGGTGGCCCGCCTTGAAGGCAACACCGATTTCGCTGTCGGCCTTAAAGCCGCCGATTCCCGGCCCATGTCCTGCACGCGGGTCGACTACGACAAAGGGGCGGCGGCTTGGATCGAGGTTTATCCCTTTTGGCGGGATCACTCGCACAAGCGCGTAATTGACCGGACGCTCTAGCGTTCTCCCATCGATTATCAATTCTACCGGATAATCAAGAACATGCGGCGCTGCCTTTGCACGATGCTCGCGGTATTGATTTCCGCGCTGACGCATCGCGTCCCAGAACAATACCTGTCGCTGAGCTGCGTCAACCATGTAAGCGAGCGCGGGGTTCAGGGGGTCAATGCTTGTGCTTGGATCATGATGGGAAGAAGACATATGACCTGACCTTTTTGAGTCGGCGCATTATTTGATGGGTACCCGCCGAACTGCGTTGACAAATGTCAAAGCAACGCGTTTTATTGGTGCAATAGTATATATTCTTGATGTTACGATATACTTTGGACACTCTTTGTTAATACGATCTTAAGTTTGATAATAGCTTGGCACGTACAAAGTAAGTGTATTTCATAACCGTATTTAAGCACTTCAAGCGGTATATTTGCGCTTAAGTTGAACCAGCGAAAGTGGCGGTGCGTACATGACCGTTATAGCCGACGATTTATTACCTCACGCAACAGATGCGTTGCTCAAGGTGGCTGAAGCGGAAGTTGCGAAGGCTGACGAGCGCAAGCGCGCGGCAGCAGCTACGGAAGCAGAGAAAAGAGCGCTGATCGAGCAGCTCCAGAAGCCATCGGGAGTTTCCGAGGAGGAGGGGATCAGGCGGGCGGCCGCTATCATCCAGCGCGCGGTCCGGAACGGGCTCACGGAAGTTCAAGTCCATCGGTTTCCTAATGAATTATGCACCGACCGGGGGAGGGCGATCAATCAAGCTGAGCCGGGCTGGGAAAACACTCTTACGGGGCTACCGAAGGAGATGTTTCAGCTCTGGCAGACTCACCTGAAGCCGCGCGGCTACAAGATCCGGTATCAGATCGTTGATTTCCCCGGGGGCATGCCTGGCGACATTGGCATAACCCTCAGCTGGCACTGATGGCGCTGGATGCTCTGAGCGGCGCGGACGCTTGTTGAGACCTTCAACCCAAGCACGGAGGCAAAATGCGTTCTGCGTTTTTCCCGCTCATGGCTGCTCCGCTCCTGATGCTCATGCCTGCGGCGGCACAGCAGCCCTCTAACACTGCTGTACCAGTCACCACAGTCAGCGCAGAGTCCCGGCCCGTTTCGAAGACCAAAGACTTCGTTGGCCGCATCGAGGCCGTGGAACGCGTCGAGGTGAGAGCCCGTGTTACTGGCTATCTGGACGCGATACTGTTCAAAGAGGGTGAATTCGTTAAAGAGGGGCAACCTCTCTATCGCATCGAGCCCGATCTTTTTAAGGCAGCCGTAGAGCAAGCCCAAGGCGCTCTTGAGGGCAGCAAGGCATCGAAGAAGCTCACTAAAGTCGAGCTCGACAGGGCAAACCAGCTCATGGCTTCGAGCTACGGAACGCCTCAGAAGCGAGATCAGGCACTTGCGGCCGATGAAAACGCAGGAGCGAACATACTGGCCGCTCAAGCGAACTTGGATACCGCCAAAATCAACCTCGGCTATACCGACATCCGATCCCCAATCACCGGAAAAATCAGCCGGACAAAGATAACGAAGGGGAATGTCGTCTCCCCCGACAGCGGTGTCTTAACGACTGTCGTGAGTGAGGACCCGATGTACGTCGTCTTCTCGGTCAGTCAGCGCGAGTTTCTCGAAGTCAAACGCGAAGAAAACGCCGCTGACCGGAGCCAAATGCAGGTCACGGTCCGCTTCTCCGATGGGAGCGTCTACGATGAGAAGGGGCGCATTAATTTCGTGGATGTCAGCGTCGATAAAGCAACCGACACGGTCATTGTCCGCGCCACAATTCCCAATCCCGACGACATCCTGATCGACGGGCAGCTCGTCCGCGTCAATATCGATACCGGAGCGCATAAGGAGAAGATCGTCATCCCTCAATCAGCATTGATCGCAGATCAGCAAGGCACTTATGTCTTTGCGGTCGAGGACGGCAAAGCCGTGGTCCGGCGCGTGAAGCCCGGCGAGGAGGTTGGCGCCAATGTCTCCATCGATTCTGGGTTGAAAGCTGGCGAACAGATTATCGTTGAAGGAATACAGGGGATCAGGCCGGGCGTACGGGTGCTTGCTTCGCCCGTGCCGCCTGAATCTAGGAGCTAGGCTGTGCTTTCTTCCATCTTCGTCGACCGGCCGAGGCTTGCGATTGTTATAGCAATCGTGACCACCATCGCCGGTGCCCTGTCGCTGCTGGTCATCCCCGTATCTCAATATCCGGATGTCGTTCCTCCGCAAGTTTCGGTCACAACAAACTATCCAGGTGCCTCCGCCGCCATCGTCGATGCCACGATAGCCCAGCCAATCGAGGCTCAGGTCGTCGGCGTCGACAAGATGATCTATATGAAGAGCGTCAGCGGCAACGATGGGAGTTACACGTTAACCGCGTCATTCGAGCTAGGCACGGACCCTGATATCAATACCGTCAATGTAAACAACCGTGTCCAGGTTGCGCTTTCGAAGCTGCCGCAGGACGTGCAGAAACAGGGCGTTACGGTTAAGAAAAAGTCATCTGCGCTGCTAGGCGTCATTGCGTTGTACTCGCCAAAGGGTGCGCACGACCCGCTCTTCATCTCCAACTATGCCACCATCAACATCATCGACCAGATCAAGGCGACGCCCGGCGTCGGCGATGCGACCCTTTGGGGGCCGCAGGACTACGCGATGCGGGCCTGGGTGCACACGGACAAGCTCACGGGGTTGGGGCTCACCACGGGCGACGTCATCAACGCTATTCAGGCCCAGAACGTGCAGGCCGCGGTTGGGCGCATCGGGGCGAGGCCGGTCTCGAACGATCAACGGCTGCAGCTGAACATTCAGACGAAGGGGCGTTTGAGTTCGGCCGCCGATTTCGACAACATCGTGATCCGCACCAATCCGGATGGTTCGGTGCTCCGGCTCAAGGACGTGGCGCGCGTAGAGCTTGGCGCTGCAAACCTGGACCGGGAAACGCGCCTTAATGGGAAGCCGGCGGCGGCTCTTGCGATCTACCAGACGCCGGGCGCCAACGCGCTCTCTACGATGAAGTCTATTCAGACTCAAATGGCGGAACTCGCAAAAAGCTTTCCTGAGGATCTAGAATGGAAGGTGACCTACGATCCCACCACGTTCGTTACCGCCACTGTCCACGAAGTTCAAAAGACGCTGGTTGAAGCATTTATATTGGTTGTTCTCGTAGTGTTTCTATTTCTCGGCAGCTTCCGTGCAACGTTGATCCCGTCCATCGCAGTTCCGGTGAGCTTGATCGGAGCTTTCATTGTCCTGTACGCCATCGGTTATTCGGCAAATTCGGTTTCGTTGCTCGCCGTTGTCCTGGCAATCGGCATTGTGGTCGATGACGCGATTGTCGTCGTTGAGAATGTCGAACGCGTCATGGAGGAACACCCCGAGCTCACGCCAGCGGAAGCAACCAAGCAGGCGATGCGGGAGATCACAGCGCCGATCATCGCAATCACTCTGGTGCTCTTATCGGTTTTCGTGCCGGTTGCTTTCATTCCAGGCATCTCAGGTGAGCTTTTCCGTCAATTCGCCGTCACGGTTGCGGTCGCGATGTTCCTCTCCGCGATCAACGCCCTCACTCTTTCCCCCGCACTCTGCGCTATTCTGTTGAAGCCGCATCATGGCCCGAGGCGCGGCATTATCGGGGTTGTCATGCGCTTCATCGACCGCGTCCGCGACGCCTATGGCGCCGCTGTGGCGCGGCTTGTTCGCATCTCCATCATTGGGCTCGTTCTTGTCGCCGCTTCCATGTTTGGCGTCGTGGCCCTTTCCAAGATCACACCGACTGGCTTTCTACCGGAGGACGATCAGGGCGCCTTTTTCGTGGTGACGCAGCTCCCCGGCGGCGCTTCGGTCGCGCGCACCTCTGAGGTGGTGCATAAAGCCGAGCAGGCAATTGCTCAGGAAAAAGCTGTCGCGGACTACACTTCGATTATCGGCCTGAACTTCATCGATAACTATTCTCAGCCCAATTCAGCTTTCTTCGTTGTAACGCTTAAACCGTTCGAGGAGCGCAAAGGAAAAGATGAAGGCGCGAACGCCATCATCGCCCGCCTCAATACCAAGCTCCGGGAGATTCAGGGCGGCAGCGTCGTGCCTTTGCCACCTCCGCCGATCATCGGTCTCGGAACGGGCGGCGGCTTCACCTATGTGCTCAAGGACCTGAAGGCTGGCGATCCGAAGACGCTCGCGCAAGTGCTTCGCGGCCTGCTCGTAGCCGCTAACCAGGACCCTAGGCTCAACAGGGTATTCAGCACATTCTCGGCCACGGACCCGTCCATTTATCTCGATATCGACCGCGACAAGGCGCAAGTCCTCGGTGTGCCGCTTAGCTCGGTGTTCCAGGCCCTTCAAGCCTCGCTTGGCGGCTTCTACGTCAATGACATGAATCTGTTCGGCCGTACCTGGCAGGTGCAGGTGCAGGCCGAAGCTTCAGACCGGTCGAGCATCGACGATATTTACCGGATCAACGTCCGCAACGGCGAAGGAAAGATGATCCCGCTTCGCAGCCTGGTTGAACCCCGCGTGATCGTCGGGCCTCCTGCGCTGATCCGCTATAACAATAAGCGCGCCGTCACCGTTCAAGGGACGCCAGCGGCAGGAGTGTCTTCCGGGCAAGCCTTGGCCGCGATGGAGGCGGTAGCCGCGCGCACGCTCCCTTCGGGTTTCGCTGGGGAATGGACGGACACTGCTTTCCAGGAGAAGCGGGCCGAAGGCAAAACCGGTATGATTCTAGGCTTCGCCCTGCTCTTTGCGTATCTGTTCCTCGTCGCTCTTTATGAAAGCTGGATCATTCCCGTGCCGGTCCTGCTTTCGGTCGCCGTCGGCGTATTGGGCTCCTACCTTGCCATCCTTGCGGGCCGGCTCACGCTCGACCTCTATGGGCAGATTGGCATGGTCGTTCTCATCGGCTTGGCCGCGAAGAACGCAATCCTTATCGTCGAATTTGCGAAAGAGAAACGCGAGCACGGCGTGCCCCTTTTGGAAAGCGCGATCGAGGGAGCACGCCTCAGGTTCCGCCCGGTCATGATGACATCGCTTGCCTTCATATTGGGGCTTTTTCCGCTGGTTATCGCAACAGGCGCCTCCGAACTCGCAAGGCGTGGCGTTGGAACCCCGGTCTTTGGCGGCATGCTGGTCGCATCATTCCTTGGCATTTTCGTGATCCCGCCGCTTTATGTGACCTTCCAGTGGATAGCGGAGCGGCTCAGATCACCCGGTGTGAAGGCCGAGGCCGGCCAAAAGCTGAAGAGTCCGCCCTCAGGCCGGCTCTCGCCCGGTCCAGCGGAGTGAGGACAGCAATGGAAGTATGTCAGTATTTCTGAGGGACAATGTTCCGTTTCATCAGCGTCGCCTGATCGTCATATTTGCGCTTGCTGGACCTTTTAGGCAGATTGATCTTTTCGGACTCACCCTTCTGATAGGGGATGAGGCTCAAAATGTGCGCGATGCAGTTGAGCCGTGCGCGGCGCTTTTCATCGGATGGCACGATATGCCAGGGGGCATGCCTCGTGTCAGTCTTCTCAAGCATCGTATCCCGCGCGTGCGAATAGTCGTACCAGCGCCGGTACGACTCGATGTCCATGGGGCTTAGTTTCCATTGCCGAAGCGGGTCACTGATGCGGGCAAGGAAGCGGCGTTCCTGCTCATCCTTCCCCACTTCTAGCCAGATCTTGATGAGCTGAATTCCCCCCTCAACAATGTATTTTTCGATTTCCGGACAAAGTTCCAAAAAACGTTCGTGCTGCTGGGGCGAGCAAAATTCCATTACGTATTCCACACCCGCGCGATTGTACCAACTACGATCGAATATGACGACCTCGCCCCCGGCGGGGAATTGTTGGATATAGCGTTGCATGAACATTTGCGTTTTGTCGCGATCGGAGGGAGCTGGAAGTGCAACGGCCCGAAACACGCGCGGGCTCACCCTTTCTGTGATTGCCTTGATCGTTCCGCCCTTTCCGGCCGCATCGCGCCCTTCGAAAAGGACGATGATGCGGGCGCCTGTCGACTTCACCCATCCCTGGAGATGGCAAAGCTCCACCTGGAGGGCCCGCAGCTCTTTCTCGTAATCCTTTCGCTTCATCTTGGGCTTTTTGTCGCCGGACAGTTTCGTCGCCATGGGCTCTTGCCTTCCATTTGGGGCGCTCCGGCCTGTTTTGGGCCCTTGCTTCCCCTGACCGCACGGAAGGCCGCTACGGTTCCACTGTAACGCCATGATCGCTCAGGAGATCCCGCAAGGGCCTGGCCAGCATTATGCGCGTTCCGCATAAACGTTCCGATAAGACCTACGCATTTTCCCAGACTGCGCTGGGAAAAAGAGGTTCGCCTGAAGGCGAACAGTTAGACTGCGGCTCCATCTTTGCGCACACGGTGCCGTGCCGATGAATCCTCTCGATGAGTTTTCCCGCTATCACGCCGATCTTCTGGAAGGCAGCTATGACTGTGTGGACCGGCTGGTCCTCAACGCATTCTTCCCGCTCGGACAGACTGGAGGCGGACTACGCAGCTGGTGGAGGCTGCTGCGCGGGGATGACGCGAAGCTTGACGATGCGCATCTGCGTGAAATGGCTGGCACCTTTTCCCGGCGGCTCAGAGCGCACTGCGCTAAGAAAGGCATTCCGTTCGTGGAGGCGCAGGCCGGAGAGCGCAAACATCAACTGGCGGAGCCTTATCTGCCGTCCGGTCCAAAATTTCGCGGCTTGTTTCTGGTCATCGCAGGGAATGCCGCTGCGCCAGTCTGGGAAGTCCGGCGGAACGCCCAGGGACAGATCGCTCAGGTGCAGCACCGCAAACGCTGGCCGCACGTCAAACACTATCACTTTCATCTCATCGAT
>JBKQOR010000276.1:0-12572 GCA_052145435.1 Rhodomicrobium sp. | reverse complement strand
TGAGGGATGGTTGTTCGTTTCAGTTCCGATCGAATCTGGCGTGTTTTCGCGCGATGGTGCCGGAGATCTGTCCTGGACGAGCACCCGGACGACCGGAGGAAACGCATCCGGCGCGAGCGCATCGGCAATATCAAGGACGCCGTGCGCACCCTTGCTATCGGACGAAACGATGGTTTCGTTCCACGTGCGGGCGTCGTCGACGTCGAAGCCGATCCGGTGCAGTCCTTCCGCCAATGCCGGATGCCGGTCAGGTACAAGCCCGGCTTCCGCTTCATGCTTGCAAAATGTGCCTGCTGGCGCTTTAACTCCATTTTCGCACTCGCAAGCGCACATTTGCGCGAGCGCTTAGGAGGCCCCCTCATCTATGGCCTTACGCGTTGTCTTCATGGGCACGCCGGATTTCTCCGTCCCAACCTTGAGCGAGATCGTGGGCGCAGGGCACGATGTCGCGGGCGTGTACACCCAGCCTCCGCGGCCGGCCGGACGCGGCATGGCAGAACGAAAATCCCCGGTTCATGCTTTCGCTGGGGAAGCGGCGATCCCAGTGTTCACACCGAAGTCTCTGCGGCGCCCCGATGTCCAAGAGGAGTTCGCCGCGCTTGCGCCCGACATCGCTGTGGTGGTCGCGTACGGGCTTCTTTTGCCGCGGCCGGTTCTTGAGGCGCCTCCGCTCGGCTGCTTGAATCTCCATGCCTCTTTGCTTCCACGCTGGCGAGGCGCGGCTCCTATCCAGCGCGCGATCATGGAAGGCGACAAGGAAACGGGCGTCATGGTCATGAAGATGGATGAGGGTCTCGATACGGGCCCCGTAGGCCTCGCGGACCATCTTCACATCGGTCCCGATGCTACCGCGGGAGAGATCCACGACCACCTCGCGCTTATGGGCGCAACGCTGATGCTGACCGCGCTCGACCTTTTGGAAAAAGGCGAGCTCACCTTTTCGCCCCAGCCTGTGGAGGGAGTGACTTACGCGCCCAAGATTTCCAAAGAAGAAACGCGCATCGACTGGACCAAGGCGGGCACCGAGGTGCACAACCGCATCCGCGCGCTCTCGCCCTTTCCCGGCGCGTGGTTCGAGGCGCTACTCGGCGGAAAAGCCGAAAGGATCAAAGTGCTGCGCTCGGTCCTCGTGCCCGGCAAAGGCGGTCCAGGGCAGCTTCTCGATGCAAACCTGACTGTGGCTTGCGGCTCTCAAGCCGTGCGGCTGACGCAAGTGCAACGCTCGGGAAAAAAGCCGGTGGGGGGCGCCGACTTTCTGCGCGGCTTCCCGCTCGGCAAGGGCACGCAGTTCGAGTAACCCAAAAAGCAGAGTGTCATTGCCGCGAAGGTGCGTGTGAAAAACTGGCGCATTCGCGGCAAACTCAGTTGTCATGGCCCGGCGTGACCCCCGGCTGTCCGGTTCGCTTCTCTTTTGCGCCACTGGCCCGGCGTTCGATGTCAACCCGGAAAACGCATCGCGTTTATCCGGGGTCTTGCCCAATACTCCGGCTTTATTTGCCGCAAGATCGCGGATAAGGCCCGTTCCGGGCCTTTCCGCGATGACGATGTTGAAGTGTCCGCAGAATTAAACCGGACAGCCGTGGTCTTGACCGGGCCATCCATGAAAAGTCCAATGTACTCAGTATGTTGCGAGATGTCCGGGTCAAGCCCGGCCATGACAGGAGTGGCACCTCAGCTTCGCGCGAATGCGATAGCTGCGCTTTGAACGACGCGGCTGATGCGCGGGAAGATGTACCGCACCGCCATCTCGTGAAGCTCTTGCGAGTGGGTCGCGCAGGCGTCCTCGGCCAAAACGACCGCGTAGCCATGTTCCCACGCCTGGCGCGCGGTGGATTCGACGCCGAAATTGGTTGCGACCCCGCCGAGCACGATCGTCTTTATGCCCCTGCGCCGGAGCTGAAGATCGAGCTCGGTGCCGTAGAACGCGCCCCACTGCCGCTTCACAATCAAAATGTCTCCCGGTTCGGCTAGACCATCGATCAGCGCGCTCCACCCGGCGGGCAATCCGTCTTTAGGCCGCGGCATGGGCTGGTCGACCGGTTGGGAGAGCGCGTCCTCGTAGCCGGCGGCGAACCCGACCCGCACTAATACGACGGGCGCGCCCGCGGCGCGGAAGCGGCGGGCGAGGTCCAGCCCGCGCGCAGCTGCTTCGGCACCGGAGCGGGGCGATAAGGGCATGCCAACGATGCCGTTTTGCAGGTCTATCAGGACGAGAGCCGTAGTGCGTGGATCGAGCTCGATCATGGTGCGCTTTCCATGGCAAGGGGTGATATCCGCTCCGGTTCAGTACTTCCGCGTCATCCCGTGCGCGCTGCGGCGTGAAATGCCGCTGCGCAGACACGGGATCCTTACGGGCGCCGGCGCCTTTCACGATCCCGCGTCTGCAGCGCACCACTTCGTGCTGCGCCGCGCACGGGATGACGTCAACAGACGGTGAAGCGATTAACCGGGTCTGATCTGACGTGCCTGGCGTCAAGCGTATTTGAGGCTGCCTTGCAAAAGTCAAGAGCATAGCGCCGGTCGGGGTATATCGAAATCGCCAGGAAGTCCCTTCACTCTGTTCTGCCCGGCACTGGGATCGTGGGAAACTGCTCGTGCGGCGTTGGGACAAGGAGACGTGAGTAGCAGTTGAAGTTAGTCTTCAGCATAGTGTTGGTGAAGTTTTCTTATCGTGATCGGGAGGCGCTCGTGACCAAGCTTTCCGCTTTTGGGTTTCTAGCCATGGCGGGCTTTTTGGGGGTTGGGCCTGCGGCCGGACTGGCACAGGGCGAAGCTCGCTCAGGGCAGGTTTCCGTGATCGAGCTTTTCACGAGCCAAGGCTGCTCGTCCTGCCCGCCGGCCGACCGGCTGCTTAAGCAGCTCTCGGAGCGGCCGGAGGTGATTGCGCTCAGCTTCCCCGTCACCTATTGGGACTATCTCGGCTGGAAGGATACGCTCGCTAGGCCTGAAAATGCCGAACGTCAGCGCGGTTACGCCGCCATCCTGCATGGCGGTCAGGTTTACACGCCCGAGCTTATTGTGAATGGCATGAAAGAGTGCGTCGGCAGCGACGCGGCGGCGATCGACGCCGCGCTTCAGGCGACGGCACCGGTTATCCGCAAGGAAGCCGTACCGTTCAGCGTTCGCCTAGAAGGCGGGCGGCTTTTCATCGAAGCGGGCGCCGCGCCGCCAAGCTCGCCTCACAAAACGGGAAAAGTTTGGGTCGCGTCCGTCCAGCGCTCCTCGCCAGTGGCAATCGGAGGCGGCGAAAACTCTGGCCGCACCGTGACTTACACGAATGTCGTGCGCGGCCTTGTCGAGGCTGGCGCTTGGGACGGCGCGCCGGCATCCTACGCGGTGCCGCGCGGCTCGCTCCCGAAAGATGGGGACATGCTGGTCGTTTTCTTGCAGACAGAGAAGCTTGGCGCCATCGTCGCGGCATCGCGAATCGAAGAATGAGCTTTTCGGGGTGCCATGGCTTTTTGGCTGTTCAAAACCGAACCTGGGGCCTTCTCTTGGGAGGATCAGGTGCGGGCGGGTCCGGAAGGCGAGGAATGGACCGGCGTGCGCAATGCGCTCGCGCAGAAGCACATGCGCGCCATGAAGATTGGCGACCTCGGCTTTTTCTACCATTCGGTGGATGAAAAGCGCATCGTGGGCGTGGTGCGCGTCGTTGCGGAGATCCACCCCGATTCGAGCGATGCCACAGACCGCTGGAATTGCGTCGATGTGGCCGCCGTTGGCGCGCTCCCGAAGCCGGTCACGCTTGCAGAAATAAAGGCCGAGCCGCGCCTTGCCGGTATGGTGCTGGTGAAAAACTCGCGCCTCTCCGTTCAGCCCGTGAGCGAAGAGGAGTGGGCTTTGGTCTGCCGGATGGGCGGGTACAAGACGCGCAAGTGAGCCCGCGCAAAAGCTTGCAAGAGTCAGGCAAAGCCAGCCGCCTCTAAGCTTCGCGTGTCAGCCGTGCAGGTACGTGTACAGGAAATAGGCCGCGATCACGGCGAGAACGCTCGACAAGAGATACAGAAACGGAGTGGCCGCCGTGCTGATCTCGTCGTCAAGTGCAAACCCCGTATCCGAATCGGGCGGCGTGCCGGGAAACTTATCTCGCGGAACGGCATTGCCGTTCACACCTGTGCCATTCTCCCTCATGTCATCCTCCTCGCTCGCAACCGGCGCGCTCCGCCAATTTGGAAAGCCCGCCTTGCACGAAGGCTAAATTAAAGCTCCTTATCGCTTTGCTAGCCTCATCTTCGCTGTAAGGTTGTATGAGTATAGAGCGAATATCTGCGGAGGAAAAGATCGCTTCACGCTTTCGTGAGCCGATGTCCGAAGCTGCGGGATGTCAGCGCGTCGATGCCGGCGCAGGAAGTGCGCCGCTGACACGGCACTCCCAATTCAGCGAACCTTATAGCCAGGCAAGATAGGCAACATAGAGGACGGCGAAGACGCCGTCCGTGATTGCGATGGCGGTCATCGCCATTGTCCGCTTCGCGGGGCCGAAAAAGATCAGCAGAAAGACGGCAAGCTTTTCCATGCTGGCAGCTGCCAAGACCGGAGCGCGAACGGCGGGAGCGTACGCGCCGGCCACGATCAACGCGCCGATCGCAAAGATCAGAACTCCCCAATGCCGGACAAAGAATAGTGTCGAAGCGTCTTCATATTTGACGCTGAACACCAATCGCAAAAACTGGTGAGGAAAAATGAGCGCGGTAAGACCGCCGGCGGCTGTGATAGCTCCGGAAATGGCGATGATCCAATCGATGGCCGGCGATGCTGACATTTATCCTTCTATAGATATCAGTTATTCTTAATGAAACGGTTCACCCCATCCCCAAACTCGCCTTGCCGGGCTTACCGCGCCTGCAAGCGGCTCGGGAGAGGGGCGAGAACCTTATAGTTCGCAAATAACGGTAGCGTGCACGCCGGCGGCGAGCGCTCCCTCGTCTAGGAAATCCTTAGCAATATCTATAAGTAGCGGCGATTAACCCCCGGCAAGCGCTTGCGCGCAAAGTTGCGTCCTAAAGGATGCGGCGGTTCAACCCCAAACTTCCGGGCCAAAGGGCTGGATTTCGCTACCCCGGTACACAAGGCCCGGCTCGCGGTCGCGGGTGAGCAAGAGCGGGCCGTCGAGGTCCGCGTAATCGGCGCGGGCGGCAATGAGAAGCGCGGGCGCCATGGCAAGCGAGGTGCCGACCATGCACCCCGCCATGATCGTGAGGCCGTGGGCGCGCGCCTTGGTAAAGAGTTCGAGCGCCGCGGTGAGGCCGCCGGTTTTGTCGAGCTTGATATTGATGGCCTGGTAGAGCTGGGCGATGGCAGGGAGGTCGGCAGCGGTATGGAGGCTCTCGTCGGCGCAGATAGGAATGCCGCGTCGGGCCGCGCCGAGATCCGCGAGCGCGCCTTCCTTTCCGGCTGGCAGCGGTTGCTCGATCAGCATCACTTGGGCGGCATGGCAGGCGGCGAAATTGGCTTCGAGACAGGCTTCATCCCAGGCTTCGTTGGCGTCGGCGATGAGCGTGGCGTTGGGCGCGCCGCGCCGCACGGCCGCGATGCGCTCAGGATCTCCGGCGCCCCCGAGCTTCACCTTGAGGAGCGGGCGTTTGGCTGCTTTGCGCGCGGCGGCTTCCATAGCTTCGGGCGTGCCGAGGCTCAGCGTGTAGGCCGTGGTGACCGGGCCTGGGGCGGGCAGCCCAGCCAGCGTCCAAACGCGCTGGCCGGTGAGCTTGGCCTCCAGATCCCAGAGCGCGCAATCCAGTGCATTGCGGGCGGCGCCTGCCGGCAGAAAAGTCAGTAACTCGGAGCGCGAGGCCCCTAGCGCGATCGCTTCCGTCATGGCCTTAATCTGGGCTGCCACGCCATCCACCGTCTCGCCATAGCGCGCGTAGGGCACACATTCTCCGCGCCCAGCTAAGCCTTTGAATTCGATCGTTGCGACAACGACGTGCGCCTCGGTGCGGCTTCCGCGCGAGATGGTGAAAGTGCCTGAGATAGGCCAGCTTTCAATGCTGATTTTGAGCCTGCGCATCGCTCAACCCGCCGCGTGCAGGGTGGCGGCAGTGGCCGGGAAATCTGCCGCAATGCGATCTACAATGGCGCCTACGCCAAAGCGGATGGGATCGGTGGCCGGCAAAATGTGATCGTCCGCCACGCGCTTCAGATAATCGCGTGCGGCCGCCTCGCCCAAGGCTTGGGTATTGATCGCGATGCCAACGGGGCGGATACCGGGATTGGTCAGCGCGCCGCAACGCACCGTGAGATCGATGACGCTCTGGATCGAGGGCAGAGGGTACGAAACGCCACGCATCGTCTGGCGCGTGGGCTCATGGCAGACAACGAAGGCATCGGGCTGGGAGCCGTGCAGCAAGCCCAGGGAAACGCCTGCAAATGAGGGGTGGAACAGCGATCCCTGGCCTTCGATCAAGTCCCAGTGGCGCGGGGCGGCGTCGGGCGAAATCCATTCGGCGGCGCCCGATATGAAATCCGCGACGACGGCGTCAATGGCGACGCCCCGGCCCGAAATGAAAATGCCGGTTTGCCCGGTCGCCTTGAAGTCCGCGTCTAGCCCGCGCGCGCGCATTTCGCGCTCCAATGCAAGCGCCGCATATTTCTTGCCCACCGAGCAGTCTGTGCCAACGGTGAGGAGCCTCATCCCCGGCCGTTTCGTGCCTTTTCCGGTTGCGAACTGCCGGTCCGAGTGGCGGACGTCCAGAAGCTGGCGCCCATGGCGCTGCGCGGCCGCGGCAATCTGCGGTTTCGACCCGAGACGCGTGTGAAGGCCGCTCGCCACGTCGAGGCCGGCCTCGATCGCCTCGACAATGACGGCGCTCCAATGATCGGGCAAGACGCCGCCGGCATTCACCACGCCCACGATCAAGGTCCGCGCGCCCTTTGCCGCGGCTTCCTCGATGGCGGTCTCGGGAATGTGCAGATCGGCCTTGCATCCGGGCAGCCGCAGCTGCCCCAGACACCACTGCCGGCGCCAATCCACGATGCCTTGCGCGGTTTTTGCGGCGAGCTGGTCGGGGGCGTCTCCGAGAAAGAGAAGGTAAGGAGTGCGGATTTGCATGCGATGCTCCAGGTCTCGCCGGAATGATATCGGGAGGCGGCGCTCCCTCTCCAAGTCCTGCGCCGGCCGGGTTCTGCAGATCGCCTCACGGGGCTGCGTCCAGCACCACCGAAATCTTAATATTGCCAGTCGATTCAAGCACGCCGAGCGAAACGGTGCCGTTCGGATGGGGCTTCACAGCAAAGCTGATGGAAGCGTCGCCGAGCCTGAAGTTCCGCACCGTGATCTCGCCCGCGGACATTGGAACGGCAGGATTACGCAACCGGATTGCCTTTGCAGAGAGGTCGTACTCAAGGCCAAGGACGGCTTGCACAAGCAGAAACACCGCGCCGCTCGCCCAGGCTTGCGGAGAGCACGCTACCGGGTAAAGCGTCGGTCCCCGGCTGCGGCGGCGGGAAAAGCCGCAAAACAGCTCCGGCAGGCGGCGCTGGTCCATATAGGCAGCCGCCTGCATGAGGCCATTGAAGACCGGCTCAAGGCATTCTGCCATGCCATACCGGGCAAATCCGAAGGCAATGATAGCATTATCGTGCGGCCAGATCGAACCGTTATGATAGGACATCGGATTGTACCGGATTTCGTTCGTGGCTACGGTGCGGATCCCCCAACCTGAATTGAACGGCGGCCGCATCGTGCCGGCTGCCACAAGCCGCGCCCGCTCAGGGCTCATGATTCCGGTAAACATCGCATGGGCGGCATTGCTCGTCCGCACGCGGCAAGGCTGCTTATGCCCGTCAAGCGCAAGCGCATAGGTGCCAAGGTCCTCGAGCCAGAATCTGTCCTCGAAGCGCTGCTGGAGCTTTGCGGCCTTGGCGAGGAGTTGCCTCGCGCGGCCGGATTGGCCGAGCCTGCGGGCACAATGGGCGGCCGCGATCCAAGCCGCATAGACATAGCCTTGCACCTCGACGAGGGCGACCGGGCCGTCGGCGAGTTCGCCATTGGCGTGGAAGATGGCGTCGTGAGAATCTTTCCAGCCCTGATTTTGCAGCCCTGCCGGGGTCGCGCGGGCATATTCGGTAAAGCCGTCGCCATCGGGGTCGCCAGGACCGTCGATCCACTGTAGCGCGCGCTCGATATTCGGCCAGATTTCGCGAAGGAAAGCCTCGTCGCCGGTGCGCTGAACATAGAGGCCGGCCAGAAGAACGAAGAGCGGCGTGGAATCGACGCTGCCGTAGTAGAGGCCGAACGGAACCTCGCCAAGCGCCGCCATCTCGCCAGATCGCATCTCGTGCAAGATCTTACCGGGCTGTGCATCCGAGGCAGCATCGTATTTGTCTGCCTGGTAACGGGCGAGGCGCTTTAGGACGCCCCGCGCAACCGAGGGGTCGAACCACAGGAGTTGCAGTGCAGTGATGAGCCCGTCGCGGCCGAACGTGGTCGAATACCACGGGATGCCGGCGTAGGGGTATTTCCCGTCGGGCGTTGCCGTCATGAGCATCCTCAGATCGGCAAGCGAGCGGCACACGATCTCGTTGAACACGGCATTCGACGTCTCTATGGATGCGGCCGCCGCCGGGTTGCCGATCAACTCGCGTCTGGCCTGCAGCAAGCCGCGAAGAAACGAAGGTCCGGGCGGGCGGCTCCGGCCGTCACAGCTGACCGAGATGAACTGGCGCCAGGGCACGTTCGGCTCGAGGGTTACCGCGTATTTTGCGCAAGTGGCCGTAAGCGCGGCTGGGGCCGGCTCGAAGGTCAGCCGCGTTTCTCTCACTGTGCCATCGAGGCCCATATAGCTGATGAGAACTTCGCCGGGCCCGGTCACTTCCTTATGAAGTGTTCCCCGGGCAGGGCGCCGCATGCCGCGGACCTCAAAGAGATCGGCAAAGTCGCTTTCGAATTCGATCGCAAGCTCCAAGGAGACAGGGGCCGCGCCGTGGTTCGTCAGCGCACTGCGCTGGCTAAGCGCGCCGCCGTGCAGATAGATCGTTCTGCCGATATGAACGGTATCCTTTAAGAGCACGATGCCGTTCCCCGACAGGATGTCGGAGTTGGTAAGGTCGGCTCTGAGGTTGAGATTGTCGTCGCGCAGTGTTGAACCGAGGAGCAGCGGCTCCTCTCCGTTGACCGTGAGGGAGAGCCTCGAAAGATGGCGAGTATCGTAAGCGAAGAGACCGCCCGCGCCATCGGAAGAGCAACCGATGTCGCCGTGATTGTCGAGAATTGCGAAGCAATCGTTTTGCTTCAATGTGCAGCGTGGACGGGAGGGGGCGCCGCTTGCTGCAATATAAAATGGCGATTGGCCGTTCTGAGACGCGTGCTGCGGGGAGCCTGCAGCTTCCTGTTTGTCAAGCATCGCAACGCCTTTCTACGATTGTGCGCTGCCCTGAGCCGGGCGCTCAAGCGCCGGCCCGGCTCCGGCGAGCGCAGACTTTCGAATTAGAAAACGGCCGGAAGGCAGAAAGGGCCACGGATGTTTTGATTCGTATCAATGTTGCCCTGGCGAGTCAGATCATATCTTAGTGAATCCGTCCTATGAGGTGCGCGTCATGGCTCTCGAATCGCTGAAGGCAGAGATCGGATTGATCCTGGAAACGTTCGCAAATCCGCCGCACGACCGCTATGAGCTCTATGTCCAGCTCAAGGAGAAGCTCAACGAGATGCGCGTGTTCGGCATGCCCCCGCCGGACGATCTCTTGCAACTCGAAGAAGCGCTCGATCAGGAATTCGCCGCGAGACGGGCGGAACTGCAGCGGCCGGCCCGCTAGGAAATATCGGAACCAGTTGAATCGTTCGCTAGCCGTTGTTGTCATCCCGGAACGGCGCCCTTCGCGCCGTATCCGGGATCTTTACGGGCGCTTCGAATGTTGCAAGACCCCGGATAAGCGCTGACAGCGCGTTTCCGGGGTGATGCCTGCGAGCTATTCAACCGGATGCGATATCATTTCATGCCGCGGCGCGCACGGGATGATGGGCTGCGAACCAATCAACCGGTTTTGGTATGAGGGGAATTTAAGAGGGCGCAGCCCCGCTGCCGCTCTCAAGAGCGCTGGCGATGACGCCGTCGACATTTTCCAGCCAGATGAACTCAAGGCTTTTCCGCGTATCCTCGGGAATCTCGTCGTAGTCCCTGCGATTTCGCGCCGGGAGCATCACACGGGTGAGGCCCGCCCGGGCGGCGGCCGTCACCTTCTCCTTGATGCCGCCCACGGGGAGCACGAGGCCGCGCAAGCTGATCTCGCCCGTCATGGCGGTGTCGCTGCGCACGGTGCGGCCGCTCAGGAGCGAGTAAAGCGCCGTGAACATTGCCACGCCCGCGCTCGGCCCATCCTTCGGGGTCGCACCGGCCGGCACATGGATGTGGATGTCGCTTCTCTCGAAGACGGCGGGATCGATCCCGAGCGAAGCAGCCCGATTCTTCACCAGGCTTAAGGCCGCCTGCGCGCTTTCCCGCATGACGTCGCCGAGCTGGCCGGTAAGGATCAGGCTACCCTTACCGGGCGCGCGCGTGGCTTCGATGAAAAGGATGTCGCCGCCAACCGGCGTCCAGGCGAGGCCCGTTGCGACGCCTGGCACGCTCGTGCGCATGGCCACTTCGTTCTCGAAGCGGGGCTGGCCGAGGATTTCGGTGAGATCGCCGGCGCTAACGGTGACGTGGTCGCCCGGCGTTTCCGCAAAGCGCACCGCGACATAGCGGAACACCTTGCCGATCTCGCGTTCGAGGGCACGCACGCCCGCCTCGCGGGTGTAGTCGTGGATGACATGCCGCAGAGCGTCGTCATCGATGCTCGCTTGCGAAGCGGTCAGGCCATTGGCTTCGAACTGCCGCCGCACCAGATAGCGCCGGGCGATTTGCAGCTTCTCCTCCTCAGTGTAGCCCGTCAGCTCGATGATCTCCATGCGGTCCCTCAAGGGCCCAGGCACCGTTTCTAGCAAATTCGCGGTCGTGATGAACGTGACACGCGACAGATCGAAGGGAACACCCAAGTAATTGTCCCGGAAGGTCGAGTTCTGCTCCGGATCGAGCACCTCAAGCATGGCGGCGGACGGATCGCCCTGGATGCCGCGGCCCATTTTGTCGATCTCGTCGAGCATCATCACGCAATTGCGGGCACCGGCCTTCTTGATGCCCTGGATGATAGTGCCCGGCAGCGCGCCGATATAGGTGCGCCGGTGCCCGCGAATTTCCGCTTCGTCGTGGAGACCGCCGAGGCTCACGCGCACGAAGGGCCGCTGCATGGCGCGTGCAATGGACTGGCCGAGCGAGGTCTTGCCGACGCCGGGCGGGCCAACGAAGCAAAGAATTGGAGCTTTGCCTTGCGGGGCCAGCTTGCGCACAGCGAGATATTCGATGATGCGCTGCTTGATTTTGTCGAGGCCGAAATGGTCCTCCTCAAGCACGCGGCGCGCCTCGGCGATATCGATGGGCTTCTCCTCAGGCAGTGCCCAGGGCAGCTCGACAAGCGTATCGAGGTAGGTTCGGATCATGCCCGCTTCGGCCGCCTGCTCGGGCATGCGCTCGTAGCGGCGCAATTCCTTGCGGGCCTGCGCTTCGACCTCCTTCGGCATCTGCGCCTTTGCGATGGATTCGTTCAGCTCGGCGATTTCCTCGGCCTTGCCGTCGCCTTCGCCGAGCTGGCGCTGGATCGCGGCCATTTGCTCGCGCAAGACCGCCTCGCGCTGGCGCTCGTCGAAGACGGCCTTGGTCTGCCGTCCGATCTCCTGGCTGAGCCGCAGCACCTCGATGCGTTGCGACAGAAGCCGCGCGACTTTGTCCATGCGCAAGGTCAGGTCGACGGTTTCAAGGATTTCCTGCTTCTGCTCCGAGGTGATATCCATGTAGGCGGCGGTGAGGTCGGCGAGCGCGGAAGCCGATTGCGCGTTCTGCATCGCGGAGACAAGCTCGGCAGGGACCTGCGGCAGAAGCTCGAGCGCCTCGATGGCCTGCTGGCGCAACAGCAGCGTCCGCGCTTCGATTTCGGGGCTCTCGATCTCGGGCTCGGGGATACGCTGCACATTGGCCGCGAGCGCGGGACGCTCCCCGACGAAATCGAGCACGCGGAAACGCTCGACCCCTTGCACGATCACATGATGGCCGCCATCGGGGGCGGTCAGATAGCGCGCGATGTTCGCGACCGTGCCGACGCGGTGCATGTCGGTGCCCGAGGGCTCCGGCGCCTCGGCATCGCGTTGCATCAAAATGCCGATCTGGCGCTCCTCGCGCATCGCCTGCTGCACCGCCGCGATCGATATCGGGCGCCCGATGGAGATCGGGAACAGCACGCCCGGAAACAGCACGGTATCGCGCACCGGCAGAATGAGCAGCGCGTTCGAATCGGCGCCATGGGCCGCGCCATCATCGGACTTGGCCTCGGCGGAAGCCTCGCTGGGATTCGGATTATCCATGGAGCCGTTCCTTATTCAGAGGCGGACTTTTCAAGGCTAATGAGCAGGCAGCCGTTGATGGCCTGGCGTTTTACGCCATCGAAGCGGCATGGAGGAAGGGGAACCCGCCTGGCGAAACGTCCCTGCGGCAGCTCAAGCTGGTGGATGAGAGCGGTACGCAGCTCGTCGGGCAAAACGCGCC
>JBKQOR010000275.1:0-5510 GCA_052145435.1 Rhodomicrobium sp. | reverse complement strand
CGAAGGAGACCGTCGAGGGAAGCATTGCCACGGCCCTCGACGCAGTCTCGCAAGGCGTCCAGATCGTCCGCACGCACGACGTTCGTGCAACGCGCCAAGCGCTATCTCTTTGGAAGTCTCTGCGCGGCGGCCCGAATATCGCCACAACGAATTCATAACGTTCCAAATATAACTTAGAAGTGGAACAGGAAGCGCGCGGAAGTTGTCTACGGTATAGAATGCAAATCTAAACTTGGACAAGTCCGATTTCCAATCTTGGAGGCGGTTTCTCCCGCACTCTAGAGTGCTTCCGGAAAAGTGTGAAGCGGTTTTCCGATAAGAAGCACGGCAAAACAAAAACTTAGAGCCCGCTTTTGATTCCATCAAAAGCGGAGAGGCTCTAGCGCACGATCAGCAAAAGTGGACACCGGTTTTGCGATAAGATAATGCGCAACGCTCTAAGCGATGGCGCCTCGTGCGGCGACGGGCCATAGCGCTTCGGCGCATGCTTGCGGCGTTCCGAAATGCCGCACCCCAACGAACCAGTCGTAGAGATTGACTGTCGGGTCGCAATGGCCGGGGATGAGCAGCAGCTTCTCTCCCAGCGTGGGGCTCCAGGAGCTCGAACCAGGATTGAGGACACCGTGCTCGTCAGACGGCTGCTCATAGCTCACCCCCGTCTTGCCGAAGACCGTTGGAAAGCCACTGTCGTTCGAAAGCGCCTTGTGACCGGCGTCAACGACCGCCCAGCCGGCGGAAAGGCTCATCACGGCCGCGAGCACGAACAGCGCATGTTCGAAGGCAGGAGCCCCGCCGGCGATGTCCCAGGAGTTCTTGGCGTAATCGGCATCCATGAAGACGTAGGAGCCCGGCTGTAACTCGTTCCAGACACCGCTTGCCCCTTCCAGCTCATAGGTGCCGGTGCCGCCGCCGCCCACGGTCCGGCACTCAAAACCGGCACGGCCAAGAAGCCGCACAGTTTCCGCTGTCAACTCGCCGGCCGAAGATATTGCGGCCCGGCGCTCCTCCGGGTCACGCATGTGCTGCGCGCTTCCGAAATAGGCCTGTAAACCGGCGAATGTCAGCGACGGAAAGCTTGCAATCTTCGCCGCAAGTCCGGCCGCGGCCGGACCAGGCAGAACGCCGCATCGCCGCTGGCCAACATCGATCTCAACCAAAACGTCGATATGCGATCCCGCCCGCTCCGCAGCCGCGGCCAAGGCTTCGACGGCGCCGGCATTGTCGGCGCACACCCCGATGCGCCCCTGGCGGCCAAGATGCGCGAGCCGTTCGAGCTTTTGCGGCCCTACGACTTCATTGGTTATGAGCACGTCGCCGATGCCGCTCGCCACGAAGATTTCGGCCTCGGCGAGCTTCTGGCAGCAGATGCCCGCCGCACCGCGCGCGATTTGTTTAGCGGCGATAATCGGAGATTTATGCGTTTTGGCATGAGGGCGAAGCCGCACGCCAAGCCGGCGGCCAGCCGCAGCCATCGCATCGAGGTTTCGCTCGAATGCGTCCAAATCGATCACAAGCGCCGGAGTGTCGATTTCTGAAAACGGGGCTCCAATTTGAGCCGGAGGCGGAATCGTCATCCTTGCCGTCCTATCCCGCAGCCTATTCTCGCATAAGGCGGCAAGTCACGGCAATGGCGAACCCGGCAGACGATCTGCAAGCCTTAACTATTCCAGTAGAAGTATCAATCATAATCTCAACAATCGGTTGACCTGCAAAAGGGTGGCCGTAGGCTAAGCTTCTGTTTCATTTTTGCTGAGGTTCCCGTGAGGTTGAGCCAAATTCTTATTTTCGCATCCGCACTCGCATGCGCGAGCGGCGCCGCGTTTTTTGCAAGTTCAGCGCTTGTCACTCCGGGCGAGACGCCTTTCATCGGGATGGATACCGGGACGCCGACGAGAAGTACGCTCATCGGGGGCCAGCTATCCTCCCAAAATTGCATGTTCGTCTCGCAGTGCACCGGCAATGCCCGGGCGCCTGGCCTCAGTGCTCGGCACAGCGTCACCACGATCTCTCTCATCCCCAATTTCATAAAGGCTATGCTTCCTGCCCTTACAGCGTTCTTCAACTGATCCTTCGGCCGCCTCTCGCACTGCGCTACGCCGCGTTCTGACACGACTATTATTGAGTTTATATGCCCAGAAACGGATTCTCGATTTGCAACCCGCCAACGTTGCGCCCGTGTTGCATATCCTCGGTCAAGAGATGGGTGCAACTTTGGGCCAGCGCAGCCGCAACAATGAGAGCATCGTAGAAGGGAAAGTTGTGATCGCGCGCCAGCGTGAAAGCTTTCTCGTGCATATCTATGCTAACCGGCACTACCTCGTTGACAAGTGTTTTGATGACCGCTAGCCGCGCCTCGATTTCCTTCCAGTCGAGTCTCAGCTTGCGCTGGCAGACATGGGCAAACTCATTCAAGACCTGAACGCTGATGCTTCCGCCGGCGCCAAGCATTGCTTCGGCACGGGCTGCCTTGGCTTTATCCTCTGAAAAGGCGTAAATGAGGGCGTTGGTATCGAGGAAACGCTTAACGCTCATTGGCTTCGCTGCGATCGAAGCGGAAGCCCTTGGGAAGCGGCCGGCGAAGCGCCCTTAGCTGGGCCAGTGCTTGCGCGCGCGTATCGTCGCGTGCGACCTCAAACCGGCGCGTCCCGGCGATGACGATCTCAATATCGTCGCCTTCCTGCAGGTCGAGCGTTTCGACGACGGAAGCAGGAAGGCGCACGGCGAGGCTGTTGCCCCATTTTGCAACACGCATCGATCCCTCCATGGATACACTCATTATTTGTATATCATTTATGCCTCGAATTGCAATGCCCAATGGGGGTACGCGGCTAATGGCTGTCGCGAGGCACGCCGAAGTGCTCCGCGATGCGCCGATATTGCACCGCGTTTTCCAACACCATGCCGGTGGCGAGCTGGCCAACATGCTCGCGGAAGATCTCCTGCCATGGCGTCTGGCTGACGAACTCCGGCAGTTTGAGATCGCGCCGCCGCTGAGCCAGCTCCTCCGCTGAGACAAGCATATCGGCGCTGCGCTTGTTGAGGTCGATGCGGATGCGGTCGCCGGTGCGAAGCAGCGCGAGCCCGCCGCCGATGGCCGCTTCCGGCGAGGCGTTCAGAATGGACGGGCTGCCCGAGGTGCCGCTTTGCCGGCCATCGCCCACGCAGGGCAGCTCGGGGAGGCCGGCCTTCACGAGCGCGTCCGGCGGCAGCATGTTCACCACCTCCGCCGAGCCCGGATAGCCGATGGGTCCGCAATAGCGGATGACAAGGATGCAATCGGTGCCGATGGCGAGGGCGGGATCGTTGACGCGGGCGTGATAATCCTCGCGGCCGTCGAACACGATGGCGCGCGCTTCGAAGGCGCCTTCATCGCCGGGCCGCTCCAGATAGCGCGCGCGGAAGGCGGGCGAAATCGCCGAAGTTTTCATGATCGCGCTCTCGAACAAATTGCCCTTGAGGTTCGCAAAGCCAGCCTTTTCTTTTAGCGGGCGCGAATAGGGGCGGATGACCTGTTCGTCCAGGATTTTGGCACCCGCAATGTTCTCGCTAATGCTGCGCCCGGTGACCGTCAGCGCGTTTTCGTGCAGCTTGCCGCGGGCTTTCAGCTCGGCCATCACGGCGGGTAGGCCGCCCGCGCGGTAATACGCCTCGCCGAGATAGGCGCCTGCCGGCATCATGTTCACGAGCAGCGGGATATCGTAGCCGATGCTGTCCCAATCGTCATTGCTAAGCGCAACGCCGATGTGCCGCGCAATCGCGTTTACATGCGGCGGGCAATTCGTCGATACGCCGATGGAAGAGGCACAGACAATGGCGTTGTCGAACGCCTCGCGGGTGAGAATTTTGGAAGGCCTTAGATCCTCCCGCACGAGGCCCACCGCGCGCCGGCCGGTCGCGTAGGCCATCTGACCGCGCTCGCGGTAAGGCGCAGGGATCGCCGCGCAGCCCGGCAGCGACATGCCAAGCGCCTCGGCCATCGCGTTCATCGAGCTTGCCGTGCCCATAGTGTTGCAATGCCCGATGCTTGGCGCGGAGGCCAAGACAAGGTCCATATAACCGTCATAATCGATCTCGCCCGCGGCATAGCGGCGGCGCGCTTCCCATTTGACGGTGCCCGAGCCCGCGAGCTTGCCCTCGAAATGGCCGTCGAGCATCGGTCCGCCGGAAAGCACGATGGCAGGGATGTCAACCGTAGCGGCGGCCATGAGCGCGGCCGGCGTGGTCTTGTCGCAGCCCGTCGTGAGCACGGCGCCGTCGAGCGGATAGCCGAAGAGGATTTCGACCAGGCCGAGATAGGCGAGATTGCGCTCCAGCGCCGCGGTGGGGCGGAAGCCCGTCTCTTGCATCGGATGCACCGGAAATTCGAGCGGAATGCCGCCCGCGTCGCGGATGCCGTCGCGCACGCGGGAAGCAAGCTCAAGGTGATGGCGATTGCAGGGGACGAGATCGCTGCCCGTTTGCGCGATGCCGATGATCGGGCGGTTGCTTTGCAGCTCCTCGCGGGTCAGCCCGTAATTCAGATAGCGCTCCAGATAAAGCGCGGTCATGCCGGGGCTATCGGGATTGTCGAACCAGGCGCGGCTGCGAAGCCGTCTACCGTCATTCTTCGCCATGAAGCTCTCCAAATGCCAGCGCTTGAGGATCGAGCGGATATAGGATCGGGCGCGGACGGGTGCCAATGCGGGCGCCCTGTACAACAAGAGTCGCATTCGCGGGCCCTGGCAGAAAGGGCAAAGTTGAGCGTGCCTTTTGGGAGGAACCCATGTTCGCTAAGCTTGCTCTTTGTGCCTTAATCCTTTGCTCTATAAATGGAGCCGCCATGTCTCAGACCCGTATGCCCCCCATTCCCGAAGATAAATACACCGAGGCTCAGAAAAAGGCCGCGCGGCAGTTTCTGGAGACGCGTAAAATGCCGGTGTTCGGCCCGTTCGTGCCGCTCATCCGCAGCCCCGAATTGATGCTGCGCGTGAAGGAGATGGGCGACTATCTGCGTTTCAAGAATTCGATCGGGCAGAAGCTTGCCGAGTTCACCATCCTCATCATGGCTCGCGAATGGACGCAGGATTACGAGTGGTACGTCCACCATCCGCTCGCGCTGAAGGCGGGGCTCAAGCCGGAGACCGCCGAGGCCATCTTCACGGGGCGGCGGCCGGACGGCATGGCCGCGGGCGAGGAAGCGGTCTACAATTTTGTCACCGAGCTCAATCATACCAAGCGCGTGAGCGACATCACCTATGAGCGCGCCGTAAAGCAGGTGGGCGAGCAGGGCGTCATCGACATTATTGGCCTGCAAGGCAATTACACGCTTATCGCGATGACGCTGAACGTGTCGCGCTTCGAGCTTCCCCCTGACGGCCGGCGTTTCCCGCGCATCCCGGACTGAGCGCTTGACCAAGCGCCCGCCTATGCGGCTTGACGCCCCTGGACTTTGGCGCCAAACCTTGGCCCCGGCAGGCTCCGATCGGCGGAGCTTCTCAAGGCGGCCGGAGCAACGATGAGCAGCATGGCGC
>JBKQOR010000274.1:0-11205 GCA_052145435.1 Rhodomicrobium sp. | reverse complement strand
CGGTGCCATGCCCTTCCGGATGCGCAAAAATCGCCAGGACTGCGGGGACAAGCACCTCCTCGAAGCCGTAGGTCTCCGGCCAAGCGAGCATGTGGCTCACAGCCCTTGCCGATAGGCTCTCATCGATCCGGTCGAGAGCACCAACGAGAGCGGAAACGAAGCCCGGTTCGGGACTGCGCGGCCGGCGATACCACGAGGTTGCCTCTGGCGCCTTTGCCGGATCGCCCGGCAGGGCTTCCAGCAAAACGCGCGCGGCACCTGCCAACGGCGCGATCCGTCCAACGCACTGGGCAAGCAGCCGGCCGCATGCGCTCAAATCGCTGGCGGTATTCGCCGCAACAATGCGCTCAATCAGCTC
This sequence comes from Rhodomicrobium sp., assembly GCA_052145435.1. GTDB lineage: Bacteria > Pseudomonadota > Alphaproteobacteria > Rhizobiales > Rhodomicrobiaceae > Rhodomicrobium. Next base: position 10,847 of record JBKQOR010000274.1, on the reverse strand, counting down.
CGCCGCTTTAGCGGAGGGCAGGACTTGCGCGGTTTGAACGACGCTTTCCGCATTGTCTCCGCCAAATGCGCCGCCTGCGGAGACGCTGGCCAAGAACGCCTCGATGCGCGGTGCATTCTTGAAGCGGGTGAGCAGCGTCAGCATGGCCGCCTCAGGGCTTTCACCACCGTCCCTGCGGGGATAGCCTCGGCCTGCGGGCCAGCTTGCGATCATGAGCCCGCACAGCTCATCGGTCTCGCGCCACAGTGCAGTCCCTGCTTCCGCGCCCGCTGCCTCCCACCTGGCCGCCAGCCCAGCCAGATAGGGCAGCGTCAGTTTGAGCCCGCCCCGGTTGAGAACGGTAAGCCTTTGCGCCGAAGGCCAAAGCGTCAGCGCCGCCCGCCGGTAGGTGCGCTCGAACGAAGCGCCTTCGTTCCCGGTCGCTTCCTGGAAATGCTCCTCGTCAGGTTCCAAATCTTCGAGGGCTTCCGGCGGGCTGATTTCCTCTTCCTGGAACGGAATGGCCGCGAGCATACATGGTGCGCCATCCGCCCGCATCCAATTGCCTAGCGTGGCGCTGTAGTCTGTGACTTCGATGACCTCGAACTGGTCCGCGTCTTCTTCGCCGCGCCGGCCCCAGCGCGAACCGTAATAGCCCGTGTGTTCCGCCGAACCGCTTTCTTCGATTGTCAGCAGTGCGAGATGCAATTCGCAAGCGGCGGGCGGCGCCGCAGCCATCAGCACCGAGGCAACGGCAGCATCCGCGCCCTTCAGTGCCTCGAACGAAAGCTCCGCGGGCGTGTAAGCATGTTGCAGCGGATAGACGGTCTTTTCTGGAAACGCACCATCGGGCGTTCCGGCCGCATCCGCCCATTGCCGCAATAATCCGGCCACGCGGTCTTGCTCGGAACGGTAATTGGGCGGCTCGGGAAGCGCGCCAGCCTTGCGCACCAAATTGTAAATCAGCGTCAGGCGGCAGCCTGACGTGATGGGCAGCACTTCGTGCAGGCAATCGGCGTAAAAGGCGGCAAACGCTGCCTCGCTTGGGTCTTCGCGCCGCATATCGAGCTTGGCTTCCCGGCCCCGATGGCGCACCACAAGCTCGCCGCCGGTGTGGATCGAAGGCAGCACCACAACGAGCGTGCCGAACATGCCTGCAGCCTTTTCGGTGTCGCGGTGGCTTACGAAGAAATCACCCTCGCCATAGACAAGGAGCTTGTAGAACTCCGCCTGCACCGGCCCGGAAACGCCCAAGCCCTCCGCCGCCTTGGCAGCCATTGCGTCAAGGCTCTGTGCCCAATGACGGCCGCTGATGTGTACGCGCCCCGCTTCGATCTGCCATGTGCGCCGCACCTTCTCGTCGTACACCGTTTCCTCGCCGCGGCCGTAGGGAGCGCGCTCCGCGGCGGCCATGAGCGCTTCGGCCTGAACTTGCAGCAGTGGCAAGGCAACCGGCCCCACGCCGTCAACTTCCAGGCGCAGCGAAAAAATCTCTTCGGTTCCGGCGCAATGAAAATCGCCGGGGCGCTCCACCCCCGTCAGGAGTGCCGCCAAATCAGAAGCGATGGAAGACAACAGCCGGTACTCCTTCGTTGAATTGCTTCATTGAAATGATGGGCGGGCTATCGCCGGGCACGAGGATATCTTGGGTCAGGGAAGTTGGGCGGCTTCCTCTGGCAACAATATGCTGACGCCGAACGGCAGAAAGTGCCTGGCATTGCGGGTGACGATGGTTAGACCGTGCGCATTCGCGATCCCGGCGATGATTGCATCCGCCATCCCCGGACTATGGCCGGTAGAAATCGCCTTGGCCTCCAACTGCCCCGCAATCGCCGCCGCCGGCGCATCGAGAGGGATAATCTTGTCGTCATAGGTAGCAGCGAGCCCCTGGAGCCAAACCTTGAGACCAGCCGCCTTCGCCACCGCCCCCTTATGCTCAAGCATCGCGATCCCTTTTTCGATCTCGTGGACCGTGACCACGCACAGGAAAATCCTGCCGTGCCGTCCATGCGCTCCAGCCATTCGAGAAAGGGCGCCGGAACCGCGGCCTTCGCTGGCGAGAGCATCGAAATGACATCGGTATCCAGCAGGAACCCGCTCAAAGCTCGATGTCCCGCGAAGGCGAGGTGTTACGTTCGAACTCGCCGCCGGGAAACGTTCTGAGGTAAGCGGCGAGCCCAGGGCGCTTCCGTTCGATTAATTTACGCGCGATTTCCGCCGCTTCGATGGAAACCAGTGCGGCGACAGGCTTCCCATGACGGGTGATGGTCACGAACTCGCCTTTGATGGCTTCGTCGACAAGGCTGGAGAAGCCTGCCTTGGCATCCTTCAGATTGATGGTCCGCATCGGGTACTCCGTCAATAGGTGATCACTTGTGACTACAATAAAGCACGCCGAGCCGCGTTTCAACAGCGGACAGCGGCGGAATATAGGAAAGGAGGTTCTTTATCCCGCTTTCGGCTCCGTCAATGGGAGGCCGCTGGCTTGGCTGGCTTGTGCCGAGCCAAGTTCATCCGGACACGGTTCAAGTTTATGGGCAGAGCGCGATGAAGCTGTCATGGCCGCAGTACCCTCGATTGCGGAAGCAAAAAATTCGAGCCTTGAGGAGTTCACCCAAGCGTGGTGAATGTCGGCTAATGTATAGTTAGGCCGCGCTGGAACTTCTCATGAGGCGCACAGGCAGCGTTGTGTCGAAGAAGTCCATGGAAGACTTGTTATATTCCTTCGGCGAGGAAATCGCCTCCAACGCGGTGGAAGTTCTGATCCACCGGCTACGCAAACGCTTGCTTGACTCGGGTGCCGATGCGGTGATCCATACCATAAGAGGTGTTGGATACATGCTTGCAGCTGGGGCTTTATAAAACGCGCAGCCGGCCAACGCAAACCTTCTTCGCAAGACACGCGATGCCGGACTGTAAAGCCCCTGTTCGGATCGCCGCGCCGAACGTCAGAATACAAAGGCTGCCGTGGCATCCTAATGGCGTTAAGTCGGGGTCGTCCGGGTCCAGGTTGACGTGTGTGCATTCCAGATCGTGGCGAAGTGGTGCTGGGCAAAAGCGATTCCGGCTTCAGGATCACGGGCAAGATAGTTAAAGTAACGTGGGCGCCAGAATGCTGCATGAAAGCTGATCGAGGACGAGCGGCTTCTTGCACCTGCCTTTGGCCCTCTTCGCGATGCCCCGAGGCCCATGCTTCTTCGAAGCGCGATGAGCCGCATCGATAGCAGCAATCATGTCTTCCAGCGCCGAGCTTCTCAGTTAGGCCCGCCGCCACCGGCTTAAGAAGCCGCGCTAATAAGCGTCAGACAGCCGCGTCTTGGCATAGGCCAGCGCGATGCGCGTCAGCTCTCGGGGCCGGTAGCGCCCGCGCAGGTTGCACTTGTCGCAGATGGCGGGATCTGGCTCTTGGGCTTGCCGCGCGATCAAGGCTTGGCGAAGAGTCATCGCCGAGACGTGGCCGATAACATGGCTGTGAGGGATGTCGTTGAAACAGTATGTGTAGTTGCCGTGAGCATTGATCAGCATGTTGGTGTTGCGCGGGATGCATTTGAACCGGTTGAGCCACCGACAGGCTCCGTTGCACCCAGTTGTTTTGCCTTCACAAGCCAGGCTATAGTTGTAGCTCCTCGCGTACTTTCCGAGCGCCGATTGTTAGGGGTACCGCCATGTCCGCGCGCACTGTGTTTCTTGCCCGCCTGTTTGGGCTGTATTGCCTTGTGATGGGCGCCGCGATGCTGCTGCAGCGCGATGCCTTTCCGGCGATGGTCAACGCCATCACGTCCAATGCACCACTCGTGCTCACGATTGGTGTTTTCACGCTGTTCGCCGGTCTTGCGATGGTACTACTGCATAACATCTGGTCCGGAGGCGCGCTTCCTGTCATCATAACGCTGCTCGGCTGGCTGACTCTGATAAAGAGCGTGATGCTGCTGTTTTTCCCGCAGGCCAGACTTTCGGCGCTGTACGCCGCCGTGTCCGCAAACGCCTTCTTGATTTCCGGCGTTCTAACGCTCCTGCTCGGGGTTTATCTCACGGCGGCAGGCTTCAGGACTAAGCTGGATAGCTAAACTATCCGCCGCCGGTTCGTTGCCGGCGCGTGCCTAAACCAGCGCAAAAGGCCGCCAGAGACCGGTTCGAGATGGGCCAGAGACCAGTTCGAAAGGTTTCCTAGAGCGGACGCCGTTTTCGCGTTCGCCGATTCGTACCACTCGATGCGCCCAATTGCTGTGGACGTCTGCGGCTTTGCATCGGTGGTAGCGCTCAATGAGCCCGGCGAGGATTTCATCGGCCCGTGCTCGGTTACGATTTTGGAAAAGCCGCGCTGACCAAGACGCACCTAGAAGCCGTGCCGTCTCAACATCCCTGGAGCGCTTCGCTCTGAAAGCAGGCGCGGCGGAAGCAAGCTTCGGGAGGATCCCTCGCTCATCTCCAAAGAGTTCAATCGGAGGACCGTTGCCAGACGAAGTTTTTGCGCAACATTGGGACTACAAGCCACAAGTATCAGCAATAAGGGTGTGTGCGTTTGGGCTTAATTTTGCCGCAAGGCGGACAGGTTGCAATCCACGATTTCCCTGGCCGGGCAGCGCAGAGACCAGAGGAGCCCGCTCGCTGGAAAGGCGAGTTCGACCTTAGCGCTAAGGCTGCCCTCGGCAACACTGCTGATAATGGCTGAGCCGAAGCCAGGCCTTTCCGGCGCCGTAACAGCAGGGCCACCGGTCTCGCACCAGCTCACGCAAAAGGTCTCCTCACCGGCTTCGGTGCAATAGAGGCTCCATTCAACATCAACGCGGCCAGCGCCTTTGGAGAGTGCTCCATACTTGCCCGCATTGGTGGCAAGCTCGTGCAGGGCCATGCCAATCGTTTGCGCCGCCGAGGCAGATATCAATATGCGAGGTCCCTTGAGATTAATCCGCCTGCCGATCAAGTCCTTGAAATGCGCAAGCTGCGAGCAAACCAGCTCGCGGAGCTCCACCCCTCGCCAGTCATTTTTGACCAGCAGGTCTTGGCTTGCGGCCAGCGCCCGGATCCGCTCGCCGAAGCGTTCGATAAAGTCTCCGGGTTTCGTCGACGCGGTTTGCCGGGCAATCGATTGCACCACGGTGAGCATGTTCTTGGAGCGATGGTTGACTTCAGCCATCAGCAGCTTGATCCGTTCCTCCTGATGCTTGCGCTCGGTGATATCCACGCAAGCCCCGGCGACGCGAAACGGGATGCGCCCCTCAGGCCCTTCACGAAAGTCCACGCGCCCGGTCCAGGCGATCCAACTGACTTCACCCCCGAGGCGCACATAGCGGAAATCCACTTTTAACGGGCTTTCACCTGAGCCTTTCAGCGCTGCCTCGTATTGCGACCGGACCTGCGCGACATCATCCCAGTGCACCCGGCTGAAAGCGGCCTCGAGACTAATCTTGCCAACGTTCGGGACACCCAGCATGGCAGCGGTCTCCTGCGGATAAAGAACACAGCCGGTTTCAACATCGATCGTAAAGGGACCGATGCCGGCTGCCTCATTGGACAAGCGGAGCCGCTCCTCGCTCTCTCGCACGGCTTCCTCGGCCCGCTTGCGTTCGGTGATGTCGGTCTGGACACCGTCCCATACCATGCGGCCGTCCTGCAGTTGCGGGCGTGCTCGCACTCGCATCCAGCGCAGCTCGCCGTCAGGGCGTTGCATGGGAACTTCCATCTTGAAGTCTGAAAAGTCCCGGGCGCTACGCTGTTCGGCATCGGCAATCTGCTGGAGATATTCCGGGGGTATCTGTTGGAAGAGCACCCCCGCGTCGCGCATCACCTCCTCAGCGCGTACACCGTTCAATCGCTCAACCCCAGCGCTAATATAGAGAAAGCGAGCCCTGCCTTCAGAATCATGAGAGTATCGGAATACGGCGCTATCGGGCAGGCTATCGCCCAGATGACGCAGCCGTTCCTCGCTTTCGCGCAGCGCATCGGCCTGCGCTCTTTCAACGGCCTGCCAGGCTCGATCCAGCGTTTCGCGCACGAGGGCAGCCTCTGCCTCAGTCCAGTTGCGCGGCACGGCGTCAGCGGCGTACAGGAACGCACGCGGCTTGGCATCGCGCATAAGCGGCACACCGATCCAGGACCGAACCCCCAGCGCCGCATACGATGCCTGTGCAGCCTCGCTTGCCGTTGCTGGCGCTTCAACAGCAACGTCTGCGACGGCCACAGCCTCGCCGGCGAGCAGCGCGGCACTATCCTTGCCGGCGAGGGTAGCAACATGGCGCCGGCCGAGAAGCGGCGCCAGATCGCCGCGAGCGCTCCACGCGCTCCCGGCAATGATGTCCTCGCTATCCGGCTGCCGTTCTCCCACGAGAGCGAAAGTGGCGCTAAGCTCCTCGCCAAGCGCTTCGCAGGCAGCGCTCACCGCTGCGCCCGCCGTCCCGGCATTATGCAGCCGCTTCTCAAGCTCAAGGAGGTAGCGGTTGCTCCTTTCCCGTTCAAGGCGGATTTCTTCGGCCCGATGCGCTTGCGTGACATCGCGGACGATGCCCGCCATGAACGTTGCGCGCCGCCCCCAACGAGCGGTCCGGTCTGGTTCGAAGAAGGCGCGGCCCCTCGAAGAGAGCCAGCGCACTCTCCCGTCAGCATGCTTGACGCGGAGCTCACAGTCATAGTCGTCATGAGGATCGGCTGGGTCTAGGGCGCGGGCGACAGCGGCTTTGGTTACACCTCTCTCTTCGGGCGGAATGGCATCGGCCCAACTCTCCAAAGTCACGTTTGGGTTCGGCGACAGGCCCAACAGCACCTTGCAACGGGCATCCGCCTGTACCGCACCGGGGGCTCCGGTGCCATCCCACCGCCAGGTGCCGAGCTGCGCAGCGTCCAGGGCAAGCCGGAGCCTCTCTTCACTTTCGCGCAGGCGCGCCTCCTGGCGCTTAGCCTCGGTCATGTCGGTCACAAGCGCGATCATGCCTGTGGGCTGACCAGCGGCATCCCGGAGAAGGGAGCCGTGCTTATGCACCCATATGGACCTGCCATCCTTAGCGACATACCGGTTAACAATCTCGAACGACGGTATCTGCCGGGCAATGAGCCGGCTGACCTCCACCAGGTTCGTCTCGCGATCCTCGGGATGGACAAGGCGCGGGAAATCGAGGGCGCGAAGCTCATTCTCGCTGTAGCCCAGCATATGGGCATAGGCCGGATTGCAAGATTGGAAGCGGCCTTTAAGGTCGGTAATGGCGATGCCGGTGCCCGCATGCTCGAAAATGCCGCGGAATCGCTCCTCGCTAGCGCGCAGCGCTATCTCGGCGCGTTTCTGTTCCGAGATGTCCTCGAGCACAGAGATGAAATAGTCGATGGTGCCGTCTCCTTTGCGCACGGCGCCAACAGTTAGCCTCACCCAGACGGCCGAGCCGTCTTTGCGCAGATAGCGCTTCTCCCTGTTGTAGGTGTCGATGCCGCTGTCACGCATGCGCTGGAGCTGAGCCAGATCGGCTTCGAGGTCATCGGGATGGGTGATGTCCTGGAAGGTTTTGGCGAGGAGTTCATCTTTGGCATAGCCGATGATCTCGCACACGCGTTTATTCACCCCCAGCCATGAACCGTCCGGCGCCACATACGCGATCCCGACCGCAGCGTTTTCGAATGCCGCGCGGAATCGTGCCTCGCTCTCCGTAAGTTGGGCGCTTGGCGCGTCTAGGGTAGATAGCTCTCCGGCAGCGGAATGCGTCAGCAGATGGCAACTCATCACAATGCCTCATGCAGAAGACACGGGCCGCGCCGAGCCAACTGCACAAAAGTAAAAAGACCCTTAAGAAACCCTCTTCGGTGATGGCAATGCGGGGCTCAAGAAACCGCGCATGGATCCATCGCAGATCAGATCGTAGGACGCCTGTTTCTTCATCGCAAGCTGACTGCGCCCGCACCGTTCGTCATTGTGGGACAAATCCGCCGCCCAATTTATCCTCGGGATTGTCCGTTAGCCGGCAGAGTCGCGTATGAATGCGATGCTGGCCCCGTTTCAAAATCGGTACGGCATGTCCGGAAGTGGCCTTACTAGCTTGCGGTTTCCTAACCGGCTATGTGTTTAGGCGCAACCGAAAGGGGGATGCAATGAGTGTGAATGGAAAGTTGGTGGCGCTTACGGGCGCTTTTGCATTGCTTGCCGCACCGTTGTTTGGGGCCGCAGCTGAAACTGGGTCGAAGACGCATCACCGGCATTTTTTAAATAAAGCGCGCGGCTGCCCAGTGCGGCAAATAGCCGATGGTTCGCTTGTGGATTGCCGCGGCTGGCGGAAATGGTCCGGATCCATCGGCTGGGATAACACGTGCTTCGATCTCGATTATCTTCCATCCGAATTTGCGTGCAGTAGTTCAAGGGGTGGGCGCCGCTAATAAGAAAGTAAGCCCAGCCCCCGGATAGAAAGGTGAAGCGCCATCGGCGCTTCAAGTCCCACTTCACGCCCACCTCTTCATCCTGGATGAACCTTGTCGAGCGCTTCTTCGCCGGCTCGAGGCAGGCGATGGCTTCGACGCCAGCCTGATTTTGCTCGCGCTCCACGCAGCGATCATCCATCCCGCCGTGAAAGAAACTTATCAGCTTGATAGCGAGTGAGGCGCCACACGACAGGCGGCTGTACCCTCGATAGCCGAAGTCTTCAAAACTGGCTAAGTCTGGCGTTCAGGGCCAGGAGCCGACGTTAAGCACACCTCGGTATCCACGTTGTCTTCTTCCAAGTTCGACCAACCCGTTGCGGACGAACTGGGACTACACGTGGAGTTGCGCTCTTGCTGCCGGTATGCTAACTACTAACATGGCGGATAAGGCTTAGGCCTAGCACACGTTCGGCCGAAATCGCGCTAATATGCTCACCAGTGTCAATTGTGTACGTCGATAGATAGATAAAGATCGATCGCTTTCAACTGGGAAAATGTAAATGCCTAAAGGCAATATGTGCGAAACAAAATATTACCTCTCCCCAGATTGCGCGATCCGCCAAGAAGAGTTCGGAGGTCTGCTGTTCCAAAAGCAGACGGGAAATTTTCTCTCAGTAAACACAACGGGATATAAGATCGCTACAATCTTGGCCGGAAGTAACTGCGGGGTTGATGAGATAGTAGATTCGCTTCAAGCCGAGTGTGGGACTCTATCGGAAACAGACGTTAAATCGGTTGAGGAATTTGTTAATCGCTTTATTTCCAATGGCATTGCAATTCCAGGATCTAGCAAGCCGCATCCGGAAATGGCGGAGCGCTCAGAACGCTGCCCACGCCCGCACCATGAAGTGTTCACATTAAGTGCTCCCCTCATGGTTTGGTGGGATATCACAAACGCGTGCAATCTCCAATGTAAGCAATGCTACTCATCCTCGCATCGGCGCACGCCGGACGAGCTGACAACTAAAGAAGCAATAGATATACTTAATCAATTGGCGAATATTGGCGTTTTCTTCGTGTATTTTCTTGGCGGCGAGCCCTTTATGCGGCGGGATTTTCTCGTTCTCCTTGATCGGTGTCGCCAACTGGGTCTTGGGACCATGATCAACACTAACGGCTGGTCAGTGTCACTTGATCTTGCGAAGCGACTTGTAGAGCTTGATGTGCGGCATGTGCGGGTAAGTTTGGACGGTGCAACTGCCGAAACTCACGACCGAATTCGCGGGGTTCCTGGATCTCACGCCCGGGCTGTTGCTGCAGTCCGTAATCTGAAAAATGTGGGTATCACTACTGTTGGAGTTTCCCCCACGATTATGGACGAAAATTTCCATGAGGCTGAAGAAATTATCGACCTCGCCTACCATCTCGGGGCAAATGAGATCCAGCTTGGGCAATTGTGCCAGATCGGACGCGCCAAAGAAATTGGCGTACTCTCGCCACAGCAAATCACATCACTTCGTGAATTGTATGCACGTAAACACACGGAGATGGCTCGTAAAATGCTTATTTCCAGCCCGGAAGGGACATGGGAAAGCAAGCCATTTCTGAATTGCGTGAAGCATGGGGCGATTGTCCCACAGGTGATGGGATGCGGCGGTGGCCGGACAGTAGTTGCCATATCGGCAGCGGGTAAGGTCCGTTGCTGCTTATTTAATAACTTTCCTGTTGGTTGTCTCCGAGAATCATCCTTTGCTGAAATCTGGGCTGGAACTGCAGACAGAAACATGAAATGGCTTCGCAGTGCAAAAGATGGTTGTAAAGAATGCACACATTCCAGCTATTGTTCTGGTCCGTGCCCAATGGAGGAAATTAGCACTCCCGAAGAGAGGGCGCATTTCTCTAAGCGAGCCTGCATCGCTAGTGGATGCCCGTCATGTTCAGCTTCGTAGAATCCCCGCTCTGTCAAGGTATAGGACGCCAATACACACAGGAGAAATGCGATGATATCCGGTTTCGTGCCACCGAGTGTTTCGCCCTTTGTCAGCATTGATTCAACACATTGCACTTTCGTGATTGAAGAACTCAGGAAAGAGTTGATCCCGGAAAGTGGGAAAGAAGAGCTGAAAGCCAATGGCGGGTGCCCGTGCCCATGTTTGTGCCCGTGCCCGTGCGAATGCCCATGCCGCTGTCCAGTATTAGGAGATTAGGTGCGGCGGTTTTTGTTGCGTGCCGGTAATTGCTCCGTGCGCGTTGACATCGGTACAATCCGGCTTAAAGACACACGGACTCGGCAAGCAGCCGTCGAGCGAGCGTCTTATAAGCGTCTTATAATAGTATGCGGGTGCTGCTACTTTCGCTGCGCGCCCCTAACGGTCTAACGGCCTTTCCGGCAAGCAATGTCTCAAACGGGTCACCTGCGGCGATTTCTTCAACGATTTTAACTTGTCCGCTTACGTTTCGGCACCAGCTATTGAGCCTTCGCTGGTGCGCCTGGGAGCACGGCTGCAACGCCTTCCGGATTGATGTTGAAGGCG
>JBKQOR010000273.1:0-10426 GCA_052145435.1 Rhodomicrobium sp. | reverse complement strand
ATTGGCGAAACGGCGCAACTCTACTTAGATGTTAGAGAGCACAGGAGGCCTTTATGGCAGACGATCATTCTCACGGACATCTGGAGCATGAGCCGGCTTGGAAGCACGATGGCGTCCGCGTTGTTCCCGGCAATTCGCTCGACTCGAACACGCCGCAAACGCCCGGCATGCACCGCGAGGCTGCAATCAATTTCGCTCGCGTGGGCGCACAGAGAATCTGGGCCGGCACAGTGACTGTTCAGCCGAACGCTAAGACGGGCGCTCACCACCATGGTGCGCTCGAAAGCGTGATCTATGTCATACGCGGGAAGGCACGGATGCGCTGGGGCGAGCGTCTGGAATTTGTAGCGGAGGCCGGAGCTGGCGACTTCATTTATGTGCCGCCATTCGTGCCCCATCAGGAGATTAACGCGAGCACCAATGAGCCGCTCGAATGCGTGCTTGTGCGCAGCGATAATGAAGCGGTCGTCGTCAATCTCGACATCGAGCCCGCCGAGAAGCCCGAAGAGGTTCGCTGGGTTGACCCCATTCACAGGGCGTAATACCAAGCGTCATAAGCTTTGACCGGTCCGCAACGTCGTCCCCGCCCAGGCGGGGACCCAGTAGGCACTGCGCTATGTCGTTGATTGCACGGTTCTTTAACGTCCAGATTACTGGATTCTCGCCTGCGCGGGAATGATACGAAATCCGGTTGATGGTTGACCGCCGTCATCCCGTGCGCGCTGCGGCATGAAATGACGCTGCGCAGACGCGGGATCTTGCAACATGCATGCCCCCCGTAAAGATCCCGGCTCTGCGGTGCACCGTTTCACGCTGCACCGCGTCCGGGATGACAACGCCGGACGGTGAAGCAATCGACCGGATGCCGTATGACAATCCAGCGGTCGCGATTAATGTCCGTTGGTATAAGTGGGGAGCAGGGGACGTGCCGGTGCAGACGTTCGATCTACGGGTCCCAGTGGCGCCTTCACAAAAGCAGTCAGCCGCCCGCTTCTGTAGCGCGGCGGACGCGCGCAAGCAGCGACTCGCCCGTCTCCTCGCCGAAGCACGCGTCGAAATCGTCGCATTCGGCGCAGCTCGGCGCGGTGCAGAGCGTATAGCTCGCATCGGCGCAGATGAGCCGGTAGAGGAACTTCTTCCACTTCATGTCGCCGGTGTTGCGCAGGGCGAGCGGCTTGAAATGGCGCGTCATGAGCTGGGAAAGCTCAGCCCGGTTGTTGAGGCCCAAATCCTGCCAGAGATGATTGGGCCGCTGCGCGCGCCGCGCAATCATGCACACGAGCTTGGCCTCTAAGGGCTCGCGCGAGGTGGTGCACCGTTCGAGCAGATCCAGGAGGCAGGCTTCATCGTCGCTGCGCTCGACGCTTTCGCTGACCTCAAACAGGCGCCAAGCTGCGGCCTTGGGGAAGAACTCCTGGATGAGTTCGCCGAATTGCCCGGCCGAAAGGCCGGCGGCGGCTGTTTGAGGCTGCGCGCGTTCTGCAGCTTCGCTGGATGCAATCGCAAGGATGGAGGCGGTCACATGGGCATCGAACGCGTCGCAGCCTGGCGCGCGCGCCTCCATGAGGTTGCGGTAGACATCTTCCGGCAACAACGGACGGCGATCTGGGTAAAAAGCCCCCTCACCCCAGCCCTCTCCCGTCCCGCATCCGCTAGCGGATGCGGGCACTCCGCTTTGCAAGCTCGCCTTGGCGAGCTTGCTGGGAGAAGGAGCATGACGTGCCCGCTGAAAGGGCGTCCCCTCTCCCCTTGCGGGAGAGGGAGAGGGACAGGGTGAGGGGGCTTTTTCGAGCATCATGGACGGCGTACCTGCAATTACGCTGCCAAGTCCAAAGCCGGCGGCGTGGCCGAATGCGACTGGCATGCCCGCGGGCACACCCGCGCGCAAGCTCCGCAGCCGATGCAATTGCCGGCATCGGCCATGGTCATGATTTTGCGCTCGAACTCCTCATCTTCGTAATCGTCGTCCTCGTCGGCGGAGGCGTCGAGATCGATCAGCTCACCATCCTCCGTCATGGCTTTGAGGCTCATGACCTTGCGGCCGCAGACCTTGAAGCAGCGGCCGCAGCCGATACAGATTTTCGCATCGATGGCGATCAGATATTCCGGCTCCCAGGCGCGGCCGTCGCGCGTCAGCATAGACATTCCCCTCTCCTTAAATCTCGCGCTCAGGCGGTTTCGAGTTGCTTCAGATCGCTGCGTTTCTTCTCCAAAATCGCGTAGGCATCGTGCGCGCGCTGCGCCACTTCGAGGATGCTCCGCCAGTTGACCGGCAGTTCCTCGGAAAGATCGTGCAAGTCCATTTTGGCTTGCGTGGCCTTGGCCGACAGTTTCTTGATTTCGGCCTTGAGGGTCTCGACGTCGCTCATGGATCCGTCCGTTGTTCCGACTTAATGTCATGGCCGGGCTTGACCCGGCCATCCAGCTGACCGCTCAAGCTCCGGTGTTATTCTGGATGGCCGCACATGTCCCCGGACTTGATCCGGGGATCAAGTGCGGCCATGACAGCTGAGATCAGTACCGAGCCACCTCCGGGAATTTCTCGATCATGGCCGTTGCCTCGCTCACGAGTTTCTCGCCCTCCGCCACTAGCTTTTCGAGGCTCTCGAAGCCGAAACGGTGCACGTCGCGCAGGTGCTTGTTGATGACGACGAGCCGGCCTGCCGTGAGCACCATCCGGCCGAAGCCCTCGTGATGCATCTTCATCATCGGCGAGACCATGACGCCCGTCGCGCGCTCCGCCGCGAGCCCAACCGCATTATAGAGAAGCTCGAGCCGCCAGAGCGTCTCCGGATCGGGGTCGCCCATGATGGGGATCTCACGGCGCTGCTCTTTGGTGACGATGTAGGGCGCGATCAGATCGAGATCGGTCTTCTTGTCCCAGGCGCCGTGAGTATCCTGCGCGCGCCATTGCTTGATCAGCTCCGCGAGAAAGACCGAATCCGGCACTGCCTTCTTCTCAACTGCTGCCGCTTCAGCCATGGACAGCCTCTTCCTCCAGATCGAGCTCGCGCTCCTGGCCCTTCAGCATGGCCTTGCGCAGCCATGGCGGCGGCGTGCCTTTCAAAACGGCCACGAGCTTTTCCAGTAGCTCACCGATGTCCTCAGGCTGGTTGACCTTGATGGGATGAATGCCGGTCGCAACGACCCGGGCCGCACCCGAACCGCCGATGGCCGCGACGTAGAGGATGGCGGCGTCCTTGATCGCCTCGATCTTGGGCGCGAGCTTGTCCTCGTTGCCGTCCTCTTTGAGGTCGCCCTCGAACTGAAACACCTCCACTAAGCGGTGCCCCTCGGGCGAGATGTCGTAGACCGCGATATTCCTGGCCCAGCCGAAATGCGCGTCCACGCGTTTCAGGTCCTGGGTTGCAAAGGCGACTTTCATGCTGCCGGCCCTTTCTTTTGAATAATCTTCACCGTCCGTTCCTTTCCGAGGCCTGCTAATGAGCCGTAAGCGCCGCGCCATCATGGCCTTTATCGGTCCACAGCGTCGTCCCCGCGAAGGCGGGGACCCAGTAAGCTCTGCTCTAGAGCGTTGGTTTCGCTCATTTTCATCTCCGCGATTACTGGATTCCCGCTTGCGCGGGAATGACACTGCGGCAGCCAGCGCTTTCGCTCGATGCAAGCCGCCAATCGTCCGGTGCCGGCTCGTGCACCTGCGCCATGAAGATGTTCCCGATTTCGAAAATGAGATCGCGCGTGCCGCGATAGCCAACGGAGAGCCGGTGAGCCGAGCCCAGCCGGTCGAAGATGGGAAGGCCGTAGCGGAAGAGCGGAATTCCGAGCCGCTCGGACATTTGCCGGCCGTGGGCATGGGTGACGATCAGATCGCAGCCGGAGGAGCGGTTTTCCAAATCTTCAAGATCGCCGATAAGCACCTCCTCCGCGGGCACTTTTTCGAGCACCGGCGACTGAGTAGTCGTCACCGCCGCGGCGATGGTGCAGCCCATCTCGGAGAGCCAGCTCGACACCCCGAAGAGGAGATCGGGCTCGGCCCCGACGGCGATCTTCTTGTTGCCGAAGGAGAAATGCCCGTCGAGCATGGCATCGAGGAGCTGGCTCCGCTGGCGCCGGTATTTGGTGGGAACCGGCATGCCACTAATCTTGGCCAGGAATGCGATGAAGGCGTCGTTCGGCGCAAGCCCCGTGAGGCGGTCGAAGAGCCGGAAGGGCACGCCCGTTTTCTTTTCAAGAGCCACGGCGGCTTCGCGCATTTGCTCGCCGATCGCGATGGTAAAGGAGGCGCTGCCCATGGTCGCGATCTCCCCGATGGAGATGCCGCCAATGGTGGTTGGCTTGAAATCGTCCGGGATGTGGCCGTCGAGCGAGCCGGAAAGGTCGGGCAGAAACGAGGGCACAAGGCCGAATGCTTCGACGATGTCCCGCAGCTCTTCGAGGTCGCCAGGGGTGAGATGCGAGCCGGGCAGAATGTTCACGCGGGCCGGATCGCGCCGCGCGCCCTTTGGCGGCGCTTCGACCAGCGTCTCGACCATGCGCGTGACCGCCTTGGCCCAGCCGTCCTGGAATGCGTCCTTGAAGTCGGGGGTCGAGACGTAGACCAGCGGCAGATGGTTCAGCTCGGGGCGGTTCTGCCGGATCAGCGTGATAAAGCCCTCCACGTCGTCGCCCTTGATCTCGGTAACGCCCGTGGAGCAGATGCCGATCATTGCGGGCTTGGCGCGGTTGGCGATGGTGATCACGGCCTGCTCGACGTTCTCGTAACCGCCGAGCACGGTGGCAACCTCGCTCATGGCGGTCGTCTGCATGGGGATCGCCTCGCGGAAATGCCGCACGAAGAGCACCAGCCCGAAAGAGGTGCAGCCCTGGCTGCCGTGCAGCAGCGGCATGCAGCCCTTGACGCCCATGAAAGCGAGCGCCCCGCCGATGGGCTGACTCATCTTCAGCGGGTTGACCGTGCAGGCTTTTCTGGAGATTGAGACTTTTGCCATTTCGCCCTCACGCAGCCTTGCTGTGCGGAAGGATGGGCAGTTCCGCTACCTCGCCAGCGACGCAGGCAGCTGCGAGAGCCCCCTCACCCCTGCCCTTCTCCCGCAAGGGGAGAGGGGTAGGTGCCCCTTCCCCTAGCGTAGAGGAATGGGGCACATCCTTTCCACTGGCACGCCCTGCCCCCTCTTCCCTCGCGGGAGAGGGTTGGGGTGAGGGGGCCTTTGCCTCAGATTCCGCCCCTGCCGCGTTGGCCTCATCGGCGCGCTGTTCCCAAGTCACCTCGTCCCAAGGAGCGGGCGTGCGCACTTGCGCCCAAACCGGGTTCGACAGCGCCTTATCGATCTCGCGGACGAGATCGATCATGCCCTCGTAGCCGGCATAGGCGTAGTGGCGCTCCTGGTTAATATCGAGCCAGGGCATTTTGGCTTTCAGAGCCACGAATTGCGAGCGGCCGCCCGAAAGCATGATGTCCGCGCGCGCCTCTTTCAGGAGCCTGTACATCTCGCGCGGCGGCATATCGTCGATCATGTGGGCGTCCTGGCCCATGATCTCCTTGATCTTCTCTTTATCCTCTTTCGTGGATTTCTTGACGCTGGTGCCAACGATATCCATGCCGCCTTCCTGTAGCGCAGCGACCACCGACCATGACTTCACGCCGCCGGTGATGAGGAGAACCTTTTTGCCCTGAAGCCGCTCGCGATAGGCCGCGATCCGCTCCCAGGCGCGCTTCTCCTCGCGGGCGATCACCGTTTCGGTGCGCGCGATCAGATCGTCCGGCGCGCCGCGCTCCACGAGAAGCCGCGCGAGCTGGCGCAGCGTATCGCTCATGTCGCCGATTCCGTAGAACGAGCCCTCGAAATAAGGAATGCCGTAGCGCTCCTCCATCTTGCGCGCGACGTTGATCATGGCCCTGGAGCAGACCATCATGGCGGCGCGGGCACGGTGAGAGCTCGCCACCTCGCGATATTTCGCGTCGCCCGAAATGCAAGCGAGGATGCGGATGCCGAGTTCGTCGAAGAGCGGCTTAACCTGCCATAGCTCGCCCGAGAGATTGTATTCGCCGATGATGTTGATGTCGTAGGGCGTCGTGTAGTCCGGCTCTTCCGTGCCGATGACGTGATCGAGAAGCGCCTCGCCGCCGAGCTTGTTACCGAGGTTTTTCCCGCCCACAAAACCCGGCGCATGAATAGGGATGCAGGGCTTGCCGAACTTCGCGGAGGCCTTCTTGCAGACGGCGTTGATGTCGTCGCCGGTCATGGCCGGGACGCAGGTCTGGTAGACGAAGACCGCAGGCGGATCGTATTTCTCGACGATCTCCTTGATGGATCTGTAAAGCCGCTTCTCTCCGCCGAAGATGATGTCGGTCTCGCTGAGATCGGTCGTGAAGCCCGTCCGGTAGAGTTTGGAGCCGGAGGATTTGGAACTGCGATTGTCCCAGGAATTGCCTTCGCAGGCGATGGGGCCGTGCACGAGATGCGCGACATCGGCGATCGGCTGCAACGCGATTTTCGCGCCGTCGAAAGCGCAGCCTCCAGCCGCCCCGCCCGGCTGGAGCTGCTTGGTGCAGCCCTTCTTGCGGTCTTTTTCGGACTTCGCCTGGTTCTTACCGCAACCGGGTTCGTTGAAGACCTCCTGGATTTTGTTTGCCAGCGTGCTCATTCACGTCTCCTGGTTTGCGTCGTTAGCCTGTACGGTGCAACAACGTTCCTTCTCCCTGTGGGAGAAGGACAGGATGAGGGGTAATGCGCACAGAACTGGCCATGTTACCCCTCACCCTGTCCCTCTCCCCATGGGAGAGGGGACCTTGTTGCTCCCCTCCTGCCTTGTTACCGGATAATGTCGTAGCTGTAGTCGGTCTTGCCCGCGACGTTGGTGTTCTTGTCCATCTCGTCGAAGATCTTATCGAGGAGCGTGATCAGCACGTTCATCCCGCCCTGATAGCCCCACAGCGGACGGCGATGATGATGGTGCCGGTCGAAGATGGGGAAACCCATACGGATCAACGGTGTGCCGGTGTCGCGTTCCAGGAACTTGCCGTAGGTGTTCCCGATCAGGAAATCGACGGGCTGTGTGAAGAGCAGCGAGCGCATGTGCCAGAGGTCCTTGCCGGCATAGACCTTGCAACCCCTGCCGAAGGGCGAGCTGGCGAGAAGCGCTTCGGCTTTCGCCTGCCAAGCCTTGCCGCCATTCGTCGACAGGACGGTGACGGGCTCGGCGCCAAGCTCCATGAGGAACGCCGCCATGCCGAGGCAGAAATCGGGATCGCCATAGATCGCGAATTTCTTGCCATGGATATGCGCGTTCGAGTCCGCGATCGCGTCGACTAGCCGGCCGCGCTCCTTCTTCAGAGCCTCCGGGATCGGCTTGCCGGTGATCCGGGAGACCTCCATGAGGAATTTGTCGGTGCCGCCCACGCCCACCGGATGGTTGAGGGCAACCGCCTCCTGGCCCCAGCTTTCGATATAGGGCAGCGTCTTCTCGGTGCAGAATTGCTGCATCGAGATCGTGGCCTTGGCGTGGACCGCGTTAGCTGCTTCCTCAAGCGTTGTGCCGCCATCGTACATGCGGAACTCGCCATCCGTGGGCGTATCCCACACATCGCTATTGTCGCCGAGGATGGTATATTCGACGCCCATCAGTTCGAAGATACGCTTGATCTCGCGCAGGTTTCCGACCGTGTAGCCGTCGAAGCCGCCGAGGAAGTTGACCTTGCCGTTGGGTTGGCGCTCAAGCTTCGGCACGGTGCCGGCCTTGCCGCCCCAGAAGTGCTCGACCATGCCCTTCATGACGTTGTCGTAGCCCGTGATGTGGCTGCCGACGAAGGCCGGCGTGTGGGCGAAGGGAACGTCGAAGTCCGCCGGTACCGAGCCCTTTTCTTTGGCCGTCTTGATGAAGGCATTAAGGTCGTCGCCGATCACCTCAGCCATGCAGGTGGTCGAGACCGCGATCATCTTGGGCTTGTACATATTGTAGCTGTTGGCAAGCCCGTCGATCATGTTGTTCAAGCCGCCGAACACAGCTGCGTCCTCGGTCATCGAGGAGGAGACGCAAGAGGTCGGCTCCTTGAAGTGGCGCGAGAAGTGGCTGCGGTAGTAAGCGACGCAGCCCTGGCTACCGTGGACGAAGGGCAGCGTACCTTCGAAGCCGACGGCGGCGAAGACGGCGCCCAGCGGCTGGCATGCCTTGGCGGGGTTGACCACAAGAGCTTCGCGGGCGAAGTTCTTCTCTTGATATTCTGGTGTTTTCAGCCATTCGCGAACGCGCTCGACTTCCGGTGCAGGATGCGCATCCTCGAATTTCTCTTTCTTATTCTTGAACATCTCCGTGTATTCCGGTCCGCGGAATAGATTGAAATGGTCTAGGACTTCTTCTGCATTCTGCGTCATCTGCGATCCTCGAATTCATTGTTTCAAGTCCCCCCTCAACCTGTCCTTCTCCCCGCGGGGAGAAGGGACGCTGTTTCACCCTTTCCCCTTGGGGAGAGGGAGGGGTGAGGGGGCTTTTGCGTTAGAACGGCGCCTTGGCGAGGCCCCAGACCGGCGAGTTGATCGCCATGTCCATGTCGCGGGCGAAGATGGCGAAGCCGTCATAGCCGTGATAGGGGCCGGAATAGTCCCATGAGTGCATCTGCCGGAAAGGCACGCCCATCTTCTGGAAGACGTACTTCTCCTTGATGCCGGAACCGACCAGATCGGGCTTGACCTTCTCGACGAACTTTTCGAATTCGTAGCCCGTCACGTCGTCATAGATCAGCGTGCCGTCCTTCACGTAATGGGTGGTACGCTGATAGTCGTCGTTGTGGCCGAACTCATAGCCCGTGCCCACGACTTCCATGCCGAGATCCTCGTAGGCGCCGATCACGTGACGCGGGCGCAGGCCCCCGACGAACAGCATGACCTTCTTGCCTTCAAGGCGCGGGCGGTATTTCGCGATCACCGCCTCCATCAAGGGTTTGTATTTCTCTATGACGCGCTCGGTGTTCTCCTTGATCTTATCGTCGAAATGCGAGGCGATCCGGCGCAGCGACTCCACGATCTTGGTGGGGCCGAAGAAGTTATATTCCACCCACGGAATACCGTACTTCTCTTCCATGTGCCGCGAGATGTAGTTCATCGAGCGGTAGCAATGGAGGATGTTGAGCTTCGCCTTCGGCGTTGCCTCAAGCTCGGCGATGGTGCCGTCGCCCGACCATTGCGCGATCACGCGCAGGCCCATCTCCTCAAGCAGGATGCGCGAGGACCAGGCGTCGCCGCCGATATTGTAGTCGCCGATGATGGCCACATCGTAGGGCGTGCTTTCGAACTTGGCGGGCTTGCCTGAGGACTTGTCGAATACCCAGTCGCGCACCGCGTCGTTGGCGATGTGATGGCCGAGCGATTGCGACACGCCGCGGAAGCCTTCGCAACGGACCGGCACGATGGTCTTGCCGCCGTACTCTTTCGACTTCACCTTGGAGACGGCCTCGATGTCGTCGCCAATGAGGCCGATCGGACATTCGGACTGAACCGTGATCCCCTTATTGAGCGGGAACAGCGCCTGGACCTCGTCCATGATCTTGTTGAGCTTCTTGTCGCCGCCGAAGACGATGTCCTTCTCCTGGAAGTCGGAGGTGAACTGCATCGTCCCGAATGTGTCGACGCCGGTCAGGCCGATATAGTAGTTGCGGCGCGAGGCCCAGGAATATTGCCCGCAGCCGACGGGGCCGTGGCTGATATGGACCATGTCCTTGATCGGCCCCCAGACCACACCCTTCGAGCCAGCATAAGCGCAGCCGCGGATGGTCATCACGCCGGGGATCGACTTGATGTTGGACTTGACTCCGCAATCGGGCTTTCCTTCCTGGAATGTGCCCAGATGCTTGGCCCGGCGCTTAGCAGTCTTGTCCGGATAGACTTTCAGAACTTCATCGATAAGTTCTTTGTTTCTTTCTTTTAGTTCTTCAACGTTTTCCGCGAGTGCCAGGCTCATGGAGTTAGCCTTTCCAACCTGAATTTCTTACCTTGGCCGTCCCCGCCCAGGCGGGGGCCCATCTCAACCATGGAAGCGGCTGCGCCATGGACTCCCGGTTTCGCGGGAATGAGGGGCTTGGTGATTTGCCCGCCGGGGCCTTAGAAAAGGCCCGGCGGGATTGTTTTTTAGGCCGCTACAGCTTCTGCAGCCAACTCAGCGGCGGTCTTGCCGACGACCGACTCGTCGACTGCCTTGAGGATGCCGTGCTCCATCAGCATGTCTTCGAGCTCGTCCATGGTGATCGGGGTCGGGATGGTGCCGTTGCCCGCATTGGCATGAATCTTCTGCGCGAGATTGCGGTAGTGTTGAGCCTGCTGGGACTCCGGTGCGTATTCGAGCACTGTCATCCGGCGCAGCTCGGCATGCTGCACGATGTTGTCGCGCGGCACGAAGTAGATGAGCGTGGTGCCAAGCTTCTTGGCGAGGGCCTCGGCAAGCTCAAGCTCCTTGTCGGTCTGGCGCTCGTTGC
>JBKQOR010000272.1:0-24770 GCA_052145435.1 Rhodomicrobium sp. | reverse complement strand
AACCGTCATTCCCGCGAAGGCGGGAATCCATTTCTCCCGTTGGAACAAGAACTTGTATGGGTACCCGCCTTCGCGGGTACGACGCTGCGGCCCAGAATTCCGGCGCCTTCGGAAAGTCCGGCAATTTTTTCACACGCTCCTATGCCGCGTGGGCCTTTTCCTAGCGCCGGGGCATGGTGAATACCGGATTGGTAAACGGTCGCGGACATCCATTTTTTCCGCCGCAAAAATCGCGATTTTTTGCGTTTTTACCCCAAAATGTGCGATTCAAAAAATCCGTTAAATATATTCTCAGTTTGGCGTTAACCATAAGCGGCGCGTCCAGTTGGCAGCGCCTCGCCGCAGCGCTCGATAGTTCTGTCGCTGCATCAGTGACTTAGCTGGCTTAAAGCTTCGGCAAGGCGCTTTTGTCTATGATGCCTGCTTAATGGAAGCACGGTCAAGCGAGAGCCGATTGGCCAGGAAAGCCAAGCAATGAGGTTAACGGCGATTTAAGGCGGGCGGCTTGAGGGGCCGTCATTATTGTCTTGCCGGGCGCCGCGCACGGCGTTTAGCTGGAGCGGAATTCACCGCCAGTGGAGCGAACGGGATGGCATCCCTCGACAAAAAAATCGAAAGCACAGGCCGCCAGCGCTTTGTGAATAGCGTCTTCGACCGCGTGGCGAGCCGGTACGACCTGATGAACGACCTTATGTCGGGCGGCGTGCACAGGCTCTGGAAGGATGCCGCGATCGATTGGCTTTCGCCATCGCCTTCCGTTGCCGCCGATCTTCTCGATGTGGCGGGCGGCACCGGCGACGTCGCCAAACGCTTCTTGCGCGCCTCGGGTCCGGGCTCGAAAGCCATCGTCTGCGATATCAGCGGCTCGATGCTGGAGGAAGGGCGCCGCCGGCTCGCGGCCAAAGAGGCGCTGGGCCAGGTGCAGTTCGTGCAAGGCAATGCGGAAACGCTGCCGTTCCGGAGCGGGGCGTTCCAGTTCTACACCATTGCTTTTGGCATCAGGAACGTGCCCAAGATCCAAAGCGCGCTCAACGAGGCGTTCCGCGTGCTGAAGCCGGGCGGGCGCTTTTTGTGCCTCGAATTCTCGCACGTGGAGGTGCCGGTGCTGGACGCGCTCTACCGGCAATATTCGGACCATATCGTGCCGGCGCTCGGCCGCGTTGTGGCAGGCGACGCGGAGCCTTACCGCTATCTTGTCGAAAGCATCACAAAATTCCCGGATCAGCGCCGCTTTGCGCGGATGATCGAGGAGGCAGGCTTCGTGCGAGTGCAATACCGCAACCTCTCTGGTGGTATTGCCGCGCTGCATACTGGGATCAAGGCCTGACGCCGGGCGGCAGCGCGGCTTTCCTAACCGGATGCAGCACGGATACCGCCGGACCGGCTCCTCTCAGCCCGCGGCCCGCCTCATCATTTTCCCGGCCTGGGCCGCGGCGGCGTTTCAGCTGGCTGCGGCCGTCACCGGCTTCCTCCCCCTCACAAGGGAGTCTTAGTAAGCATATACACTAACAATGTATTGCCAACCCGCGATGGCCTGATAAGTTCTCCCCAATGTCTTGCAAGGAAGCGCCGTGAGAGTAGCGGCATTCAATGCTCTAAGAGAGATCAAGCGTTCGGCGTCAGCGTTCATTGAGCGTGCAGGAATGCCGCTCAGTATCCGCGGGCGGATCGCAATGTTGGTGCTCGCGTTCCTCTTGCCGATGAACGCGCTTATAGTCGCCGCAATCGTAAAGCTGGACAGACTATCCACCGAAGCTGAATATACCCGCCTTCAATACACGGCGAACGTGATCGCTAGCGCCGTCGAGGCGCGCCTAGCGCGACATCTCGCGGTCGCGCGGGCGCTTGCCGCTTCGCCCGCGCTATTAGCGGACGATCTCAACGCATTCCGGCAACAAGCCTCGGCCGCTTTCCCCGACATCTCCGACGCGTGGCCCATGCTCTCCGCTCCCGATGGACAGGAGATTATGAACCTATATCCCTTGCCTGCTTTGCCGCGCCGGAGCCCCGAAGGTATGGCAGTGGAGGCCCTGGCCTTCGAAACGAAATTGCCGGCCGTCGGCGGCGTTTATCGCGCCGAGGGTATCCGCAAGTGGATTTCAACCATTGAATTTCCCATTTTCCGCGACGGAAAACCGTTCCTCTCGCTCACAATTGTCATGAGCGCGGAGGCGTTCTCCCGGCTGCTCGACGCTCAACACCTGCCGGAAGGCTGGATTACCTGTATTTCCGATGCAAAAGGCCGTTACGTCGCCCGTTCCTTTAGCAGCGCCGCCAGCGAGGGGCAGCCAGTCTCCCAAGGGTGGAAGGCAACCCTCCAGCATCCGGGCATCGTGGAATTCAGATCGCTGGAGGGCGAATGGGTTGCCAACGCAAACGAAGTATCGCCTTTGAGCGGATGGACCATTGGCGTGGCTGAAAAGGAGAGCGTGCTCGAGGCTCCGGTGCTTGCCACCTTGCGCTGGGCTATTGCGACTGGGATTGCTGTGTCTCTGCTCAGCCTGTTTCTCGCATTTCTAGTCGCCCGCCGCATCACAAGGCCAATCCGTGAGTTGGAGCGCAAAGCTTCGGCGCTCGTGAGCGGCCAGCCCGCCACTTTTTCAGCAGGTCCGCCGGAAATCGGGCGCGTTTGGGAAGCGTTGCAAATCGCTGTGACCGAGAAGCAGCGCTTCGAGCACGATCTTCACCTGAGCGAGGAGATGCTGCGGACGGCAGCCGAGGGTGCAAAGTTTGGGGCGCACGATTACGATGCTGCCACGCGCCGCATGAATTGGTCGCCAGAGCTCGGACGCTTGCTCGGCCTCGGTTATGCTCCGCGGTCCAACGTATCGTGGCAAGCTGGGGCGACGTTCATCCATCCCGGCGATCGCGAGGAGGTGCAAGCCGCCTTGCATGAGATCGTGAAAGGGGCGAATTTTTCGTACGAGCTGGAATTCAGGATCGTGCGCCAAGACGGCGAGGTGCGCTGGGTCCTCGATAGGGGGCAGCTTATCAGAGATCCGCAAAGCGGACGCACACAACGCGTGATCGGCGTGGCCATAGACATCACGGAGCGCAAGCTCGCGGAGCTTCGCCAGCAGATGCTTTTGAAAGAGCTGAGCCACCGCGTGAAGAACACGCTGGCGATTGTGCAATCGATCGCCATGCAGACCCTGCGCGGTACGAAGGACCCGTCGCAATTCGCCAGCGTTTTTGAGGCGCGGCTCTTGTCGCTTGCCAGCGCGCATGGCTTGCTGACGCAGAGAGCTTGGGAGGGGGCCGGTCTCGGCGACATAGTAAGAGGAGCCATTGGGCCTTTCCTTTCAAGTGCTGGCGAAAGCGCTTTTCAACTGTCTGGCCCCAGCGTCGATATTCCGGCTAATTCCACCATCACGCTCGCGCTGATGCTGCATGAGCTTTTGAGCAATGCCGCCAAGTACGGTTCGCTTTCGGTACCGGGCGGGCGGGTGGCGATCTTGTGGCAAGTAACGAAATCCGGGGAGGGCAGCCGGTTAGACCTGAACTGGAAAGAAGAAGGCGGTCCCCCGGCCGCAGAACCGGCGCGGCGGGGGTTTGGCACGCGTTTGCTCATGATGGGCGCCGAGCAGCTCAGCGGCGAGATCGCCATTTCCTTCGAGGAAAGCGGGCTATGCTGCGATCTGACCTTTCCTCTGCCAGCGTCCCAGACGGAGCGCGCTGCTGGCTGGAGCTACTCGATTTAGCGCGGCTCACGCCAGATTCGGCCAATCGCTTCATTGCTGTCATTCCCGCGAAGGCGGGAATCCAGTAATCCCTGCGGTCGAAGCCATTGATATAGCACAGTGTTTACTGGGTCCCCACCTGCGCGGGGACGGTGCTGCGGCTGGTGCCAACTGCCGGATTTCGGTTCAAGCATGATTCAGGTTCCACTGGATCGCCGCGGCGCCAAGCCTTACGCAGCGGCGGCCGAGGCCTCGGCAACGGGCGCCGCGCTGCGGCCCAATATCATATCCGCCGCCTTCTCCGCGATCATGATGGTGGGCGCGTTCGTGTTGCCGCTGACAAGGCGCGGCATGATCGAGGCGTCGACCACGCGCAAACCTTCCAGCCCGCGCACGCGCAGCGTCTCGTCCACCACCGCCATGTCGTCCTGGCCCATCTTGCAGGTTCCCACGGGGTGATAGATGGATTCGCCAGTAGCGCGATGATACGCGTCGATCTCAGCATCGGTCCGCAACAGGGGCCCTGGCATGAACTCCTCGCCGCGATAGGGATCGAAGGCCTTTTGCCGGAACACCTCGCGGGCGATTTTGAAGCCCTCCCGCAACGTCCTGAGATCCGCTTCGTTCTGTAGGTAATTGGGCTGTATGGCCGGGTGGGCCAGCGGATCGGCGGATTTGAGGGTTATCTCGCCGCGCGCCTCGGGGCGCTGCATATTGTAGTAGCCCATGAAGCCATGCCGGTAGATGATCTTGCGGCCATGGTCGGCATAAAGAGCCGGTGCAAAGTGATATTCGAGGTCCGGCGCGACTGCCTCCGCATGGCTCTTGACGAATGCAAGCGCCTCCAAACCCATCGTAGCCGCCGGGCCTTTGTGCGTGAGTAGGTAGTGAACGATGTGGCGCGGCAGCGCGGTTGGCTTGAAGACCGAGTAAAGCGACACCGGCTCTGTGCAATAGTGCTTCACTGCGCCATGAAGGTGATCCTGGAGGTTTTTGCCGACACCGGGCAAATCGTGGATAGGTTCGATGCCGAGCGGGCGGAGTTCGCCGGCCGGGCCGATGCCGGACAAGAGCAGAAGCTGCGGCGAGTTGATCGAGCCGCCGCAAACGATCGTCTCCCGCTCCGCACGGATTTCATGCGTTTGTCTTTTGCGGATATATTCGGCGCCTGCCGCCCGGCCGCCTTTCACCAGGATGCGCGTCGCTTGAGCTTTGGCGATAACGGTGAGATTGGGCCGCTCCAAAGCCGGCTGGAGATAAGAGGCGGCCGAACTCGCCCGGCGGCCGTTCGCCATGGTGCAATCGATGGGGCCGAACCCTTCCTGGCTGGCACCGTTGAAGTCCGGGGTGTAAGGATAGCCCGCTTGCTGGCCCGCCTCGACCCACGCCGCATTGAGCGGGCCCTCGATGCCTGGCCTCGACACTTTCAGCGGTCCGTCGCCGCCGTGATACGCGTCCGGCCCGGGCTGATAACTTTCGGATTTCTTGAAATAAGGAAGAACGCCGTCCCAGGACCAGCCGCGATTGCCAAGCTGCGCCCATAGATCGTAATCGCTGGGCACGCCGCGGATATAGACCATGGCATTGACGGAGCTAGACCCGCCGAGCACTTTGCCTCGCGGCCAGAACAACCGCCGCCTGTTCAACCCGGCCTGCGGTTCGGTGTGGTAGCCCCAATCCACCAAGCCGGTCTTCATGAGGACCGGATAACCGGCCGGCATATGGATGAGGAAATTTTTGTCTCGCGGACCGGCTTCCAGGAGAACCACGGTGACGCTGGGGTCCGCCGATAACCTGTTTGCAAGGACACAGCCTGCCGAACCGCCGCCAACGATGACGTAATCGTAGGTCATGGGATTGGCCTCCCGCCCATTTTTGTCATACCAAAGTGTAGCTTGAGATGCCGGAATTCAATCCCCGTCAAACGGGGCCGCTTTCATGGGAGAATAAGCAATTCTAATGATATTCAGAAGGGAGGCCTCGCGCCGGAGCGGTTGCAATAGCTTGATAAGAAACGGAAAGAAGCTGGAACTGAAATGGTGCGGATCGTCAGCGAATGGTATAATGTTATTTCGTGGGTTCCTGTGTGCGGGAGGTAGCAGAAAAAGGCCCCTCGCGGAAAACTCCGTCAAGGACTCGAGTAAGAGTAAGGCATGATCGACGGTTGGGTTATAATAGCGTTCTCCTTCTTATACATAGGCGCATTGTTTTGCATCGCCTATTTGGGCGATCGTGCCGGAGAGAAACAACGCGCGCTGACCGAGCGGCCCTATGTTTACGCGCTTGCTCTCGGCGTCTATTGCACATCTTGGACTTTCCTCGGGAGCGTTGGCTCGGCAGCAACAAAAGGGCTTGACTTCATCGCGGTCTATCTTGGTCCGATTGCCGCTTTTACGCTTGCGGCTCCTCTTTTGCGCCGGATTATATTGCTGGCCAAGACGCAAAATATCACTTCAATTGCCGATTTTATTGCGGCGCGCTATGGCAAAAATCCTGCCGTTGCTGCGATCGTCACCGTCGTGGCAGTCGCCGGATTGCTGCCTTATATTGCCTTGCAGCTCAAGGCTGTTTCGCTATCCATCGGGCTGCTTCTCGGACATCCGTCGCAAGATGCAAGTGCAGTCAAGATCGTACCAGGGGTCGATATGGACCTCCTGATCGCGCTAGTTCTTGCTGCTTTTGCCATACTTTTCGGCGCACGCCACACCGACGCCACGGAGCATCAACGCGGACTTATGCTCGCGATTGCGGTCGAGTCATTGGTTAAGCTCGCGGCTTTTCTTGCCGTGGGCTCGTTCATTGTTTTTTGGCAGTTTGGCGGGATCGGCCCGCTGATGGCCCAAGCTGCTGCCAGGCCCGAAATCGCACGGCTTTTCGATAATGGCATTCACGGCGGTACACTGCTCACCGTGACGTGGCTCAGCTTCGTTTGCATTTTCCTCCTGCCAAGGCAGTTTCACGTCACCGTCGTGGAAAACGTTTCTGAGGACGAGCTGAAAAAAGCATTCTGGCTATTTCCGCTTTACCTGGTCGTTATCAACATCTTCGTGGTACCTGTCGCAATTGCGGGCATTCTTAGCTTTTCCGGTACAGGCATCGTACCGGATATGTACTTGCTTGCGCTGCCATTTTACTCTGGTAGCCACTTTTTTACTTTTCTCGCTTTTCTCGGCGGTCTTTCTGCAGCCACTGCCATGGTGGTGGTGGAGACCGTGGCTCTCTCTATCATGGTCTGCAACGACCTCTTGCTGCCCCTCATTCTGAAATACCGGGCCACTGGAGCCGAGCGCCACCAGGACATGGGCGGCCTGCTCCTGAATATCCGCCGCGCCTCTATTTTGGGCATCATCCTTCTCGCCTACGCCCTCTACGATAGCATCGAGAAGGTTTCACTCGCAGAGATTGGGCTCCTCTCTTTTGCGGCCATCTCCCAATTCGCGCCGGCATTTTTCATTGGCTTCGTATGGCGGCGGGCGACGGCGCGCGGCGCGGCCGCAGGCATACTCGCCGGATTTGCAATCTGGGCCTATACACTCCTTCTGCCGAAACTGATCGGGGGTTTTGCATTCGGGGCCGCCTTCCTGAAGGAAGGCCCCTTCGGCCTTGCCGTCCTGCGGCCCGAGGCGCTGTTTTATCTCCGCTTCGACCATTTGACCCATGGCGTGGTCTGGGCCCTCTTCGCGAACCTGCTAGCCTTGATCTCGGTGTCGCTTCTGCGTCCGCTCGAGCCCATCGAAAGGCTTCAAACCAATGTATTCATCGAGGACACGCCTCAACAGCCCGGCGTACCCGCCTTCAGGCCTTGGCGCACGCGCATTCCCATGGACAATCTCATGTCCACCGTTGCCCGGTATCTGGGAGAGGAGCGAACGCAGCGCTCTTTCGCAGAATACATGTCGGTCCGGGGCATGGACCTTCAGACGCATGTGCATGGGGACATGCACGCCCTGAGATTTACCGAGAACTTGCTCGCAAGCGCCATCGGCGCACCGTCCTCGCGCCTTGTCATGTCGCTGATGCTGAGGCGTCTCAATGTCGGCCGGGAATCGGCCCTGAGACTGCTCGATGAAGCCTCGGAGGCTGTGCAGTATAATCGGGACTTGTTGCAAACGGCTCTCGACCATGTCGGACAGGGCATCGCTGTCTTCGACAAGAAGATGCAGCTCATATGCTGGAACCTGCAATTCAGAGAAATATTGATGCTGCCTCAGCAATTCGGCCGCGTTGGAACTCCGCTCGACGAAATTGTCAGGTACATGGCGCAGCGCGTACAGGAAAATGCCGCCGCTGTCGAAGAATTGGTTACCGATCGCATTACGAAATTTCAGGTGACCATGGAGATATTCCATGAGCGCTCTATCGAGGGGCGTGTGGTGGAGGTCCGGACTAACGCCATGCCGCTTGGCGGTATTGTGGTGACCTACACCGATATCACCGAGCGGGAGGCCGCGGCCGATGCTCTCGCAAGGGCCAACGAGACTCTGGAACGGCGGGTGCAGGCCCGGACTCACGAGCTTGCAATCGCCAAAGCAAAGGCCGACGAGGCCAACCTAAGCAAAACGCGGTTCCTTGCCGCGGCAAGTCACGACGTCTTGCAACCGCTCAATGCTGCCCGCCTTTATGCTGCGAGCCTTCTGGAGCGGTCGCCGCCTGCCGAAATGGGCAGGCTTGCGCGCAACATCGACGCGTCCCTCGATGGGGTCGAGGAAATACTGACTGCGCTGCTCGATATCTCCAGACTCGATAGCGGCGCCATGAAACCCGAATATACGGTGTTTCCAATCAAGGATTTGCTCGATCAGCTGTGGATCGACTTCGAGCCGATAGCGAAAGCGCGCGGTATCTCTCTCACGATCGTACAATCTTACGCGCTCGTCCGCTCCGACCGTAAGCTGCTTCGTAGGATCCTGCAAAACCTCGTGTCTAACGCCCTGAAATATAATAAGGAGAAAGGCCGCGCGGTGTTAGGGTGCAGGCGCCGCGGCAAGTCGCTCTTCGTCGAGGTGCACGATACCGGCCCAGGAATTGCCGAGCACCAGCGCGAAGTGATCTTCAAGGAGTTTCACCGTCTCGACCGGCACAGCCATGGCGTGCCAGGCCTTGGACTGGGCCTTTCAATTGTCGATCGCATGTGCCGCGTCTTGAACCACGAGCTCTCTCTGAAATCCGCGCCAGGACGGGGCTCGGCATTCTCGGTCGGCTTGCCGCTGGCTCGCTGGTCGGAGCAGGAGCAGCCGCGCCCATTCAATATGCGGCCAGCCCCGTATGGGAATTTGCGCGGCGCGGTCGTGCTCTGTCTCGATAACGATCGCAGCATCATCGACGGCATGAGCACGCTACTGGCGAACTGGCATTGCCCCGTGATCACCGCGCTCGACAGCGCCCAGGCCATCGAGAAGCTTCAGGCGGCCCAGATTACGCCGGATATCATCGTTTCAGATTTTCATCTGGACCGGGAGAACGGGCTCGAAGCTATTCAGGATATCGCGGCGGCATGCCGGGCCGACATCCCGGCCGTTGTTGTCACAGCGGACGGCGCTCACGAAGTCCGCCAGGCGGTAATCGCTGCGGGACACGCCTTTTTGCAGAAACCGATCAAACCGGCCGCACTGCGAGCTCTGATCTCGCAGATGATTATACGCAGCCGCGCGGCTGAATAGTCCGCGCGATTCAGCTTAAGCTCTCAACAGCCGCCTTGCGGGCAATTTGCCGGATATCTTGGCCCATCGAAGCGGTCGCGAGGAGTCCAGGAGCGAGGCGCCGGCCGCTCATAAAGGGGCGGCGGCCCGGCTTCGCTCCTCGCGCGCCCGTAACGCTGCGGAAGCGGATAGTCCCTGTCATAATAGGAGGGAGGATACTCAATCCCTTCCTCTCTCTCCTCCAGCCTCTCCTCGCGTCTTCTCTCGCGCTTTTCCTTCAGCCTCTCCCTGCGTTCCTCTCTTTCCTCCGCTTCTATGCGGGCCTGCTCGCGGTAAGCCCAGCATCCATGGCCGCAATAGCCGCTTTTGAAGCGTCTCAGCCAGCAAAGCGGCCCGCATTTCTCGTTGCAAGGATACCCGCCGCAGTCTGTGCGCTCGCCGCAGCCGGGGGCGGGGCAATCCCTGCGATCCCACAAACCGGCGCGCGGATCCGGGCCGCGCGAGTCACCTGTATAGATGTTCACTGGCCCATAATTATTATGGATATAGACCTGCCCAGGCTGACGGAAGTAGCGCCGTCCGAAATCGGGACGGGGGGTGCAGGGGTAATCCCAGCCACAGCCTTGACCTGTTCTATGGAGTATGGACGTCTGCGGGACTGGGGCAGCGAGGGCCTTGACAGCTAGAGGAGCAGCGTGCGCAAAGCCGGGAGCTGCGCAACAAAGCATGCACAAAGCGAAGATCGGCAGCAGGAGAAAGATGCAATGTTTCATCCGGAACCTCCGGTTACAAACGTTTGCTACAAATTATGCTAATTCTCTTAAAATTCGAATTGCGCAGCCGGTGTTCTTGGCAGCGTGGTTAATTTCCGGCCGCACGCCATGAAATTCGATTGGCGTATTTCCTGACGCCTCCAAATTCGCTATGACAGGGTTCCTTCCGCAGGGGACCCCCTATGTCACAGCACTCAGAAAAGCGCCGGCTCACCGCCCCCGATATCAGGCTCCGCAAGGGGCGTGAGAAAATCGTATCGCTGACGGCCTATCACGCCCACACCGCGCGGCTTATCGATCCCCATGTCGATTTTCTGCTTGTGGGAGACTCGCTCGGCATGGTCATGCATGGCCACGAGACTACCATACCGGTGCCCCTCGATCTCATGATTATGCACGGCGCCGCGGTCGTCCGCGGTTCGAAACGCGCGCTCGTCGTCGTCGATATGCCTTTCGGCAGCTACGAGGAATCGCCCTCGGTCGCGTTCCGGAATGCAGCGCGAATCATGAAGGAAACTGGGTGCGGGGCTGTGAAGCTCGAAGGCGGCCGGCGCATGGCCAGTACCGTTACCTTCCTCACCGAACGCGGAATTCCGGTGATGGGCCACGTAGGGCTCACGCCGCAGTCGGTGAACGTGATGGGCGGTTTCAAGACGCAAGGGCGTCGCCAGGAGGAGTGGGCCGCCATCGAGGCGGATGCCGCGGCGTTAGCGGATGCCGGCGCGTTCGCCGTGGTGCTCGAAGGAATGGCCGAGCTGCTGGCGGCAAAGATCACCCGCGCCATCCGGATTCCAACAATCGGGATAGGCGCTTCCGCCGAATGCGATGGCCAAATCCTCGTTCTTGAGGATATGCTCGGGCTGTCTCCATCGGTGCCGCGATTCGTTAAAAAATTTGCGGAGCTTGGCGCCGCCATCGAAAATGCAGTCAAAGACTATGCTGGCGAGGTTCGCACCTCGCAATTTCCAGGTCCGGATCATGTTTACGCCATGTCCAAACCGGACGAGGCGCGAGCGCGAGTCACGAAAATGTCTAAAACAAAGGCCAGTTGACCGGCTCGGCTTAAAGCGGGAAAAAGACCTGCCGTACCAGACAAAAAAGCGGTCCTATTAACTTGTAGCGGCCAGGGCCCTATCTGTTGCAAAAGTATCACTGAACTTAAGGCACAAGCGCTATGAGCCAAAGCCACGACGACGAAAGCTTTTTCCGCGAGGTCGACGAAGACTATCGCCGCGAGCAAGCCATCAAGTTCTTTGAAACATACGGGGCCTATCTCATTGGGGGCGCGTTCATCATTTTGGCCCTGGTGGCTGGCTATACGTTCCAGCAGAACCGTAAGGCTCACCAAGCGGCGGCTGGCGGGGATGCGCTCACGAACGCGATGATTCTCAGCGACGCAGGCAAGCAAGCGGACTCGGAGAAGATTCTCGCCTCACTCGCGGGAAGCGGGCCAGGCTCTTACCGGGTTCTGGCCCGCTTGTACGCGGCGGCCGAATCTGTTGCAAAGAAGCAGATGGATGCCGCGCGCGCGGAGTACAGCGGCGTCGCGAACGACGAGACGGCGCCTCCCGGCCTTCGCGATTTCGCGCGGATACAGCTTGCGGCCCTCTCGCTGGACAAAGAGAGCTACGAAGCATTGGCTCATAGTTTGGATAGCTTGCGGCCAGGAACGAGCCGCTGGCGGTTTTCCGCAAAAGAAATTCTCGGCCTCGCTGCCTTCAAGGAAGGCAAGGCAGCCGATGCCGAGCGGCTTTTCGGTGAAATCGCGAGCGATGGCGAAGCGCCGGCAGGTATGCGCCAGCGCGCGGAGGTTATGCTTGCGCTGCTTCTGGAGAAGCCAAAGGCAGCGCAGCCTGAGCAAACGGGGAAAAAGGACGCGGCAAATGATGCGAAAACGCAGTAACCGGGGTTATGCGCGCCCGTTTTTGCTGTTTCAAGCCCTCCCGCTCATCGCCGCGGTAAGTTTCGGCCTTGCAGGATGCGAATCCATGGGCCTCGGCGATTCGGTTACGACCATGTTCGATAAAAAGCAGGAGCCGCTGCCGGGGCGGCGGATTTCGGTCCTCAAAGCCGATGAAAAAGGCACGATCACCGCTGCGGAAGGTGCAGGTGCGGTCGTGCTGCCGCCTGCCGTCATGAATGCAACCTGGAGTCAGCCCGGCGGCATGGCCACAAACGCGCCCGGTCATCTCGCCATTGGAGAGGCCTTGAAAACAGTGTGGATGGCGGACGCCGGCGAAGGCTCCTCCAAGCGCACCCGCTTGACCGCGATCCCCATCGTCTACAACGGCAAAATCTACACAATGGACTCCGAAGGCAGCATTCGTGCGCTATCGGTTGCGAACGGGGCGACGCTCTGGGAGGTCAGGACTGTACCGGACAAAAAAGCGTCCTTCGATTATCTGCATCCCTTCAACTCCAATAACGTGGCCAGAGGCGGTTTCGGCGGCGGTCTTGCCGCGGACGGCGGTAAAGTTTATGCGGCCACGGGATACGGTGCGGTGCTTGCGCTCGATGCGGGTTCCGGCCAGCAGATTTGGAGCAAACAGTTCGCCATCCCGATCCGGGAGGCGCCGACGGCTGCCGAAGGCCGTGTCTTCGTCGTGAATTCCGAAAGCGAAGTCTTGTGCCTCAGCGGTGCCGATGGCTCGCAACTTTGGGTTCAGAAGGGCCTTCCCGAGAACGCAGCCGTGCTTACAAGTGCGAGTCCGGCGGTTGCCGGCAATATGGTGTTCGTCCCCTACCCATCGGGTGAAATCACCGCTGTCGATATCAAGAGCGGCCAGACGAAATGGACCGACTCGCTTGCGAAGGGGGCGCTCAATTCATCGGCGTCAGCGGTAGGCGAGGCAGCGCGTCCGGTTGTGGATCGCGAAGCCGTCTTTGCCATGAGCCGGGGCGGAGAGCTGATCGCCACCTCGCGTGACAAGGGGCAGAGGCTTTGGACCCGCGAAATCAGGGGCTCGCAAATGCCCTGGGTGGCTGGCGAATCGATCTTTGTGGTGGATATGACCGGCAAGCTGGCCGCCCTGAACCGCAAAGACGGCAAGGTGCGCTGGGTGACACCCTTGCCGGGAGAAGGGCGCTGGAGCGGGCCGGTTCTCGCTGGCAACAGGCTTTGGCTTGCCTCGTCGAACGGTTTGCTCGTAGCGGTGGACGCCGTTACCGGAACGATCGGCACACAATCCGATCTCGGCACACCGGTGATGATAACGCCCGTCGTCGCTGAAGGAAGGCTTTATGTTTTGACCGACAAGGCCAAACTTATAGCAATGAACTGATCCGCAGCCGGAAGGCTCCGGCTCCATGCAACGCTTCTCCGGTTTGTGCTTCACAGATGGCCTACACCGTCGCCATCATTGGACGGCCGAATGTCGGCAAATCGACCCTATTCAATAGGTTCGCCGGCAAACGGCTTGCGCTTGTCGATGACATGCCAGGTCTGACCCGCGACCGCAAGGAGACGCGGATCCGGGTTGGCCGCCATGCGGTCATCTTGACCGACACAGCGGGGTTCGAAGATGCCGAGCCCGGCAGCATTGCGGCGCGCATGCGCGAGCAATCCGAGCAAGCGATTGCCGCGTCCGATCTTGTCGTGTTCATGATCGATGCGCGGACTGGCCCCACTGCCGCCGACAGCGGCATTGCCCAGCTTGTCAGGAGCTCCGGCAAACCCTTCGTTCTTGTTGCAAATAAATGCGAAGGCCGGGCCGCAGACGACGGCTACTATGGCGCGTTCGAACTCGGGCTCGGCGAGCCGCTCGCGGTTTCGGCCGAGCACGCGCTCGGATTTTCGGACCTTTTATCCGAGGTGTCGGAGCGGCTCGATGCTCTGAGCGAGCGCGAGGGTCTCGAACCGGAGGAGGATGAGGCGGGGACCGGTGGCGAAGCCGGCAGCCGCCCGCTTAAGCTCGCCATCGTGGGGCGCCCGAACGCTGGCAAATCGACGCTCGCCAATGCCATTCTCGGCGAGGAGCGCATGATTACTGGGCCCGAACCCGGCCTCACGCGCGATGCCATCGCCGCGGAGCTCGTTTGGCATGGCAAACCGGTCCGGCTGTTCGATACGGCGGGGCTCAGGCGCAAGGCGCGCATTACCGAGCGGCCGGAAACGCTTGCGGTTGGCGACGCGCTGCGTGCGATCCGCTTTGCCGAGGTGGTCATTCTCCTGCTCGATGCCGAGGCGCCCTTCGAGAAGCAAGACCTTACCATCGCCGATCTCGTCGAGCGCGAAGGCCGCGGGCTCGTCTTTGCGGTCAACAAGTGGGATCTCGTGAGCGAGCCCCAGGCGCGTCTGGCGCAACTCAGAAAAGCCGCGGAATCGATGCTGCCGCAGCTTGCGGGCGCGCTGCTGGTGCCGGTGAGCGCTTTGTCGGGCCAAGGACTCGACAAGCTGATGAAGGCTGCCTTTACCGTCTATGAGGCCTGGAACAAGCGCATCCCAACCGCTGAGCTCAACCGGTGGCTCGCCTCCGCGCTCGAGCGGCACCAGCCGCCAGCGGTTTCCGGACGGCGCCTCAAACTCCGCTACATCACGCAGGCGAATGCGCGCCCGCCCTCTTTCGTGGTCTTCTCCTCGCGGCCTGAAGCGCTTCCCGAGTCCTATCTGCGTTATCTCGTCAACGATTTGAAAAAGACCTTTGGCCTTGGCCCTGCGCCAGTCCGGCTGCACGTGCGCAAAACGAAAAACCCCTATGCCAATGACGAGGGCGGCAAGCGATGACAGCGCCGGAATTCTGGTTCTATCACCTGGAGAGCCAGCCGCTTGCCGCGGTGCTTCCGCTCCTGGTGGAAAAAACCTTGAGCCGGGGCTGGCGGGCCTGCCTGCGTTTCTCGACGCCGGAGCGCATGGAAGCCATCGATAGCGCGCTGTGGACCTATCGCGACGATTCGTTCCTGCCGCATGGCACTTCGCGCGACGGTCAAAGCGGACTCCAGCCCATCTTTCTCACCCTCGATGGTGCGAATCCGAATGGCGCTCATGCGCTGTTTTTGCTCGAAGCCGCGACCGGGGACGAGCCGCAAGGTTTCGCACGCATCGTCAGGCTGTTCGACGGCGCCGACGAGGAGGCCAAAGCGCTGGCGCGCACGGAGTGGAAAGCCGCGAAGGAGGCGGGCTTCGAAGTTAGCTATTGGCGCCAGGCCGGAAGTGGAGCTTGGAAGAGGCAGGAGTAGTTTGCCGCCGCGCTACCCCGCCTTGACAGGACTCGGTGCGTGGGCCTAAATGATAACCGAGGGGCCATAGCTCAGTTGGGAGAGCGCTGCAATCGCACTGCAGAGGTCGTGAGTTCGAATCTCATTGGCTCCACCAATAAAACCTCCGTGAACGTGCGCAGACGTTCGAAATTTGAGTTAAAACAGGCTGTTTAGGCGGCCGCGTTGTGCACTGTGGTGCGCGGACGGCCGCTTGCAGCCGGTGGCAGCTGGGGGTAAATGTGGGGTAATAATTTTCCTCCGTTTCGGATCTACCCCCATGGCAGACAAGCTGACTGACGTAGCCATCAAGGCCGCCAGGCCTCGTGAAAAGCCCTATAAGCTTTCAGACGGCAAGGGAATGTTCCTCCTAGTCAATCCCAATGGATCACGATGGTGGCGCCTCAAATACCGTATCGGAGGTAAAGAGAAGCTGCTTTCCTTTGGGGTTTATCCCGAAGTGAGATTGGGCGAAGCGCGGCAATTGCGCGACGAGGCGCGTGGACTTCTAAGAACCAACAAAGATCCAGCCGCAGTTCGGAAGATCGAAAAGCTGGCGGCCCAAAACGAAGCGCAAAACACCTTGGATGTGGTCGCTCGCGAATTTATCGACAAGCAAAAGGTTCGCTGGAAAACGGATCAATACGCCGCGCATATCCTGAGGAGGCTTGAACTCAATATCTTCCCCGAGCTCGGCAGACGCCCCATAGCTGAAATCGAAGCGATGGAACTGCTTTCAGTTCTTCAAGCGATCGAGAAGCGCGGAGCGCGCGATCAAGCCCATCGAGTTCTTTCTATCTGCGGACAGGTGTTCCGATACGGCGTGGCAACCGGGCGGTGCAAGTACGACATCGCGGCTTCGTTGAAGGGCGCCCTTGCGCCTCACAAGCGGGGCAAGATGCCGGCGGTCCGGCCTGAAGAGCTACCGGCGTTGCTCGCCAAGATCGATACCTATGAGGGCGAGCCGCAGACCCGCCTCGGGCTTCAATTCCTCGCGCTGACATTCGTTCGGACGGGAGAACTCATCAGAGCGAAGTGGCCCGAGTTCGATCTGGAACGGAAACTGTGGTCCGTTCCACAAGAGCGCATGAAGAGGGATCGCGGTGAGCATCTTGTTCTGCTCTCAAGGCAAGCGCTGGCAATCCTCGAAGAGCTTCGCGCATTAAATGGCGAGAGCGAGTATCTGTTTCCCGGCCGTCAGGCCTATAAGCCGATCAGCAATAACACTCTCCTCTTCGCGCTCTATCGCTTGGGCTACCGCGGCAAGATGAGCGGTCACGGCTTCCGCGCCGTGGCGGATACGACGCTATCAGAACTTCGATCTTTGGGCAGGCATCAATTCAGCGACAAAGCCGTCGACTTGCAGCTTGCCCACAAGCGCAAGGATCAAGTCAAAGCCGCCTATGACCGTTCCGAGTTGTTACCAGAAAGGCAGGCGTTGCTGCAGTGGTGGGCTGACTATTTGGATGAACTCCGAGCGACCAGCAGACTCGATTAAGGTATTTTCATGGATCTAGATATCACCGCTCTGTCAGATGAGGAAATGGCAAAGAACACCATGGATCGAATGGAAGAATTATTTTCAATAGCGCCAGATATACGCCAGTTTATTGAGCAGATTAGCAAGAACATAGACTTTGAATTGTCTCACGAGGCAGCAACCGACCTCTGTGATATAACGGAGCAATATTTGGCAGGATGCCGGAGCGCCATGAGGAGATCGGACCTTCAGGACGCGCGCGCGCGCTTCAAAAAGATCCGCAAAATCATCAGCGACGCCCACGCTCGCTTGGAAGAGGAATTCATCGGGATTCGCTGTTCGGCGGTCACTGACGCCACGATTAAGGTCGAAGAAAACGGCCGGTGGGTCGAATTAAACAGCGCGTCTGGACAATTGGGAGTCCTGCCTGTCCCAAAAAACGATCTTGCGGTTGTATGGCGTGATCTAGAGAATTGTATAAACCTGGGCTCTTCAGGACGGCTAGGGGGCTTCCCTACGGGCTTGCCGGGACCGCTGATGGGCTTACCGATCGACCGGTTCCTCCATGATTTGGAGCAAATGACCGTCTGCCTCGATGATCACCTCAGCCGTTGGGACGAACGGTACGGAGCTGAGGTAGTGCCCCCCGCTCATAGCGTCCTCAAGAACTTTGTGGCCCAGCTCGTGGAATTTTTCGAGAAGTGTGGGAATGATTTGTTTGTAGAGGATAAGGCGCAATGTGACGAGGTACGAGGCCGGTTTTATTTATTGCTCGACCTCCTTCTTGGGGCGTTGCCCAAAAATGTGCATCCACTGAAACACTCTGAGGAGGCTTTTAATAAGCTTCTCCGGAGGACTCTAGCGGATTGTCGAAATGGGAAAGTCAAAGTTCGATTTTCAGCCACTCAACAGTACCGCAAGGAGTGGGAATCCAGCGACAAAACGGCGTAGCGCCATAGCATGGACATAAAACGTCAAAAGCGCCTTTCAAATTGTCCGTGTTCGACCGCCCATGACCGCGCTAGCCTCCGTGCACGTTGACGTTCATGGAGGGTTTCAAACGTGCACGAGACGAAACGGCGGCTCCTGCGCCTTCCCGCGGTCATGGAGCGGACTGGCTACGGCAAAACCAAGATTTACGCTCTTGTTAGAGCTGAGGAGTTCCCGCAGCCAATAAAACTTGGAAAACGTTCGAGCGCCTGGATTGAGGACGAGGTTTCGGCCTGGGTCACCGCTCGCATCAGAGCGGCACGTGGAGTTGCGGCCTGATGCGTTGCGCTCATGAAGATTTCTCAGCGCGCGAATAGGGTGGCGGAATGATCGCCCGTAATCTCGACCGTCAGCAACGCTCCTGCGCAAGCTCACGCGTGCGCTTTGGCCGAACTATATCGAAGTTCGCGGAGAGGCTGCGGAGGAGGTCCGTTCCTCATTCAAGAATATGCGCGGCGCCGGCCTCCTCTCGCGCGGCGCAGAGCATGCCCGAGAGGGAGCCGGCTAAATCGGATGCGCTTCCTCCCTGTCGCAGATCTCACTTTAGTATTGGCGAACGTATAGACGCCAACTGCTGTCTATACATTCTCATGTACAGTAGTAATACTAAGTGTATAACTGATGCTAAACTGTAACAAGGAGAATAATTGTAAAGTAATTTCTGGGATTGCCTCTTGCGAGATGTCAAGAGTTACTCTATCTTCTAAGCTAGAAGAAAGGCATGGGCGGAGTTGCTGATGCGCGAGGTAATGAACACAGGGCGCCAGCTCCAGGTTCTGGATGCTTTTTACCGGCGCGAACGGAAAAGGCCGGCGTCTTACTTGGAGGTCTGCGAGGACGTAGGTTTTGCTCTGCGCGCTTTGGAACGGCATATCCGAATTTTGGAAAAGCGGGGCCTGATCCAGCGGGTGCCTTGGAAACATCGCTCGGTGCGGGTGACTAGCGCCGGTGTCGCCGCGCTGGAAAGCGCTTAGGCAAAAAAAAACGCCCCGCGAATCTCTTCGCGAGGCGTGTGTATTATCGAGTTGGATGCTCTGCGTACGGTGCGCTCACTCTTGCAGGAGTGAGCTTGGATCAACTAAAGAGGAACCCGAAGCCACCGCATAAACCAGCGCGCGAACAAAAATCCTTCCCGACCCCACAACGGATATAACATTGCCCGCTGGTTCTTGCAAGTGTTTCGGACTACCTCGCATCAAATCGCGAGCTATTCATGTCCGAAAACATCGAAATACGCGCGCCGCACAAGCAAAAGCCGCACGCCATAAAGAAAAATCCGCCGCAAGCAAAAGCACCGAAGCGACATGCCGAAATAATCAGCGCCCCATATCTCGATATCGTCTTCATCTATGCGGGCGGCGATACTTCTATCCTGCGATGGTCCGCGCGCAGCATTCGCCAAAATCATTGCCTCGAATGCTTCACCGAAGCATTAATCGAGCGCGGGCTGCTCCGGCCTTTCCTGCAAGAACGGCTGGGAAATAATTTTTTCGAGGCTGATCTCGACAAGCTCGATGCCCTTTGCCGGGCCCTGCATTCCGCGACGTTCAGCTCGCGCCTTGCGATCAACGTCCACGTCGACGGGGGGGCCGCGTAATGTTGCCATCCCTCAGAACTCCCCGCTTCACCCCTGCCGAATGCGCAGCAGCAATCGAGTTTTGGACCAAGGCGCATCGTGTTGCGCGTGCCTTGAACGCTTGCCGGCAAGGCTCTGCATTCACGGTCCACGATCTGCGCAACGGCCTCGAAATCATCGTCGCGAACCAGGAAAGGCTCCGGCGCGACATCGGTGCGCTGAACGCCATGCTCCGCGAGCGAGCAGATGGGGGGCAAAGATGAATTTCGATGTGGGTCTCGGAGGCGCGCCTGGCGCCTCGGAGGCGATTGTCTTGGCGCCCGCTTATGAGCATTTCAGCCCGAGCCCTGAGAATATCGCCTACCTTCGGCGTACAATTCACACGAAAACGCCTTTTGAGGTTGTAGCTATCCACGTAGCAAATCGGACGCGCATCAGCCACCTAGCTTTCCGGCTATACGTCACCCTCTTGAGCTACGCGGGTAAAAGAAATTTTTATCGGGCGTGGCCCGAGAATGAGGAGCTTGAAGAGGGCTTAGGGTGCCGGAAGAGCGCCCTGCACGATGCTTTCGCCGAGCTGATCGCGGCGAAGCTGATCGGCAGCCGGCGCCGATTCAATGCCTCATCGATGCGCGAGATCAACATCCCTATCGAAGTCGCGGACCGCATCGGAGACGTCACAACAGAACTTGCGGCCATTCTCCGCGGCCATTACGAGGCGGCGATCAAATTGAGAGAGCGCGCTTTCGAGGGCTCAAAAGCCGAGCTTAAGCGCTACGTTGACGACGGGGTGGCAGCCTCCTCCGGCGAAAATGAACTCCGCCAGGGCGGAATTGACTCCGAAAATGAAGTCCGGCACAGCGGAGTTCATCCGGGTTCGCAGGAGAGAGAAGTCCGCCAGAACGGAATTCATTCGAGTGAACTCCGCCAAAACGGAATTCAGTCAGTTGAAGACGCGCATTCTGCACAACCAGAGGATGGTAAAATCC
This sequence comes from Rhodomicrobium sp., assembly GCA_052145435.1. GTDB lineage: Bacteria > Pseudomonadota > Alphaproteobacteria > Rhizobiales > Rhodomicrobiaceae > Rhodomicrobium. The sequence continues at coordinate 4,450 of JBKQOR010000272.1, read as the reverse complement.
GGGATTCCGGCGAGAGAACTCCGCCAGGGCGGAACATAACTATCTTAAGAAAGAAAGAAGAAGAAGGGGAGAGCGTACAAGCCGCTCTCTCCTCGCCCGATGGGCAGGCTGCTTCCTCTGAGCAGTTTGGGGTGAAGGTAAACTGCTCGACGATTTCATGGCCCGGCGGAACCATCCTGTTCACTGCGCTCGACGCAGCCGCAAAACGCCGCAAGCTCGATCCCGCTCAAGTTCGCGCTTTTGCCCCAGGTTGGGTTGGGCTGTGGGCGGCGGGTGGTGCCGCGCCGCCGGAAAAGCCGGAGAAGGCGATTATCCAGGCCTATGAGGCTGCAACCAACACCAAGGCCAAGCGCAAGACGGAAAACAAAGCCGCGGCCGATGGCTTCCCGCCAGAGCTCAAGGAGTGGTGGGGCCGGTACATGAGGGCGATGCTCAAGCTTGGCGGTAACGCTGCCGCAAACGCGAACGGCGCGAAACGGGCAGAGATCCTGGCCGCCTGGAATAAGCTTACCGAAGCGCAGCAGGAGGCTGCCCCCCGTTTCATCCAGCCGCACAAGGACGCCGCAGGCCAATATATGCACGGCCCGGTGCGCTTCCTGAGCGATACGCTTCTCAATTTGCTGGAAGCCGAGGAGATGCAGGGCGGTGGTGCCAGCGATTTCGACGCTTACCTCGCAAACTATGCCGCTAGCAAAGCTGGCAGCTATCTGCGCGACACTTTCCGCAACAGGCCGGATGAGGCGGATAGGGTCATTCGCGAGCAAGCGCTGACGGAATGGAACAAGCGCCAGCGCAATGGAGCCGCCCATGGCTGACTTGCTTAACAATGAGCCCTTTGAGCGCGCTCTGCTCGCGATGATTATCCGCGACAACACGCTTGCCGACAGCCTGAGCCACCTGCGCCAGGCAGACTTTCACAGCCCGGTCAATGGTGCCGTTTTCGAGACCATACTGGACCTTCGCCAAGATCAGCGCCCGGTTAACCTTGCGACGCTTGGCGGTTTGATTGGCGGCGATCCCTTAGGCGGAGAAAGCGTGCTCGAAGCCCTGAAGGCTGTGCGCTTCGGTGAGGAGACCCCGCCGGCCGCTGATGTCGCTGGCGCTTTGATTGAGCTAAGCATTCGCCGGTCGATGGTTGCACAAGGCGAGTCGCTGATAGAGCAGGCCAAGACAAACCTGCGCAGCTCGCCGTCACAAACGCTCGCCTCCCACATGGAGGAAATCAACACCCTGGTCAGCCGCGCGTGCACCGGTAAACAAACGATGGCGTCCTTCCGCGATGCGATGGGAGCACTGCTCGATTATGTGCAATCGCCGGGAGATGCGGGCCGCATCCATACTGGCATAACAGACATCGATCGCGTGACGGGCGGGCTTGGACGGCGCGAACTGGCTATTCTCGCGGGGCGCCCGTCGATGGGAAAAACCACGCTGGCGGTCAATATCGGCACTGCTGCCGGGATCGATGGGCATGGCGTTCTGATTTTCTCGCTCGAAATGTCCACCAAAATGTGGATGGCACGGATTGCCAGCGAAGCCACATGGTCGAATGGCGCGGGCATCCCTTACAGCCGGGCGCTGAAAAAACAGCTGGATGATGCCGAGCTTGAGCGCTTCGTTAGGGCCGGGCTTAGCCGGGAGCATCTCCCTGTTACCGTCGAGGAAAAGGGCGGCCTCACGGTGGCACAGATTATCGCGAAAACGAGAAAAGAAGCGGCCGATTTTGCCCGCGCCGGGAAGCGTCTTGGCCTTGTGATTGTGGATCACATTGGCAAGGTTCAGCCATCGAAAAACTATCGTGGAAACCGTGTCTTAGAGATCGGCGAGATTACCAACGCGCTGGCGAACCTGGCAAAATCAGAAGATGTTGCCGTTCTCGCCTTGAGCCAAATTAACCGGGGCGTTGAGGGGCGCGAAAACAAACGCCCCGCGCTCCCCGACTTGCGCGAATCCGGCAATATCGAGAATGACGCCGATGCGGTCTTTTTCGTCTTCCGGGCCGCCTATTACCTGGAACGGGCCAAAGAGGATAGGGCGGACGAGGAGGAAAAACGCAAGGCATTGCTTGCGGTGACGCGTCATGTCCTTGAGCTTTCGATTGCGAAAGCACGGAATGACGAATTGAAAACGATCGAGCTGTTCTGCGACATGGGCTGCAATGTGATCCGCAATTCTGCAGAGAGATACGCGCGATGAAGGTCGATTTTGTCGCGGGCGCGCTGCCTTACGCTGAAAAATTGGGCTGGCGCATTCTGCTGCTCGGGCCTGGTTGGAAACTTCCCTTTATCGCGAAGGACAAAGGCGGGAACGGCGTCTATGACGCAACGTGCGATCCCGAGCAGATCCGGAGTTGGGGACAGCTGTGCCCACACGGTAACATCGGCGCCGCATGTGGACCTGAAAGTGGTTTCTTCGTCCTCGATGTCGATCCGCGAAATCAAGGCGATGTTTCCATCCGGGCTATGGCGGCTGCTGGGAACGCCTTCCCCCATGGCCCGCGCCAGCGGACTGGAAACGGCGGATGGCACCTCCTTTTTCAGCATGAAGATTGGCTCAAAAACGCTCGTGGCAAGCTTGCAAAGGGCATCGATGTTAAGAAGGCCGGAGGCTTTATCCTCGTTGCGCCCTCTTGGACGCGAGCGTCAGAGCAAGGTCCTGGTGGGTCGTACTATTGGGAGGTCAGCCCCTTCGATGTTCCGATTCCAAGAATTCCGGCCTGGTTGAAAGAAAAGCTTCTGCCGCCTCAGCCTCCACCGATGCCTCGGGGCGCGATATTGGGTCCCGCCGATATTCGCCCGCTTGTCGACCACGTTGCTCATGCTCAGAACGGAAACCGGAACAATGCGCTCCATTGGGCTGTGTGCCGGGCCGCCGAGGCTGGAGCGCTCACCTCATCTGCTAAAGCCGCATTTCTAGCTGCAGCACTCGCCGCCGGTGAGGAAAAGCAGAAGGCGCTTTCTACAATTCAGAGCGCAGCGCGAAGGGAAAGGATCACATGAACGGCACCCTCCGCAAGATCCAGGACGACCCCTTGCCCGACCTCGCATTAAGGTCATTCCTCGGCTTCAAGAACTACGTCGTCCCCGGCCTGATGACGGCCGAGGCCCTCGAACGCCGCCTCGTCGCGTCAAACCCAACTATAGCCGCCGCCGATGCCATCGCTGCAATTCGCAGAGGGTTCGCCGCGGCCGAAAGGAAACCACAATGAAAGGCATAGAATGCGCATTCACCGGTGTTCTGTCGAAAGACCCGGACCTTCGCACGTCGAAAGCATCAGGGAAACCGTTCGCAAACCTAAATGCCGGTGTGACGATTGGCCAAACCGATGACGGCAAAGACCAGATGCAATGGGTTCGCGTCGTGTGCTTCGGTGAGGTCGCGGAGAAGGTCGCCGCCAGCGCGAAAAAGGGAAGTTCCGTCTACGTCGAAGGTTCGCTCACTTTGAGCGAATGGAATGATAAATCATCCGGCGAACCAAAGCATGGTATTCCTGGCGATTATCAACTCGGTGCCGGCCACCATCGCCTCGAAGCTCAACGGCGACTCGGGTTTAACAAGGCCGATCTTAAGATAGGCGATTACGACGACGATCAGATGATCAAAATCATGATCGGCGAAAACGCTACCCAGATGGGCCAGAATGCTGCCGCGCTTATCGATAGTATTGGAGCCGTTATTCACCGGATAGCATACATCACGCTTACGGCAGAATGGGATCGTTCTGCACAATTGTGCAGAACACTTTACGGAACCGAAACGGGATTTCTGTCTGCGCGAGAGCAACGCGCGCGAAACCGCAAGTTCAAGGAAGAGACCGGTTCGACTTTGATGATGAAATTTCCTTTGGGCGATGATGGTTTTACTCGGAAAAAGGCTGCAAAACATGAGAAAACTCGTTGACCTACGCCAGCTAATATTGGATAATTACGGCACTAACCAGCTCTGTATGCTTGCCATGATTACAACGAGGCTTATCGCAACAATCGCGTTACTCAGTGCGGGTCTTGATAGCGGCGGATTCGGGGGGTGGGCATGATCACCCGCCGGAAAGTTTTCGCCGAATTCGAAAGGCGCGACATGCCGATCACAGATCATGCGGTCATCGCGAGGATGCGTCAGACCGTCGGGCTCGACCGCGATGAGCGGGTCATCGATGTCACCATCCTAACGCGTGAATTCGACCCGAGGCGGCAGCGATTTATCTTCGAGGGCAGCGCCAAGATCGCGCCCGCACCCGAAGAAATCCCGCAGAGCAGACCAAGCGCGCCGCGCACTGTCTGGTGGAGAGAAGGTTTCGCACGGCAGCACAGCGCAGAGGATGCACCGTGAGAGCCCGCAGGAGCCGCCCACACGGCCGCCGAAGTCTCAAGTCAGAAACATGGCCTCACGCCTCAAGCTGGAGCCTCACAAACACATCAGAAACGCCTACAACCAGCAAAACAAACGGAAG
>JBKQOR010000271.1:0-3944 GCA_052145435.1 Rhodomicrobium sp. | reverse complement strand
ATCCGCGATGCAGGGCTGAATGCAAATCCGGGGGAATTGACCAGCGTTTAATGTAACTCGTTCCAACTTAATGGGGCACTTCTGTGAAAAAAGTTCTGATTTGCGCACTCGCGCTCGGCGGCTTCGCAGCCTCCGCGCAAGCGGCTGACCTGAGTGTGGACAGCCTCAAAGACCCGCTTCCCGACACCATCACCTACCACGGCGTCACCATCTACGGGACGATCGACGTTGGTTATGCTTATGCGGAACATAGCACCGCGGTGAGCAGCTCCTTATATGTCGGCGTTCCCCTCACCATGTGGGGGCAAAAGCCCGGCAACGGCTCGATCTCCTCGCTGACCGAAAACGGCCTGTCGCAATCGAAAGTTGGCCTCAAGGTCGAGGAAAACATCGGTATGGGCTTTACCGCCATCGGCAAGATCGAAAGCGACTTCAACCCGCTTTCCGGCGAAGTCGCTGACGCTTGCGCGAGCATCGTGCGCAACGGTTCGATACCGCTGCAGCAGCAAAATACAAACGGTGACGGCAGCCGTTGCGGCCAGGCTTTCGGCGATCAAGCTTGGGCAGGCATCAGCCACTCCACTTACGGTACGCTGACAATCGGCCGTCAGTACTCGCTTGAGAACGAAGCCGTTGGAAAATACGATCCGATGGGTCAGAGCTACGCTCTTTCAAATCTCGGCTACACGGCAACAACCACGGCCGGCGCCGGCGCGACGGAGCTGTCCCGCTGGGATAATTCTGTGAAGTATGTCTTCCAATACGGTCCGGCCCATGCTGCAGTCCTGTACTCGGATGGCGGCAACGACACGGCCATCTTCGGCAACGCCATCGGCGCCAATGCCGGGATCGCCTGGAAGGGCTTGTCGGTTGACGGCGTCTATCAGAAAGAGAACGGCGCGGCGGGCCTTTCGGACGCCATGAACTACAACCAAAGCGTCACAGGGATGAGTGGCATTGCCACCAGCAACGAGCTGTGGTCGGCAATGGCCAAATACACCCTCGATGTCCCGGCCCTCTTCGGCGCATACGGCGGCGGCTTCAAGGACAGCTGCGGCCTGAAGGACGAATGCCCTGCTGCCAAGCTGACATTCATGGGCGGCTACGCTCACGTCGAACTCTCGGACTACGGGACTCCCGGTGGCAGCCTTCCTCAGTCCTTTGGGACCATCGGCGGCTACTCGCCAGCCACGAACACCCCTGCCATCAACCTTTGGCAGACCGGGCCTTACGCTGCAGGCCAGAGCAAGGTTCTTGATTCCGAATGGGGCGGAGCGAAGTATGAGACCGGGCCCTGGACGCTCGCCGCGGCCTTTTATCACACGGATCAGAACCAGTACGTGGCATACTCATACACTGCGGGAGGCCCCCAAACTTGCGCTGCTGGGCGTAGCCTCGCAAAAAATGGCCCCGAAAATCCGCAAGCAAGCCAATGCTCTGGCGAGTTCAACCAGGTCTCAGTCTTGGTTGACTATACCTTCACCAAGCACTTCGACGTCTACGCTGGCGCGAGCTGGAGCAACATCAGCGGCGGCATGGCCTCCGGCTACCTCCAGAACGAGAATGCTGGCGTCATCACCGGCATGCGCTTGAAGTTCTAAGCCGAACGGCTTTTAAGGGTTCTGTCTGAACCTGAACCGGGACCCAAAGCAGGCGGTAACAGAGTTACCGCCTGCTTTTTTGTTTGCGGGGTTTGGGTTTTGTTAATTCCTTCGACCGGCGTCTCTTCGCCTGTCCTGAAGAATGCCCCAGGGCAAGGCGCTCCTCCGATCTTAACATCCCCGTCGCCGCATGCGCGGCTTCGGTTTCATCGCAGCCGTCTCGTTTTTATCGGAGGTTGGCGATCTCAGCCGTTTTGCCAAACCGAGCCAGGTGATGGGCTATCTGGGTCGCACCCGCGACGCGGAAGTCAGGGATCTCATACCGGCCGCCGAAAGTGTTGACCGGTCCGGGCGTCGTCCCCGCGCAGGCGGGATCCCAATAAGCGCCTCGCTATGACGTTGTTTTCTTTGCTCTTTGCCGTGGCGATTACTGGATTCCAGCCTGCGCGGGAATCACACTACACGGGTCAACGTCAATGACCATTGGTATCAGGGCCAAGCGCCAGCAGCTGACCTCTTTTCTTTTGCGCCACAGCCGCAGCTATCCGGACAAGACGGCGTGGACCTCAAGGCTCAGCCATGAACATACGGTCTTCGGGGTTTGCCGCTCGCAAAGACGGAAGTGAACGGCTCAACCGGATTCCGTATCATGCCCGCGCCGTGCAGCCGGGTCAGCCACAGCAACGCGCGGTTTCACTAAAACTGCCAGTGGAACCGCCCGGCAAAAACGTTCGCCGGCCCGCGGTCCGTGTTGTAGCCGGGATTATCGACGAACTGATAATCGGCGCTGAGTTTGGTCGAGGAGGTCAGAGCGTAGCTGTAATAGGCCTCGATGATCTTTTCCAGGCCGGGACGGGGCAACTGCCCATCGCCAACAAGAATGCCCAAGCCTCCGAGGTTAAGAAACTCCGCATGGACGCCGGAAATACCGTTGACGATGCCGTCCAGCCCAATCCTGTCGTCCGGCCTGCCCCATGACTTGCCGGACATTGAGACGCCTGCCTGCACAGTGCGATCCACGTCGGTAAAATCCCAAGGCTCTACGTTGCCGTCGGCCCAGCCGGCGCGCGCAAACACGCCGATGTCCGCGGTGACCTGCTGTTCAAGGTTGAGGCTCACGCCGGGCCGGCTTTGGTACTTGCGCACGGCGTTAATGTCGGCGGGCTCGCTGGTAGCTTCGGCCAGCAAAATCGCGTCCTCGTAGCTGCCCATACGGCCGCGTTCGAGATAGCCCGTAACCTTGAGCTTGCCAGCCTGGCCCCACAGCTCGTGCCGCTCCTCGATTTCACCAACCAACTCGAATTGACCGAACGTTGGGTCGAGACCGTAGGCTAAGGGGCTCACGCCGCCAGCCGGAGTTTGCGAAAGGTCGAATATCCCGCCGCGCAACGTCCAGCGGCCTTGGTACCATTCCGCTGCCGCACCATAGGAAAAGCCCCAAGCGTCGCCGGCATAGTCGAACGTACCGCCATTGACGCTTGCCCAGTTGAGGAAATCGGTTTTGGGATTGTTCGCATATTTGTTGGTGTCGAATATGTCGACAATGGCAAACTTCCCAAACGTCAGTACGAGCCGGTCCGCGGTTTGCGAGCCAGCGAATTGATTCTGGTCGGCTTCCACCTTCCCGGTTTCGCCGCCGAGATCGATGGTCTGCCGGATGAAATAGCGCTGCACCCGCGCGTAGGGCTCGGCAAGGCCGAGCTTGTAGCCCTCGGCGCTCGGAAATCCGGCCGCCCCATGCGTGTTCGCGAGACCGAAGCCTTGATCGATCTCGGGGTCGATCCACAGTTCGGCGCCCTGCCACATTCGCACGCCGGCAAAGAGCGTGACGTCCGCGGTCTCACGGCCCTGTCCGCCGCCGGGCAGGCTATTGGTGCCCTGATAAGGCGAAGCAATCGCAGGGTATCCCTGCTCGACGAATGTGGCTTGGCCATGAAAGCTGAGGCCGTCCGCATCGGGCTTCGCTGCCGCTGCGGGGTCTTTTTCGGAGGGCGCGGAATCGGCGTCGAATTGATAGTTCAAGCCTACACGCAGTTCTTGCACCGATAGATCGGATTCGAAGCGCTGGCCAAGGGCCGGAAATGTCACGCTGTTGTTGCCATAGCCTGTATACAGATATTCGAGCCGCGCGGTCCAATGCGGCGCTACCGGCCCCTCGACGCCGGCGCCCGCCGCCCAGCCCAATCGCGCCTGGAACGAGGACTCCGCGTTGCCGCTTGCCGGTTGCGTCAGCGTGAATTGGTCCGAGGTCCAGGCAAGTCCGCCGGTCGCATAATAGAGCCAATTGCCGGGCGCGTAACCGATGCGGGCCCGGACGGTGCCCGAAGCGAACACGTTTTCGCT
>JBKQOR010000270.1:0-19382 GCA_052145435.1 Rhodomicrobium sp. | reverse complement strand
CTCCACGAGCAGCGCGTCTCGATTTACGACGCAAAAGGCAGGATGCTGCAATCGCCCGTTTCAAGCGGCCAAAACGGCCTGGAAACGCCTTCCGGCATCTTCAGCGTCGTCCAGAAGGAAGAGGATCACCGCTCCAACATCTATGACGATGCATCGATGCCCTTCATGGAGCGCATAACTTGGACCGGCATTGCGCTCCACGCGGGCGTTTTGCCAGGATATCCGGCATCGCACGGGTGCGTACGCATGCCGCAAGAGTTTGCCGAACAGCTTTACGACCTGACGAATCTGGGGATGCGGGTTATCATCGTGCGCGAGGACATCGCTCCCGCCCCTATCGCTCAGCCGGCGATGTTCACTCCCGCCGTGCCGCCCCCTGACGGCGCCATACTGGGACGCCTTAGCGCCGCCGTAAGAACCAAATTTTCCCAAGCGGAAGCAGCGGTGAGGCGATATAAAGACGCTAAGCTGGCAGCTTCGAAAATGGCTACCGAGGCTGCCGCGGCCGATCGGGCACTTCATGCAGCGGAGACCGGTCTGGCTGAGGCCGAAGCGGAGCTGAAAGCCGCCGGGCACGCCATTGAAACCGCTGGCACACCCGAAGGCACCACTCAAGTGGAATCCGCTAAAGCGCAGGCAGCTGCGAAGGCCGAGGCGGCACGTACAAAGCTGGAAGCCGCCAAGGTTGAAGCGCAATCGAAGAGCCAAGCCGCTGCGAGAGCGGAAGACGAGGCCAGGGCCGCTACCATTGCAACGGCCATAGCGCACGATGCATCCGAAGAGGCGGAGCAGGATCTCTCGCCCGTATCTGTCTTCATCAGCCGCAAAACACAGCGTCTTTACATTCGAAGAAACAATCTGCCGGTATTCGAAGCGCCAGTCGGGATCCGCGATGCGGATCAGCCCCTCGGCACGTTCGTATTCACCGCGCTGGAATACACCGGGACACCGGGAACGTTGCGCTGGAACGTCGTCTCTATGTACAAAGACGCTGCAAATGCCGAGCTTCCGTCCCCTGCGGCAAAGGGTAGGACCAATGCCTATGGCGATGGCGCCCCGGCGAATTTAGCTGCGGCTGAGGCTGCACTCGCGCGCCTCACTGTCTCGAAAGAAGCCCAGGAGCGCATCACGGCGGCCGTTTTGCCGGGCTCATCGCTGATCGTTTCCGACGAAGGGCCGAGCATCGAGACCGGCAAGGATACAGACTTTGTGGTCGTGATAAGCGGCGAGCCGCAAGGCGGCCTATCGATCCGGCATCATCCCACCACGGCCAGCCGGCGCGACGAGGACGGTTTCGGCGATTTCTTCTCGTTCGGGCGCGACACGCGCAGCCGGCGCTCTTATGGCAGCGGAGGTGGCGGCGGCGGTTTTCCGTTCTTCTTTTCAAATTGAGCCAGCGCCGCAGCGGTGCGGCTAGTCCGCTGCAAATTTAGAGCGCGAGGTGCAACAAATTCTTTGCTGCTTCGTTAACGGCAAATGCGCGCCGTTACGGAATCCGTTCGATTGCTTCCTCCCGCGGCGTCATCCCGGAAATGCCGGTGGCATTATCCGGGATCGTTGCGAATGCCGGCGCCCGTTACGATCCCGGATACGGCGCAAACGCCGTTCCGGGATGACGGGTGCGGATCAATCCGCATAGGACATTTGGCATGCGTATATTCTCTGTGCTTCGCGCACTCAGCCCCAGCCAGCGCAACGCGGTCCTTTCGAGCTATCTGGGCTGGACCCTCGACGCTTTCGATTTCTTCATTCTCGTTTTCGTCATCAGGGACGTGGCCGCGGAATTCAACGCGAGCGTCGTGGACGTCACGTTCGCCATCCTGCTCACCCTCGCGGCGCGCCCTTTGGGTGCTCTGCTCTTCGGCTTGGCCGCCGACCGCTTCGGGCGGCGCCCGGTGCTGATGATCGATATCCTGACCTATTCGGTGCTGGAATTCGCGTCCGGCTTCGCTCCGGACCTGACAGCGTTCTTAATCCTGCGTTTTCTGTTCGGCATCGCGATGGGCGGAGAATGGGGCGTTGGCGCCTCGCTCGCGATGGAGTCCATTCCCCAGAGCGCCAGAGGTGCGATATCGGGACTCCTGCAAGCGGGCTACCCCTCTGGCTATTTGATTGCCTCCATCGTCTATGGCCTCTTCTTCACCCTGATTGGATGGCGCGGCATGTTCATGCTGGGGGCGGCACCGGCCCTGCTCGTGCTCTATATCCGGCGCAATGTGGAGGAATCGCCAGCCTTCCTTGCTCACGCCGCCCGAACCGACCGGCCAGGCCTCGCCCAAGTTCTCCGCCGCCACGTGCGCCTGTTCCTTTACGCGGTCATCCTCATGACCGGGTTCAACTTCTTCAGTCACGGCACCCAAGACCTGTATCCGACCTTCCTCCAGGTGCAGCGTAATTTGTCCGTTGGAACCGTCAGCGTAATCGCTATCGTGTATAATATCGGCGCCATTCTGGGCGGCCTTGTCATAGGAGCTTTGTCGGAGGAGATCGGCAGGCGGCGCGCCATTGCACTTGCGGCACTGCTAGCCCTGCCTGTCATTCCGCTCTGGGCTTTCTCGACGGAACCACTTTGGCTGGCTGTGGGCGCATTCCTGATTCAATTTGCGGTGCAAGGCGCATGGGGGGTGGTTCCTGTGCATTTGAATGAACTATCGCCCGATGAGGTGCGAGGCACGTTCCCGGGCTTCGCCTATCAAATCGGCAATCTTATCGCGTCGGTCAACGCGACTATGCAGGCGACGATAGCCACAGCATTGCCGATTGCCGGGATTGCCGCTCCGGCGAACGCAAACTACGCCATTGCCTTGGCCGGAACTGCAGCCGTCGTTGCTCTCGCAGTCGCGCTTCTTGCGACGCTTGGGCCCGAAGCGCACGGTGCGCGGTTCGGCCTGGGCAACCCGGAATATGGAGGAGCCTTGGCCGAGTGAGCCAAAAGGTCTCGCCTAAGTTGAATACGCCGAAGCCCCAAACGGTCTTGCCCGTTCTGGTATGCCACGGCAGCATAGTCCCCTTATCCGGAGGAGACCAAGCCATGATAACACGGCGAATGCTCATCGAAGCGGCCACGGTTGGTGCGGCTGGCACAGCAATGGGAATGGGAGCGGCCGGCGCCCGCTCGGAGAACAAGCCTGTGAGTGCCAAATATAGCGGTCCGTTTGAAATGCCGCGCAACATGACGCTGCTGTCCATTGCGAACGCGGATGGGACAGAGACACTCGGCGTTAAAACCGGCGAGTCCGTCATCGACGTGCGCCGCGCCTCGCAGCTTTTGAACCTTCCCGCCGCTCTCACCCTCGACCAGCTCCTGCAAGAGGGCAGCGCAAGCCAGTTCGTTAAGCTGGTACGGGCTGCCCAAGCCTCACCTCAAGCGAAAGTGGCGATTATTCCCGAGGCAAGCATCACTTACGGCCGCTTGTTCATCAATCCGGGCAAAATCATCTGCATCGGCCTTAATTACAAACGCCACGCTGCCGAGATACATATGGCGGAGCCGGGCCAACCCATCCTCTTCAACAAGTACAACAATGCGCTGGCCCCGGCGAATTGCACCATTACGCTACCTCCCAAGGAAATCTCCTATAAGTTCGATTATGAGACCGAGCTTTTGGTGGTTATTGGCAAGAAAGCCCGCAACGTCTCGGAGGCCGAAGCTCCCGCCCACATAGCCGGGTATTGCACCTCGAACGACTTCTCGGCCCGAGATCTTCAGCTGGAAACGCCGAGCGTGCAATGGATGATCGGCAAGACGCTCGATAATTTCGCGCCTATCGGGCCGTATTTCGTGACCTCCGATTTAGTCGGAGATCCCCATAAGCTCAAGCTGCAGACATTCGTAAACGGTGAGGTTCGCCAGGACTGGAGCACGGACGACTTCATCTTCAATTGCTATCAGGTCGTTTCGTTCATCTCGAAGCTCTGGGCGCTTGAGCCGGGCGACATCATCTTCACCGGGACGCCGCAGGGCGTGATCCTCGGCATGCCCAAGGACAAGCAGGTTTGGCTTAAGGCGGGCGATCAGCTCGAGAGCCGGATCGAAAAGCTCGGCTCGCTAAAGTTCAAGTTAGCATGAACTGCCGCTTCAGACTTAAGCACCCGGCGCTATTCCCCAGTGTCCGGGCGCGTCTAAGACAGCTCCCGCGTTTCCGCCGATGGGGCACCGGGATCGATGAGGCTATAGGCGATCATCGTCAAGACAACGGAAGCTGCGAAGAAATAGATGCCCGGCAAAGCTACCGCGTCGGCTAGGTCATTCGACTTCGCATAGAAAACCAGAAGCGCAAGCACCAGCACGTCGAGCATCGACCACTTGCCGAGCCATTCGATGCGTTTGAACCACCGGCTGCGTCGGGCGGGGTGGAAGGTGATGAGCGTACCGGCCATTGTAATATAGATCAATTTGAAAGCTGGAAAGACGATCGAAAATACGACGATCACCCCTGCGAGGAAAATCTCGCCGGTGGCGTACAGCGCGGCGACGATGGAAAGAATCGAGTGGGTGTCGGTCCAGAAGTAAAGCCGGGTGAGCCGTATAACCGGTAGCGTCAGCCCCAGGACGAGGCAGACCGTGGCGCAAAGCGTCAAAGCGAAGATAATAAAGGCGCGCATACCTCGCTGCGTCATGGCCGGAGGAGATGCACGCCTAGTTTCATCGGACTTTAGGCGACCTTGTGGGTCTTGTTTGTAGGGACGCCTTTTTCGGTCATCATCGTCTGCAGATCGCCGGATTGGAACATTTCGCTTACAATATCCGCGCCGCCCACGAACTCGCCCTTGACATAAAGCTGCGGGACCGTCGGCCAATTCGTATAGACCTTGATGCCGTCACGGACGCTTGGATCGGCGAGGACGTTGATGTCCCTGTAGTTCACGCCGAGATAGGCGAGGATTTGCGCCACGCGCCCCGAGAAGCCGCACTGCGGAAACTCCTTCGTGCCCTTCATGAACAGCACCACGTCATTCGCGGTCACCTGGTCCTTGATCCAGCTCTGTACGTCTTGTTCGCTCATGCTCGCCTTCCTGTTTTAGCTCAGTAATAGATGCACCGGCGCATCGAAAAAACAAGCGCCGCGCCTCTATTAGGCGGGCTTGCTGTCCGGCACTTTCGTTTGAAGTGCAAGGGCATGCAGAACTCCGCCCATATTGCCCTGCAGCGCCGCATAAACCATTTGGTGCTGCTGCACGCGGGTCTTGCCCCGGAAGGCTTCGGAGACGACGGTGGCGGCGTAATGGTCGCCGTCGCCAGCCAGGTCTTCGATGGCGACCTCGGCGTCCGGCAAGCTTGCCTTGATCAAGCGCTCGATCTCTTCGGGCTGCATTGGCATTAAAACAATCCTTCTAGTTACGAAACGCCGTCGTCCGGGCTCTGGCGCGTTTGGCGGGCATTATAGGGCTATTAGCCTCGTTTGCTCCATGGTTTTGCGGCAAAAAGCTCGAACGCACCCCTTTTGTTTAAGGCCCCATTGTATGCAATGCACCGTTGCCTCAACGTGCGCCGTTTACTTTACTACGCTTAACCATGCCGCCGCGTACTACCACATTTACCGCCCGTCAAGAGGCAGCGGCGCTTCCGGTCCGGACGTCACCGGAATAAGCCTGCGCCTGCCCGGCCCTAACGCCATGCCCTGCTTGCGCATGCGGCTCCGGAGGCTTATCTTACTTTCGTCTTACTTTTTTTCGCGAGCGCGACCCATGGCCATCGCCCAAAAACTGACGATCAGGCTTTCGACGAAGGGACAGGTGATCCTGCCCAAGTCTATCCGGCAACGGCGGCATTGGGATGCGGGCACACGCCTCACTGTAGAAGAAACAGCCGAAGGCGTCTTGCTGAAGGCCGCTCCAATCTTCGATCCGGCCAGTGCGGACGAGGTGTTTGGCTCGCTGAAGGTCTCAGGCTCGCCGAAAACCCTTGAAGAAATGGATGCAGGCACCCTCGCCGAGGCGAGACGGCGCTATGCTCGCGATTGATACCAACATCGTTGTCCACTATCTCACGGCCGATCATCCTGAGCAATCGCCCAAGGCCAAAGCTCTGATCGACGGCGAGGATGTCTTCGTCTGCACGACTGTTCTGCTTGAAACCGAATGGGTGCTGCGCAGCGTCTACGGCTTCACTTCAGCTCAAATCGCCAAATCGCTCGGCGCTTTTGCCGGTTTGCCGCGTGTGACTTTAGAGGACGCGGCGCTGACTGCCAAGGCGCTCGGCTGGACGCTCCAAGGAATGGATTTTGCCGACGCTCTTCATTTGGCGAAGGCGCAGGAGTGCGATGGCTTCGTAAGCTTCGATCAGCGGCTTGTTAGAGTGGCAAGGGAACTCAGCTCCATCGTCGCCCGGACGCTATGAACAAGCAATTCGTTTGACACAGGTGCGGTCTCTTCCGCGAAAGGCGGCGAACGCAGCGGCGTCCAAAATTCGCTCCGATGCTGTCCGAAATTTGCCCCAGCAGCCAATTCCGATCCGTTCCGATTTCCGGCCGCAGCGCGATCCGCATGCGGGAGCGGCAGCCGCACGATTAAAGCTCGCTTGCCATGAAACCTGGAAGCCAGCCTTCGTGGGCCTGTCTGAGGTGCGAAAGCGGGAGCGGAGCCTCGCCCGGCACCATGATCGCATCGCCTTCAATTTGTGCCGCAATGCGAGCCGGCAATCCGAGCGCCTCCGCCTGCTTCAAAATCGCCTCCGAGGCTTTGGCGCTGGCAGCAACAAGGTAGCGCTCCTGGTCCTCGCCGAAGGCTGACGCATGCGCCGCCAGCTGTGGATGCGGAATGTACTGGAAGCCGCACCCGCCGGCTAAGGCCATCTCGGCCAGCGCAACCAGCAGGCCGCCATCTGAAACATCGTGCACTGTCCTCGCTACGCCGCTTTCGATGAGTCCGCGCACGAAATCGCCGGCCTTGCGCTCGGCCTCTAGGTTCACCGGCGGCGGCGCGCCTTCGAGCTTGCCCGTCGCGTGTTCCTGATAGAGCGACTGCCCGAGATGCCCGGCTTCGGCGCCGATCAGCACCACAACCTCATCGCCAGGCTTGAAGCCGAGTGTCGCCGCATGCTTGCAATCGGCGATCAGGCCAACGCCGCCGATGGCGGGCGTGGGGGGGATGGCGATGCCGTTGGTCTCATTATAGAGCGAGACGTTTCCCGAAACGACCGGGAAATCGAGCGCGCGGCAGGCTTCGGCCATGCCCTCGATGCAGTCCGCAAACTCGGCCATGATCTCGGGCCGTTCGGGATTGCCGAAATTCATGCAGTCGGTCAGCGCAAGCGGTTTGCCGCCCGAAGCCGTAATATTGCGCCAAGCCTCCGCGACCGCCTGCTTGCCGCCCTCGAAAGGGTCGGCAGCGCAATAGCGGGGCGTTACATCGCAGGTGAAGGCTAGCGCTTTCTGGGTGCCGTGTACGCGCACCACAGCGGCGTCAGAGCCGGGGCGCACCACGGTATCGCCCATCACCATGTGGTCGTATTGCTCCCAAATCCAGCGCTTGGAGGCGAGGTTGGGCGAGCCCATCAGCGCGAGCAGCGCGCCGGTGAGGCTTTCAGGCGCCGGAATGCTGGCTGCGCTAACCGGCGCGGGCTTTGGCCTTGGCGCGATGGGGCGCTCGTAAACGGGCGCTTCATCGGAAAGCATGGAGGTTGGCAGATCGGCCTCAACCCGTCCCTTATGCCGGATGACGAGCCGGCCCGTGTCTGTCGTGCGGCCGATGATGGCGAAATCGAGCTCCCATTTGCGGAAGATGCGTTCGGCCAGCGGCTCAGAGCCCGGCCGCAGTACCATAAGCATGCGCTCCTGGCTTTCAGACAGCATCATTTCGTAGGCCGTCAAGCCTTCTTCGCGCTGCGGCACGAGATCGAGATTAAGCTCGATGCCCGAGCCGCCCTTGGCCGCCATTTCGACGGAAGACGACGTAAGCCCAGCCGCGCCCATATCCTGGATCGCAAGGATCGCATCCTCCTCCATAAGCTCAAGGCAGGCTTCAAGCAGAAGCTTCTCGGCGAAGGGGTCGCCCACCTGCACGGTCGGGCGCTTCTCCTCGGTCTGCTCGTCGAATTCGGCCGACGCCATGGTCGCGCCATGGATGCCGTCGCGGCCGGTCTTGGAGCCCACATAGACGACTGGATTGCCCGAGCCCGATGCCGCTGAATAGAAGATGCGGTCTGTGCGGACGAGGCCTGCGCACATGGCATTGACGAGGATGTTGCCGTTGTAGCGCTCATCGAAATTCGTTTCGCCGCCGATGGTCGGGATACCCATGCAATTGCCGTAGTCGCCTATGCCGGCAACCACGCCCGCCACGAGATGGCGTGTCTTGGGGTGAGCGGGGGCCCCGAAGCGGAGTGCGTTCAGATTGGCAACGGGCCTTGCGCCCATGGTGAACACGTCGCGCATGATGCCGCCAACGCCTGTCGCCGCGCCTTGATAGGGCTCGATGAAGGACGGATGATTGTGGCTTTCCATCTTGAAGACCACCGCCAGCCCGTCGCCGATATCGGCGATGCCGGCATTTTCGCCCGGGCCTTGGATGACTTGCGGCCCGTGCGTTGGCAGCTTCTTGAGCCAAACGCGCGAGGACTTGTAGGAGCAGTGCTCCGACCACATCACGGAGACGATGCCAAGTTCCGTCAAATTCGGGGCGCGGCCAAGCTTCTCGCAGGCAAGCCGGAACTCCGCAGGCGCCATGCGGTGCGCCGCGGCCAATTCTTCGGTGGCGATTGTCATCATGGAATGTTTATCCGTCATCGCGAGGCGGCTCCTGCCGCCGTGGCGATCCAAAGCAGCGTCGAGGGCGTGGCCCTGGATTGCTTCGCTTCGCTCGCAATGACGGAGTCTCCATATGCGTTACGCCCGCTGCTCGCGGTCGAGCTCGTACTCGGCGATGCCGACTTTCAGCATGTCGTACGCATCCTCGAGGAATTCGTCCTCGTCCATATACTCGACATAGCTCGGAAAGTAGCCCGCGTCGTCATCCTCGTCTTCGGCTTCGTCGGAGGCACCGGCGGCCTGGAAGGTGATGCTGCCATCCTCGTTGACAAAGACAGAGGCGAGCGTCTCGCCATCGGGCTTATACTTCACCTGAACGATGGGATCGCCATTCTCCTCGGCGAGCGCGAAGTCTAAACGGCGGCTCGCGATCTGCTCCTTCAAACGTTCGCAAAGCTTCTTAGCCGTTGCGCGGCGCGCCTCGGGATCGAGCTTCGCGGTTTGCATTTCGCGTTTCACTTCATCAACTTCGTCGTCGAAACTCATGTGCTGATCCTCTCGCTAGAACAGTTGAACCTCAAGACACGCAAAACCCGCGGAATTCTCTATTGCAGCCCTCGTGTAAGCGATTCGAAGACGCGGCGGCCATCGATTCCGCCAAGAACGGCATCGGCGGCGCGCTCGGGATGCGGCATAAGGCCCATGATACGCCCAGTCCCGTCGATAACGCCAGCGATGCCTCGGCGTGAGCCGTTGGGATTACCGCTATCCTCATTGCCAGCTTTTGCGCAATAGCGGAACACGACTTGGCCTTCGCCCTCGATCCGGTCGAGCGTTCCGTCATCCGCGAAATAGGCGCCATCCTTATGTGCGATGGGCATTGTAACCTGCTCGCCGGGCGCATAGGCGCTGGTAAAAAGCGTATCCGCCCGCTCAACCTTTAGGGTCACGTCGCGGCAGATATAATGAAGGGAAGCATTACGCATAAGCGCACCCGGCAAAAGCTGTGCTTCGGTCAGGATCTGGAAACCGTTGCAAATGCCAAGCACAGCGACGCCGCGCCTTGCCTCCTCGCACACCGCGCGCAGGATAGGCGAATGCGCCGCCATCGCGCCCGAGCGCAGATAATCGCCGTAGGAGAAACCGCCGGGAAGCACGATCAGGCCGACGGCGGGAAACTCTGTTTCCCGGTGCCAAACCATGAGGGGCTTGTCGCCGGTTACCTCTTCCAGCGTGACAGCAACGTCGCGATCGCAATTCGATCCAGGGAAGACCACTACCGCTGATTTCATTGGCTTAATACCGCTTTAAGCTGGACGCTCGTCCGGTTGGCTTCGGTATGAATGATCTTCAAGGCGGGGGGAAGTTTTGCCATGGCGACTTTATAGCCCTCCTTGTCGCCAAAGGCACACCCCTCCGTCAAAATATCGAAATGCTCATCAACAGCTTGCATCTTTCTGCGAACGGCCATCGGATGTCCCGGCAGCGGCGGCTTGGAAAATAGAAAATGCCCGTCCGCGACGTTTACGGAAATCCATTCCGCATTTTCTTCCATCTTTGCTGCGGTTGAGGACGACGCCACCGACAAAAGTCCGTAATAACCCAGACGGCAATCCAGGAACGCCATGGATGACGGCATGTACCTTCCCAGGATCAGCCTCGCTGAAAGTGCTGTAGATATCAACGCGAGAAGGATAATCAGGATAACAGGTTCGGCCTTATTCATCCCCCAACGAACTCTACCTCATAATTTTCGATGACCGGGTTGGCCAGCAGCTGCCGGCACATGGCATCAAGCTCGGTGCGAGCCTGCGCCTTGTCCGCGGCCTTGAGATTCACCTCGATCACCTTGCCCTGGCGCACATCCTCGACAGTCCCGAAGCCGAGCGAGTGAAGGGCGTGCGCAATTGCACGCCCTTGCGGATCGAGAACGCCGTCCTTCAGTCTGACTGTAATGCGCGCTTTCATGCCCGAGCGGCCTCCTCTGGTTGCCTTCCGGCCTACCCTATTTCGATTGAACGAGCACCGGTCCTTTCGGCTTTGGCGCCGGATTCTCCACAAGAATGCCGAGTCTTTTGGCAACCTCGGAATAGGCTTCTATCAGCCCGCCGAGGTCGCGGCGGAAGCGATCCTTGTCGAGCTTGTCCTTGGTCTCGATATCCCACAGCCGGCAGCTATCGGGGCTTATCTCGTCGGCCAGCACGATCCGCACGCTATCGTTTTCGAAGATGCGGCCGAACTCCACCTTGAAGTCGACCAGGCGGATGCCGATGCCAAGGAAAAGGCCCGTCAGGAAGTCGTTGATCCTGAGCGCAAGCGCCATCATCTCGTCGATCTCTTGCGGTGCGGCCCAGCCGAAGGCCGTGATATGCTCCTCGGTGACCATGGGGTCGTTGAGCTTATCGGCCTTATAGTAGAACTCGATGATCGAGCGGGGGAGCGGCATGCCCTCCTCCAGCCCGAGGCGTTCGCACATCGATCCGGCCACCACGTTGCGCACCACCACCTCCAGCGGGATGATCTCGACCTCGCGGATGAGCTGCTCGCGCATGTTGAGGCGGCGGATGAAATGGGTCGGCACGCCGATCTCATTCAACCGGCTGAAAAGATACTCGGAAATCCGGTTGTTCAAAACGCCCTTGCCTTCGAAGCACTCGTGCTTCTTGGCATTGAACGCGGTGGCGTCATCCTTGAAGTGCTGAATGAGCGTGCCGGGCTCCGGTCCTTCATAAAGCACCTTCGCCTTTCCTTCGTAAATACGGCGGCGGCGGTTATTCATGCGAGACCCCCAACTTTGTAAGTAAATTAGGAAACCGGATAGGGTTCGAGTCATACTTCAAGCGCATATTTGCGCGAATGTCACGCATTCCAATAAAACCGTTTGCAATCAAACCTCATAGGCCTTCCCTCACATCAGCTTCAGTTTCAGCCCTGCTCCCGTGTTGATTTAGCTGCAAATGCACGCTAACCGTGGCATGATATCGAAGCAAGGTTTCACCGAAGAGATGGCTTCGCTGCCCTCGCGATTAAAGCCCTCGCGGCGCGGCGAATGGCGGCTTGTTCCGGCCAAGAGGTAAACAATGACGACATTTGACGAACGTGAGAACGCTTACGAGTCGAAATTTGCCCGCGACGAAGAGCTTCGCTTCAAGGCGAAAGCGCGCCGGGACAAGGCGCTGGGTGCCTGGGTGGCGGCCCAGCTTGGGCTTTCTGGCGCGGCGGCGGAGGATTACGTCAAGGAAATCCTGCGCGCGGATTTCAAGCATCCGGACGATACGCACCTCATTGTGGCGAAGGTTCTCGGCGACTTGCACGCGAAGGGCGTGACAATAGACGAGCGCACGCTGAAGAAGAAGCTCGTCGAGCTGATGGCGCAGGCCGTGGCCGAGATCGAGGCGGGCAAGTAGTTTTCTGGAGGCGGAGCAGCGCGTTCCGCTCCGCCTTATACCCAATCCGCTTTAAGGCTTCACGCTGAATTAGGTGCCCGTCCACTCCGGCTTGCGCTTCTCCAGAAACGCGCCGATGCCTTCTTCCGCGTCGCGGGCGAGCATGTTTTCGACCATGACGTTGGCGGTATACTCGTAGGCTGCGGCAAGGGGCATCTCGGCTTGGGCGTAGAAGGCCTTCTTGCCGATGGCGAGGGTTAGCGGCGACTTGGCGGCGACTTTTTCCGCAAGCTCCACCGCCGCGTCGAACACGGCTGCGTCGGGCACGACGCGGTTCACGAGGCCGAGCCCCAGCGCTTTTTCGGCGGACGCCATCTCACCGAGCAGAAGCATCTCCATCGCGGCCTTGCGCGAAACGTTGCGCGAGAGCGCGACCATGGGCGTCGAGCAGAACAGGCCGATGTTCACGCCGGGTGTCGCGAATTGGGCGCTCTCGCCGGCGACGGCCAGATCGCAGCTCGCGACGAGCTGGCAGCCGGCCGCGGTGGCGATGCCGTTGACGGCGGCGATGACGGGCTTCGGGCAGGCGACGATGGCCTGCATCAGGGCCGCGCAAGACCGCATGGTCTCCTCGAAGAAGGCGCGGCCGCGGTCCGCATCCTTGCGCCGGGCCTGCATTTCGCGCAGATCGTGGCCCGCGCAAAAGGCCGGCGGCGCGCCGCGGATGATGATGGCGGCCACGTCCCGCGCCGCGCCCTCGCGCTCGACCGCGGCATGGAGCGCGGCTATGAGATCGAGCGAAAGGCTGTTTCGCGCGGCGGGCCGGTTGAGCGTCAGGACCGCGACGGCGCCATGGCGCGCGGCGAGCAGGATTTCAGTTTTATGCGGTGTGAGCGTATCCATGGCGGTCTCCCTTTCGAAAGACCTTACCTCAGTTCAGGCTGAATTTCACCGCTTCGTCGATATCCGGCTTCATCTTCTTCACGACGGCGATATTCTCCGGCGGCGGCTCGCGCGAGAGCTGATCTTCGAGGCTATCGAGGTTCTCCTTGAGCTTCTGTTTGCTTTTGTCGTTGAGAAGACCGAGCTTTTCCAGCTGGCTGATCGCGGCGTCCTTGTTCTGCTCAAGCGTTTCCCTGGCGATGCCGCGCGCCGGGCCAACGGTAATGAAGATATAAGCTTGCGCAACAGAGCGGCCCGTTCCGGCCCAGTCCTTCAGATCGGCGAAGCCGTGGCTCACGGCGATTTTCTCCGCTTCCGTCTTGAGCTTGCTCGACTTGATGGCTTTGAGCACCGCGCCGAGCGGGTTTTTCTGGGCTTCCGAATTCATGCCGGTCTTTAAACCTTCCGAGATTGCAATCGCGCGCATCTCGCCAAACGAGGCGAGGAAGCGCGAGACGCTATCCTGCGTAAGAACGGTATCTTTCGCCGCGGCCGGCCCCAGCCCCGCGAGCGCCGCGAAGGCCAGGCCCAGCAAAATTCTACTCATGACATTTCTAAGACCGGCCATGCTTGCGCTCCCATCCCTCGATGCATATCCAAATTGCACGCAGCACTCTTTGCGTGCAATCTTGGTGAAATAACGGAGGCGGAATGACTGTCGAACGCGTGCTGCCGCAACTCACCGCGCCCAAGCTTTCGGCGGCCGAGGTGAATTTGTTCCTGGCCGAGGTCTTCCCGCAGATCGCCATCGGCCAGGCCTATAAGGTCGAGGAAACGCGGCACCTGTTCGCGCGGGTGCGCATGTGTTTCGGCGATCACCTCCTGCGGCCGGGCGGCACGATCTCGGGGCCGGCCATGTTTTCGCTCGCCGATGTGGCGATGTATGCCGCCGTGCTCGCCTCCATCGGCCCGGTGGCCCACGCGGTCACCACCAATCTGACCATCAACTTCCTGCGCAAGCCCGGCCAGCGCGATATGATCGGCGAGGCGCGCATCTTAAAACTCGGCAAGCGGCTCGCGGTGGGCGAGATCGCGCTGCATTCGGACGGCGAGGCGGAGCTGGCGGCGCACGCGACCTCGACCTATTCGCTGCCCAGCTAGCGGCCGGCCCGGCGGCTGTTTTAAACTTCCGTTAACCCCAGTTTTGCTGCGCTTCTAAGCAATTTTTCTCAAATTGGCCGGCGTCCTTTAAGCTTGGCATTATAGAGAAGGCGCCTTGCAATAGACTTAAGCTGCAAATGCGCGAAGTCTATCGCGTTGATTCTGCATGGTAAAATCAAGACGACGCACAGAGTTGCGTCCGGTTGCTCCAGCGCCGCGGCACAACTCTCGATTACATTTCTTGGTGAACCCGCGCAACAATCTATATTTAACGGACTTTTTAAATTCGCACATTTGCGCGTGAAATCGCGAAAAATCGCGATTTTTGCGGCGGGTAGAAATAAAAATCCGCCGGCGTTTACCACGCCGGCATTAACCACGGGTCAGCGCTTCCACCGGTCTCAACGGTTTAGGATGTTCCCGGTGGCGTCCTTCTTAACGACGCGGTGGCCGGCCCCGCCTTCCTGCGCTTCAACCACAATGCTGGCGAAGCCGCTCTTGCCGTTTACGATTTTTCCATCGGGCGCCACGTAATCGATGCGGGCGATGTCGCCGTTAATGTCGTAGGTGAGCCGGGTCCAAACCTGCTCCAGCGGCGCCACGGTTGCGCTGCTAAGGACCGGACGGAAGAGCACGGGGCGGTCGAGCGCGTCGTATTCGACGGATTCCTCGGGAACGCCGTTAGGCCCAGCCACGGGCTCGTCATTGCTCCCGAAAAAGGAACGCCGCGTTGCATGGCCGCGGGCGTCGAAAGTCTGCTCGATCCGCGCAAACCCGCCCGAACCGAGCGCTGAGACGGCCGCCTCGTCAAGCGCGCCAGAAAGCACAAGGTCGCGCCACTCGCCAAGCAAGTCTTCGATATCTTCGCTTCTCATCAGGCGGTTCGTGCGGAGCACCGGCTTCCCGCGCCCGTCGAAATACCGCTCCTCGAGCATTCTGCCGAATTCATCCCATTTCGCCCTGGATTGAGCGAAACCGAAGGCATTTGCGGCAGGCTGGTTATCGGTATTAAAATAGGTCTGCTCGATAATATACCCGAGGGCGTCTCGCCGGGACACGATGCGGAAATAGCCTTCATCGGGACGCACAACAGGTCTGCCATCGGTGCCGAAATAGGCGCTCTCCACCCATTTGCCGCGCTCGTCGTAGACTGATGTCACACGCGCTGCGCCGGTTTCCTTGTGTAGCGTGGGCTTGCCGTCAGTACCGAAATAAGATGCCTCCACCTCGTTGCCGCGCGCATCGTAGACCCAAGCCGTGCGCGCCGCACCCAAGTCCTTACGCAGCGCTGGCTTGCCATCGATCCCGAAATAAGCGTCCTCCACCTCGTTGCCGCGCACGTCGTGGACAACGGCCACTCGCGCCACGCCCCAGTCTTTGCGCAGCGCCGGTTCGCCACGGACGCCGAAATAGACTTGCTCCACCGTATTGCCGCGCGCGTCGTAAACGAAAGTAACTCGCGCCGCGCCCCAATCCTTGCGCACTGCCGGCTGGCCGTCGACGCCGAAATAGGCTTGCTCAACCACATTGCCGCGCGCATCGTGGGTGTAGGTCACGCGCGCTGCTCCCCAGATCTTGCGCAGTGCCGGCTGGCCGTCGAGGCCGAAATAGGAGATCTCCACCTCATTGCCACGCGCGTCATAGACGAACGCCGTTCGCGCTACGCCCCAATCCTTACCCAGAACCGGCTTGCCATCGATTCCGAAGTACGCTTCCTCCACCTTATTGCCGCGGGTGTCGTAGGCGGAGGTCATGCGCGCCGCACCAATGTCCCTGTGCAGGGTAGGCTTGCCATCGACATCGAAATAGGCTTCTTCCACCACATTGCCGCGCGCGTCGTAGACCCAGGTAAGCCGCGCCGCGCCCAAATCCTTGCGCAAGGCCGGCTTGTTGCCGGTGCCGTAGTAAACAGCTTCCACCCTATTGCCGCGCGCATCGTAAGCCGAGGTTTCACGCGCCGCGCCCCAATCCTTGCGCAGCGTGCGCCTGCCATCGATGCCAAAATAGGCGGTCTCCACCCCATTACCGCGCGCGTCATAGACAGAGGTAATCCGGGCGGCGCCATCATCCTTGGCAAGGACCGGTTTGCCATCGGCGCCGAAACTTGCCACCTCGATCGTGTTGCCGCGTGCGTCGTAGACCCAGGTCACGCGCGCCACGCCCCAATCCTTGCGCAGCACGGGCTTGCCATCGATGCCGAAATAGGCTTCCTCCCCCTTATTGCCGCGCGCGTCGTAGACCCGGACCACGCGCGCCACCCCCCAGTCTTCACGCGGGGCCGGTTTTCCATCGATTCCGAAGTAAGCGTCCTCCACCTCGTTGCCGCGCACGTCGTAGACAGCGGTCACTCGCGCCACACTCCAGTCTTTGCGCAGCGCGGGTTTGCCATCGATGCCGAAATAGGCGCTCTCCCCGGCGTTGCCGCGCGCATCGTAGACCCACGTCACGCGCGCCGCCCCCCAGTCCTTGCGCAGGGCGGGCTGCCCGTCGAGGCCGAAATAGGCTTCCTCCACCGCATTGCCACGGGCGTCGTAGACCCACGCCGCTCGCGCCGCGCCCCAGTCCTTGCGCAGGGCAGGCTTATTGTCGAGGCCGAAATAGGCTTCTTCCACCACATTGCCGCGCGCGTCATAAACTCCGGTGGATCGAGCCACGCCCCAGTCTTTGCGCAGCACAGGCTTACCGCCGGCGCCGAAATAAGCTTCCTCCACCACATTGCCGCGGGCATCGTAGACCCACGTCTCTCGCGCCGTGCCCCTGTTCCCATCAAGCACGGGATTTCCATCGATGCCGAAATAGGCTTCCTCCACCTCGTTGCCGCGTGCGTCGTAGACCCAGGTAAGCCGCGCCACGCCCAAATCCTTGCGCAGGGCCGGCTTGTTGTCGATGCCGAAGTAAGCAACTTCCACCCTATTGCCGCGCGTATCGTAGGCCAAGGCCGCTCGCGCCGCGCCCCAGTCCTTGCGCAGCACGGGCATGCCATCGACACCGAAATAGGCTTGCTCCACCGCATTGCCACGGGCGTCGTAGACCCACGTCGCTCGCGCCGCGCCCCAGTTTTTACCTAGCACGGGATTTCCATCGACACCGAAATAGGCTTCCTCCACCGCATTGCCGCGTGCGTCGTAGACCCAGGTAAGCCGCGCCGCGCCCAAATCCTTGCGCAGGGCTGGCTTGTTGCCGGTGTCGAAATAAGCGTCCTCCGCCTTATTGCCGCGTGCGTCGTAAGCCGAGGTTACACGTGCAACGCCCCAATCCTTGCGCGGCGCAGGCATGCCGTCGAGGCCGAAATAAGCGGATTCAACCGTATTGCCGCGCGCATCGTAGACCCAGGTGATCCTGGCGGCGCCATCGTCCTTGGCAAGGACCGGTTTGCCATCGACGCCGAAACTTGCCATCTCGATCGTGTTGCCGCGCGCGTCGTAGACCCAAGTCGCGCGCGCCGCCCCCCAATCCGTGCGCGGTATCGGCCGGCCATCGGCACCGAAATAGGCTACCTCCACCTCATTGCCGCGTGCGTCGTAGACCGAGGTGGCCCGCGCCGCGCCGGTATCCTTCCGCAGTGCCGGCTTGCCATCGATGCCGAAATAGGCGCTCTCCACCTCGTTGCCGTGCGCGTCGTAGACGGAGGTTATGCGCGCTATGCCCGAGTCCTTGCGCAAGGTTGCGCGCCCGTCCTCATCCTCATATCGCGAGGCCTGAATGCGGCCGTCGCCATCCCGCTCGAACACCACCCGCGCAAAACGCAGGTCGTTTTGAGCCAGAGCGCCGGATTTTGTGCGCCAGTCCACGTTTATCAGCCTGCCCGCCGCATCGTAAACGCGGCGGATTTCAGCCACGCCGCTCTTTTCGATCAGGGTATCGCCCACCGCATCGAGATTGCGGACGCTGATGACCAGACCTGCCGCGGAATAGCGGTAGGCTCGCCCATAGGCCCCCGTTTCGTCGGCGACACTTGCCCCGCCGCCCACAGGTTCGAACCAGCGCTCGGTCACGAGCCCCGTTCCGTCGAAAACCAGCCGGTGCTGACCGACGGACCCCTTTCTGCCGGACTTGTCGCCTTTCACGCTGCCAAGAGCCGTGCCTCCCGCCGATTGCCGCTCGGCCTGGCCGAGATCGCGCTCGAAGAGCACCACGCCGCTGCGCTTATCCTCCGAAAAGCGATATTGGAGCTGCCGCAGGGACCGGCCGGTGCTGGTGAACATTTTGACCGCGCTCAGGGTGCCGTCTTCACGATAGTCGTAAGTCCAGCGGGCAGCCTTCGACCAATCCTCGCCCTCATAGGGTGTTTCGGTCTCGTCAGCGGGGTAGCCAGAGCCATTGATACGGGCGAGTTCAAGCACCCGGCCCGCGCGTTTGGTCACCTTGTACACTCTGTACAAATGTGAGGCGACGGATCGGTCGATCGCACCGGCCCCAACCGGCACACCCCATCGCTCGCTGTAATTTGCGAAGAGTTCCGTCTTCAGCCGGAGGTGGCTGTCCCAGTACCAAAGGCCAGCGCCGGCGATCACGGCAAAGAGAGCCGCCGATATCGCCCCAATCGTGCGCTGGCGTGCCCGCCGCTGGTGCGCTTCACGCTGAGCGAGATCGTCGTAACGGCAGCCAAGCGCAGCCGCCGCGATGCGCAAGACAGCGCGGTCTTCCGTTGCCGAAGGGCTTTCCCCTTCGCGGGGGCGCACATCGGCGGCGACCGGCTCCATCTCCTCCCAATAGGTCTCCACGGTCCCGTTTGGGAGCGTGCGCTCGCTTTGGCGCCGCAGAAGTTCGTGCGGAAAGGAATTATCGGGGTCGCCAGAAATCAGAAGGGGGACGATCTTGTCGCCCTTGCCCTGCGACTGGAAAAGCTCGATCTCCCGGCGCACCCAGCGCGAATGCGGCGTGTCGGCCGAACAGATGACGACGAGGAGGTCCGAATGGCTCAGGGCCTGCTGGATTTGATCGGTAAGGTCCGTCGAGGCGGGAATTTCGTCCTCGTCGCGGAACACGATCCCGAGCCTGTCGGGATAGCCCTGCCTTTGCAGAGACTTGGGCGTCCGGAACGCTTCGAGACGCTGCATGATCCGCATCGCCCAATGCCGGTCGTGCGGCAAATGACGGTAGCTGATAAAGGCGGCATAGCGAATAGGCGAAATTGCTTTGACCATACTGAAGACTTCCCCACCAACCACCAACGCATCTATGAATGCCCAAAAAACCTAAACCTGTCTATTGTCGCCGGAAGGCATCAGTTCGCGAACCACCGGAGCCGCTGCAACTTACCTAA
>JBKQOR010000269.1:0-15581 GCA_052145435.1 Rhodomicrobium sp. | reverse complement strand
ACCGTGCGCAGCTTCTCGGCGACCGAAATTGCACCGCGCGCCGGCGAGATCGACCGCACCAACAAATTTCCGCGCGATCTTTGGCAGCCCATGGGGGCGCTGGGCCTTCACGGCATCACGGTCGAGGAGGAGTGGGGCGGCACGGGGCTCGGCTATCTCGAGCATTGCATCGCCATGGAGGAGGTCAGCCGGGCGAGCGCAAGCGTAGGGCTTTCCTACGGCGCGCACTCCAATCTTTGCGTGAACCAAATCCGCCGTAACGGAAGCGAGGAGCAAAAGCGCCGTTATTTGCCGAAGCTCATCTCGGGGGAGCATGTGGGCTCGCTCGCCATGTCCGAAGCGGGCTCCGGCTCCGATGTGGTGTCGATGGCCACGCGGGCTGAGAAGCGCGGCAGCCGGTTCGTCCTCAATGGCACCAAGATGTGGATCACCAACGCTCCTGAAGCCGAAGTTCTGGTGGTTTATGCCAAGACGGACCTAGCGGCCGGCCCGCGCGGCATCACGGCCTTCATCGTCGAAAAGGGCATGAAAGGCTTTTCGGTCTCTCCCAAGCTCGACAAGCTCGGCATGCGCGGCTCCGACACGGCTGAGCTCGTTTTCGAGGATTGCGAGGTGCCTGAGGAGAACGCGATCGGCGGCGTTGGCCTCGGCGTAAACGTGCTGATGTCCGGCCTCGATTACGAGCGCGCGGTGCTGGCGGCGGGGCCGCTTGGCATCATGCAGGCAGCGCTCGACTTGGTGCTGCCATACGTGCATGAGCGCAAACAGTTCGGCCAGCCCATCGGCACGTTCCAGCTCGTGCAGGCCAAGGTTGCCGATATGTATGTGACACTGAATGCGGCGCGCGCTTACGTCTACACCGTGGCCCGCGCCTGCGACCGGGGCGAGACCACACGCGAGGACGCGGCCGGTGCGATCCTTTACGCCGCGGAGGCCGCCACGCGCGTATCGCTCGACGCAATCCAGCTCTTGGGCGGCAATGGCTACATCAACGATTATCCCGCGGGGCGGCTCTTGCGCGACGCAAAGCTTTACGAGATCGGTGCTGGCACGAGCGAGATCCGGCGCATGTTGATTGGGCGGGAGCTTTTCGACAAAACGGCTTGATTTGCCAGAACTAAAGCTCTTGGCATATTTTGCGCTCTTGACAAATGTGCGGAATGTGCAAGATTGTGCGCGGGAGGAGTCTGTCATGGCACGGAAGAAAACCGAACCCAAATCCCTATCCAACGAGGTGCATGGCTTCGCGGAAGCCCCCCAAGCCGCCTTCACCGCGGCGCCGGAGCAAAAACCCGGCTTCGGTCTCGCCAACCGGCTCAGGCTCACGCTCGGGCCTGGCGGCCGCGTCGTGATCCCCGCCGCGCTGCGCGACGCGATGGAGGCCCGCGACGGCGATGCCATCCTCGCCTGGGTCGAGGAAGGCGAGCTTCATCTGTTGAGCCCGCGCGTCGGGGCGCGGCAGGCGCAGGCCCTGCTTAAAGGCCTTGTCCCCGAAGGCGTAAGCCTTGCCGATGAGCTGATAGCCGAGCGCCGGCGGGAGGCGGAGGCGGAGGCCGGGAGCCGTGGCTAGCATCGTCTTCGACGCCTCGGTAATCCTCGCGCATATCAACAGCGAGCCAGGCTCCGAGCGCGCGGAGGCGCTTTTCGGCGAGGCGCTGATCTCGGCCGTCAATGTCGCGGAAATCGTGTCCAAGCTCGTGGAGCGCGGCGCAAGCCTTGGTCTTATCCGCGCGGCGCTTTCGCGCTATGGCTTGCAAATCGCCGTCTTCGACGCGGATCTCGCCGAGCGCGCGGGCGCCCTTCGCGCCAAGACCAAGCCCTTCGGACTCTCGCTTGGTGACCGGGCCTGCCTCGCGCTTGGCGAACGCTTCGCGCTTCCGGTCCTGACGGCCGATAGAGCCTGGAAAGACCTTAATCTTTCGATTGAGGTGCGGCTCTTGCGCTAAGCCTTGGCGAAGACCCATGCTACAGTGAGCGCGCTTATTCCATAAAAACGGGACGGTACGCATCCGATGGCCCATCTCGAAAGTGCGACCGACCGGCGCTCGGCTGATTTCGAAGCTAACGCGAGGGCGATGCGGGCTCAACTCGCCGTTCTGCGGCAGAAAATGGCAAACGCCGCCCAAGGCGGCAGCGCCGAGGCCAGGCAGCGCCACGAGGCGCGCGGCAAGCTTCTGGTGCGCGACCGGATCGGCTTGCTGCTCGATCCCTCTTCGCCTTTTCTCGAAATCGGCGCGCTCGCCGCAAATGGCCTCTATGGCGGCGACGCCCACGCGGCCGGCATCGTCGCGGGGATCGGCCGCATCTCGGGCCGCGAATGCATGATCGTGGCCAACGATGCGACCATCAAGGGCGGCACTTATTATCCGATGACGGTGAAGAAACACTTGCGCGCCCAGGACATCGCACGGGACAACCGCCTACCCTGTCTTTATCTCGTGGATTCCGGCGGCGCATTTCTTCCCCAGCAGGATGAGATCTTCCCGGACGAGCGGCATTTCGGGCGCATTTTCTACAATCAGGCGCAAATGTCCGCGGCGGGCATTCCGCAGATCGCCCTGGTCATGGGGCCTTGCACCGCCGGCGGCGCTTACGTTCCGGCCATGTGCGACGAAAGCATCATCGTGAAGGGCAACGGTACCATCTTCCTGGGCGGCCCGCCGCTCGTGAAGGCGGCAACCGGGGATACCGTCACAGCCGAGGAGCTCGGCGGCGCGGAGGTCCATAGCCGCCAGTCCGGCGTCACCGACCATTACGCTCAGAGCGACGCGCACGCCATCGGCATCGCCCGCCGCATCGTGGCGGATCTGAACCGGATCAAGCCCGCCTCGCTCGACGTTTCCGAACCGCGCGAGCCCCTATATCCGGCCGGGGAGATCTATGGCATCGTGCAAGCCGACGTCCGCAAGCCTTACGATGTGCGCGAGGTTATTGCGCGGCTCGTGGATGCTTCCGAGTTCGACGAATTCAAGAAGCTCTACGGCCAGACGCTGGTTTGCGGAACCGCGCGGATTTGGGGCTATCCGGTGGGGATTCTTGCCAATAACGGCATTTTGTTCTCGGAAAGCGCACTCAAAGGGGCTCATTTCATCGAACTGATGAACCAGCGAGGGATTCCGCTGATTTTCTTGCAGAATGTCACCGGCTTCATGGTCGGCAAGAAATACGAGGCCGGCGGAATCGCCAAGGACGGCGCCAAGCTCGTGACCGCTGTCGCAACCGCTACCGT
Source organism: Rhodomicrobium sp. (assembly GCA_052145435.1). GTDB lineage: Bacteria > Pseudomonadota > Alphaproteobacteria > Rhizobiales > Rhodomicrobiaceae > Rhodomicrobium. The sequence goes on along the minus strand of JBKQOR010000269.1, from coordinate 12,352 downwards.
GCCGAAATACACCGTCGTGATTGGCGGCTCCTACGGGGCCGGCAATTACGGCATGTGCGGGCGCGGCTATAGCCCGCGATTTCTCTGGATGTGGCCGAACGCCAAAATCTCCGTCATGGGCGGCGAGCAGGCAGCGACCGTGCTCGCCATCGTCCGCCGGGAGGGGATCGAGGGCAAGGGCGGCACCTGGAGCAAGGAGGAGGAGGAGGCGTTCAAGGCGCCCGTCCGCGCCCAGTTCGCCGGGCAGGCCGATCCCTATTACGCGACAGCGCGGCTTTGGGACGACGGCATCGTCGATCCTGCCGATACGCGCATGGTATTGGCGCTTGCCATCTCAGCCGGCCTGAACGCCCCGCCCCAACCGGGACGGTTCGGCGTGTTTAGAATGTGAGCCCGCGATGACGCTTGCACTCCCTTTTACCTCACTCTTGATTGCCAACCGCGGCGAGATCGCCTGCCGCATCGTGCGCACGGCAAGGCGCATGGGCCTCTACACCGTCGCGGTCTATTCGGAAGCCGAGCCTCGTGCCCGGCACGTGCAAGCCGCGGACGAGGGGCGGCTTTTAGGGCCGGCACCCGCCCGCGAAAGCTATCTCAATATCGAGCGCATTATCGCCGCGGCGAAAGCGAGCGGCGCGGAGGCTATTCATCCGGGCTACGGATTTCTTTCCGAAAAGGCGGAATTTGCCGAAGCCTGCGAAGCTGCCGGGCTTATTTTCGTCGGGCCGCCCGCGTCCGCGATACGCGCCATGGGCTCGAAATCCGCGGCGAAAGCGCTGATGGAGAAGGCCGGCGTTCCGGTCGTGCCTGGCTATCACGGCGAGGCCCAGGACATCGAGACTTTCGCCCGCGAGGCCAAACGCCTTGGCTTTCCGGTGCTGCTCAAGGCTGTCGCTGGCGGCGGCGGCAAGGGCATGCGCGTGGTGAGAAACGCGGGCGAGCTGAAAGCCGCGGCGATGGGTGCAAAGCGCGAGGCGGCCTCAGCCTTTGGCGACGACAGGCTGCTCCTGGAGAAATTCGTGGAGCGCCCGCGCCACATCGAGGTGCAAGTGTTCGGCGACACCCATGGCGGCATCGTCTCGCTGTTCGAGCGCGAATGCACACTGCAGCGCCGCCATCAAAAGGTAATCGAGGAGGCGCCCTCCGCCGCGCTCACGGACGAGAAGCGCGAACCGCTCTATGAGGCCGCCCGCAAGGCGGCGGCTGCCATCGGCTATGTGGGCGCCGGCACCGTCGAATTCGTTGCAGGGGAGGCGGGTGCTTATTTCATCGAAATGAACACAAGGCTTCAGGTCGAGCATCCCGTGACGGAAATGATTACCGGCCTCGATCTCGTCGAATGGCAGCTGCGCGTTGCAATGGCCGGGAAGCTGCCGCTCCGGCAGGACCAGATCGCACGGCGCGGGCATGCCATCGAAGCCCGGCTTTATGCCGAGGATGCGGCCGCGGGCTTCCTTCCTTCCACCGGCCTCATCAGCCACTGGCGCATGCCGCGGGAAGGCCATGACCTGCGCATCGACACGGGCTTCGGGCAAGGCGACCGGGTTTCCCAGTATTACGATCCCATGCTTGCGAAGGTGATAGCCCGCGCTCCAACGCGCGAGGCCGCGCTGGGCCGCCTCAGAGGTGCGCTCTCCGCCATCGAAATCGCGGGCCCTGCCACAAACGCGCCGTTCCTTGCCCGGCTTCTTCGCGAAAAGGCCGTGCTTACCAACGCCGTCGACACGGGATATATCGAGCGGGAGGGTGCCGGACTAAGAGACGGTCCGGCGCCCGTCTCCGCGCTTCACCTCGCGGCGGCCTGCGCGGCCGTTCTTCATGCCGAAGCGGAGAGTACGCGCCGCGACGCCGCCGACCCGCATTCGCCATGGGCGGAAGCGGGCGCCTGGACACTTTCCGCCTCCCGCAAGAGGCGCCTTCAATTCCGGGACAAAGCGGGCGCGCTTCACACTGCGGTACTGACCCAAAGCCGCGATGACACCGTGCTAGAAACGGGCGGGTCAAGCCAAACATTCAAGTTTGCGCTCGCGCGAGGAGAAAAATCGCGGTTCACCGTCACGCTTGGCGAGGCGAGCCGTGCAATGACCGTCCTTTATGCCGGTCACGGCGTCACCGTCTTCGACGGGCCGGAAGCGATAAAGCTGACGCTTGTCCAGCCCTTCGAAGCGGAGGCTATCGGCGCCGAGCCCGAGGCCGGGCCTGTCGCGCCGATGCCCGGCACCATACTGTCGCTTCTCGCAAAGCCTGGCGAAACCCTGGACGCGGGCGCGCCGATGCTCATCATGGAGGCGATGAAAATGGAGCACACGCTGCGTTTTCCGTCGCGAGGGCGCGTCGCGCGCTATCTCTGCGCCGTGGGCGATTTCGTGGCCGAGGGTACGGCGCTGGCGGAGTTCGAAGGCGCGGAGGCAAGCTGAACCATGGGTGAGCGCGTTCGCATTGTCGAGGTTGGCCCCCGGGACGGCTTGCAAAACGAAGCGGTGCCAGTACCGGCCCCGGCGCGCGTCGCGTTCATCGAGAAGCTGATCGCGGCTGGCCTGACCTCCATAGAGGCCGGAAGTTTCGTCTCGCCCAAATGGGTGCCGCAGATGGCGGACACCGCGGAGGTTCTGAAGGCCTTGCGCGGCCGCGCCGGCATCTCCTTGCCCGTGCTCGTTCCGAACGAACAAGGGCTGGACGCAGCGATTGCGGCGGGAGCCCGCGAGATCGCGATTTTCGGCGCGGCCTCCGAGACGTTCTCGCAGAAGAACATCAATTGCTCGATTGAGGAGTCTCTCCAAAGGTTCAAACCCGTCGTCGAGCGCGCGCTGGCCTCAGGCATCGCGGTGCGCGGCTATGTCTCCTGCGTGCTGGGCTGCCCTTATGAGGGCCGCGTCCCACTTGGCAAGGTCGCGGATGTGGCGGCCCGGCTTTACGAGCTCGGCTGCTATGAGGTTTCGCTCGGCGACACGATTGGCGTAGGCACACCGCACGCCGCGAGGGAGATGCTGAAAACCGTGGCGGAACGCGTGCCCCTGCCAAAGCTCGCGGTGCACTTCCACGACACCTATGGGCAAGCCGTCGCCAACATTTACGCTTGCCTCGAGGAGGGCGTGCGCGTTGCCGACAGCTCGGCCGGAGGGCTGGGCGGCTGCCCCTACGCGAAGAGCGCCTCCGGAAACGTCGCCACGGAGGATGTGGTTTATCTCTGCGACGGGCTCGGCTTCGAGACGGGCGTGGACCGCGCGCTGGTGATCGAAGCCAGCCGCTTCATCTTTGCGGCACTCGGCAAGATGCCGCTAAGCGTTCTATAATATGGCGGGCGCTAACGCCGCTGGCAGAAATAGATGAGACAGCCCGTTATCACCGAATGGTTGCCAAACAAGCAGCGGCCGGTCCGGGCGCAGACATTCACCGGGCACCGCGGGCGCATCGCGCAATTTGGCGCAAAAACCCGGGGCTGCGGCTGCACTGTTTGGGCTGCTTGAGCAGTATGGAGCCCCGCCGGGGAGTAAGCGGCGGCCAAAGCGAGAGCCAAGATTATGGCGGTGCCCGTTAGAAGCTTATTCATGACACGCTCTTTACGTCGCAATAGATCGTAGACCAAGCAGGTTCGGCAGTGCCGCAGGATGCCGGGAACGTTCCCGATAGGCAAGAGGCTACTCCGCGCGATGTAAATAGGAAGCTCCGCTGGCATCTGCCATAGGCTGCGCCGTTGCTGCGGCTATCTTTCGCGGAAATGCTTCGACAGCTTCAGCGCCTGCGCCTGGTAATGCGAGCCGATATCCTGCCCGTAGAGCTGCGCGGGCAGAGCCGTGAGCGGCTCGTAGATGAGCCGGCCGATCGCCTGCCCATCCTCCAGAATGAAGGGGACCTTGTGGCTGCGCACCTCCAGCACCGCGCGGCTTCCCTCGCCGCCGGTCTCCGCCATGCCAAAACCCGGATCGAAGAACCCCGCATAATGCACCCGGAACTCGCCCATCAGCGCGTTGAATGGCTCCATCTCGGCGGCATAGGTTGGCGGCACGCGCACGGCCTCTTTCGAGGCAAGGATGTAGAACTGATCCGGATCGAGGATCAGCCGCTTCTGCGGCGTGACCATGAGCGGCTCCCAGAAGTCCTCCACCTCGTAAGCGCCAACCCGGTCGACGTCGATGACCGCCGTATGCCGCTTGGCGCGATAGCCGATCAAGGGGTATGGGCCGCCACCGGAGAGATCGACGGAAAGGACGGCCTCGCGCGGATGGTCGCCCGCTGTCTTCGTTTCCTGTCCGCAAGGGCCGCGGAAACGGATTTGCGAGAGCCGGGAACCGGATCTCGCAAGGATCGGAAAGGTCTGCGGGCAAATCTCCAGATAGAGGCCGCCGTGGTAACCGGGAACGGTTTGATCGAAGCCGGGCGCGTGATCGGCGATCATGCGCGTGAACACGTCGAGCCGGCCTGTCGAGCTTTTCGGGTTCGCAAACCCCTGGACATCCCCCGGCAGCGCGAGATGCTCCTCGATTTCGGCCACATAGACGCAGCCGGTCTCCAGCACCGCGCCGTGGCTCAAATCGATGGTATGCAGGACGAAGCGCTCGATCTGCTCCGCGGTCGTTGCCGCGGGGCCGGGCATGAAGCTCGCGCGGACGCGGTGGACGCGCGCGCCGAGCCGCAAGTCGAGGCTCGCCGGCTGCACCTGCCCCGGCAGGACCGGCTTCGATGCCGAAATCCCGCCGGTTTCGATCAGCGATCCGATTGCCTGCGATGGGAGAATGCCGTGAGCGATCATGATCTAGCAATAGGCGAATTCAGCGCCGGCGAACAGTCTCTTCGGCCGCATGTCCATATAAAATTGGAAGGGGACGGATACCGGAAGTTACAAAAAAAGCGGCCTGAACGGCCGCCTCGCCGGCTTGCCACCCAAATACTTTAGGCGGCTACGCTCTGCCGGCTATTTGAGCGGAGGCTCGTAGGGCTCGGGCGCTGGGCCGGGCTGTCCATCGCAGCACGGGCGCGGCGGATAATACGGCGGCGGCGCATCGTAATACGGGCCGGGTGCATAATAGTACGGTCCCGGCACGATAGGCCACGGCCCCCAGCCCCAGCCGGGACGCCACCGATAGCCCGGACGCCAGCCAGGGCCGCCCCTCCAGCCGCCGGGACCGCCACGCCAGCCAGGACCGCCTCGCCAACCGCCGCCCCAACCGCGTCCGCCTCCATGCCAGCCTGGGCCACCATGGTGCCATTGAGCCTTTGTCAGCAGGCTTGGCTGCCCGCCCGCCTCGGCCGGCGCGGCAAAAGCAGGCGCGGCAACCGCGCTCTGCCCGCTTGTGATTGAGCCAAGCGGCGCCAAGATCACGGCAAGCGCCATGAACGTCAGTTTTCTCATCCGGTAACTCCCCGCCCCCAAAAGGGAACGAATATTAAGCTTCTGTTGACACCCTCTTTCCACGGCGATCGCAGTTGAAGACTGCAACGTGGCAAAACGAAGAATACATAAACGCTTTTGTGTAACAAACGGTATCGCTCAGCTTCACGTTGACCCTTAAGTCTTCTGTGGAAGTACCCGCAAGATGCAACGTTGGCTGTGGCTTCTGTAGAATGTTGTGAAGAATTGCTAACGCCGAGCGCACGCCTGGTTCGTAGCCGGAGTTATTAAGAGCGAGATTGCCTATGATCCGGGCAACGGCTTTTCGCGACGGCGCAAGCCTGGCTGCCCCAAGGGTGCGAAAATCTTTCTCTGACATCAAGAGCCTTTATCTGCTATGAACCTGCAAAGGCGGAGTGAAACATAAGCGGGAACCATGAAAACATATCAAGAGTGCATAAAAGAGTACGACGATAGAATTCCGCATAAGGCCGATGTTTACATGCTGGGTTTCCTGGATGCCGTCGCCTTTATATTCAACAAAGATCGGGCACAGGTTGTCCGGGACGCAGAGGAGTGCCGGTCGGAGCGTGTTTATGAGGAAGAGGAAACCTGAGAAAATCTTCCTTTAATTATTCTCCCAATTTTGCTTTCGATACGCTCTGTATGTAGAAGAGGAATACGTGATGATCGTCGATGCCGATAAGGTAGAATCAGTCTTACGCCAGCATTGGCATATTCCGGGTGATTTAAGCCCAGCCGTGTTTCATGCCCTGGCTTTCAGGATTCATGTTTTGATTGGACAGAAATACTCTCATGACAATTTAAAGTATCAACTCAGCTTAATGCAAACGAAGGACCTTCGCCAAGATCTTGACGATGCTGCATGCGAGCAGATTGCCTCCGACCTTCTTAAATTGACGCGAGCCTAGATGCGCATCGCGAATCTTCGCTGCGGCAGGGCCCGCCTAACCTTTCGAACCTGACATGGAGGACGCACTGTTGAACCACAAATTCGCGATCGGGCAGCAAGTCTGCTTTACGCCAACGGGCCCTGGGGCCGTTGCGGGAAATTATGAAGTTTGCCGGATCATGCCGTCATCGGACTATCAGCAAGAGCCGCGCTACCGCATCAAGAGCGCCGCTGAGCGGCACGAGCGTGTTGTTAGTCAAAGCCTTTTGACACTGCCCAATCTGCTGTGACCGACGGATGGCGGCAAAGCCGCGTTTGAACCTATCGGCATGCCGGATCGACTACCGCATGAAGGCTATCCGAGCCCGATTGGAGCGCGCCGTCATGCCACGACCCGAAATCCTTGCCAAACCCAAGAGCTTGTTACTCAAGCCTATCTTAGCGGGGGATGCCGGCGCCGGCAGCCCGGACGAGCTCATCAAATCGGTTGGTGAGCCCGTTCGTTACTCTTGGCCGGCTTTCGCAATATTCATATTTTTGATCGCTGTGGCTTTCGTCACGGCCGGGCGCGCATTGGCCCTGGCCTGATCGCCGTTCACAGCGCCGCTGCGACAGTTTCGCTTTATAAAAGCGCCGCAAACCACTACATGAGCGGGGCGCCAGCCGGCGCTCTTTTCATTCCGGCCCGAAGTAAATGAAGACACCTAAAAAGAAACCCGCGGCGGCGCCCAAAGTCGGCTTTGTCAGTCTCGGTTGCGCGAAGGCGCTCGTCGATTCCGAGCGGATTTTGACCCGGCTTCGCGCCGAGGGCTATAGAATCGCGCCCAGCTACGATGGCGCGGACCTTGTGGTCGTCAACACCTGCGGATTTCTCGATAGCGCCAAAGCCGAAAGCCTCGAAGCGATCGGCGAGGCGATGGCGGAGAACGGCCGCGTGATCGTGACCGGCTGCTTCGGAGTGGAAGACAAGCGCATCCGCGATGCCTTCCCGGACGTGCTCGCGATCACCGGCCCGCATCAATACGATTCCGTGATGAACGCGATCCACACGGCCGCCCCCGCCCCGCACATGCCATTTCTGGAGCTTGTGCCGCGCGCAGGTCTGCGGCTGACGCCGCCACATTACGCCTATTTGAAAATTTCCGAAGGCTGCAACAACCGCTGCACCTTCTGCATCATTCCGGGCATCAGGGGCGGTCTCGCGAGCAGGCAATCAAGCGACGTGCTCGCGGAAGCGGAAGCGCTCGCAGCCCAGGGCGTGAAGGAGCTGCTCGTCATCAGCCAGGATACAAGCGCTTACGGCGCGGATCTCAAATACGCGCAAAGCCCCTGGCGCGGCGCACCCGTCAAGGCACGGCTGACCGAGCTGTGCGAGGCGCTTTCGACGCTCGGCGTCTGGGTGCGGCTGCATTACGTCTACCCCTATCCGCATGTGGACGAGGTTCTGCCGCTGATGGCGGAAGGCAAGATCCTCCCCTATCTCGACATTCCCTTCCAGCACGCCTCGCCCCCGGTGCTGAAGGCCATGCGCCGTCCCGCAAACCAGGAGAAAACCCTGGAAAGGATCGCACATTGGCGGAGGATATGCCCCGGTCTTGGCTTGCGATCCACCTTCATCGTGGGCTTTCCAGGCGAGACGGAAGCGGACTTTGCGTTTCTCCTCGATTGGCTGCGGGAGGCCCGGCTCACGCGCGTCGGCTGCTTCAAATATGAGAATGTGGAAGGGGCTGCGAGCCGGGCGTTTGACGGGCATGTGCCCGAAGAGGTGAAGGCCGAGCGCTATGAACGCTTCATGGACGTGCAGCGCGAGGTGAGCGCGCAGGTGCTGGCGTCGCAAGTGGGCAAAACGGTCGAGGTGTTGATCGACGAAGTGGACGAGGAAGGCGCGACCGGTCGCAGCGCATGGGACGCGCCAGAGATCGACGGCAGCGTTTTCATCGGCGATGGCGAGGGTTTGAACCCTGGCGACACCGTCCGCGCCACCATCGTGGAGTCGGGCGAATACGATCTTTGGGCGGAGCTGGCGGATGGAATGTGAGTAGAAGCGATGACCGATACCCACGTTCATCCGGTTGAAGACTACCGGCACGAGCATGTCTTCCTGGGGCCGCGCCACGATGAGAATGCGAAACGCGTCTGGGCCGTCGTCGCCCTGACCGCCATTATGATGACGGGCGAGATTGTGGGCGGTTCGCTGCTCGGCTCGATGGCGCTCGTCGCCGATGGCTGGCATATGTCCACGCACGCCGCCGCGCTTACGATCTCGGCGCTCGCCTATCTTTATGCCCGCCGCCATTTGCATGACGAGCGCTTCGCATTCGGAACCGGCAAAATGGGCGACCTCGCAAGCTTCACAAGCGCGATTGTGCTGGGCATGATCGCGCTGTTAATCGGCTATGAAAGTTTCAGCCGCCTATTGCATCCGGTTGCGATCTATTACGAAGAGGCCATTGCCATTGCGGGCCTCGGCCTTCTTGTGAACCTGCTCAGTGCCTGGCTGCTTCGCGACGATCACGGCCACGATCATCATCATCACGGCGGTGATGCCAATGGCGATAGCGCGCAGACGCACGGCCATCATCATCACGACCGCGATCTCAATCTGCGCTCGGCTTACGTCCACGTGCTAGCCGACGCGCTGACCTCGCTTCTGGCCATCGGCGGGCTGCTCACTGCAAAGCTCGCGGGCTGGACCTTCATGGACCCGGCTGTCGGGCTTATCGGCACGGGCGTCATTCTGAGCTGGTCCTATGGCCTGGCGCGTCTGTCGGGCGGCATCCTTCTCGATTCCGTGCCGGACAGGCATTTGGCCGAAGAGATGCGCCAGAAGCTCGAAGCCGGCGGCGACGCCGTGCCGGACCTGCATTTATGGCGCATCGGGCCGGGCCATTACGCCGCAGCCGTGTCGATCCTTTCAGACCATCCCAAGGCCCCCCAGCACTACAAAGAGATGCTGGCGGCGCTTCGGGAGCTGAGCCACATCACGGTCGAGGTCGAGCGCTGCCCCGGCCACGGAATCCCTACCGCACACCAATAGCATTCAGGACGTCACAAGCCGGCAGATGAGTAACTCTGCCTAGAAGTATCGCACTGATAAAGTCAGCCACTGCGAAAGCTTACGCTCACGGCGGTTAAATACATTTGTGCTATAAATGTTAACTAGATCGGCACTCATAAGAATATTTGATTTCGCGGAATTGATATCAATCAAATCTATAAATCAGTCATTTGCGCGAGCATGCGCATCTAGCGCGAATCCATGAAAGACAGGAGCATGTTATGGGTCAGAAGGTTGATAAGTTCGTGGAAGATCTCCGGGTCAAGCTCACGAATGCTAAGAGCCGTTTCGACGGCCTCAAGGCCAAGATCGACGTGAAGGCACAGAACGCGGAGCAGGAGGTCCGAAGTCACCTCGATCAAGTGCAGAAGCGCATCGAGCAAGACCGCACAAAGGTCTCGGCGGCACAAGCCGAGATGAAAAAATGGGTGGAGGCACGGAAAACCGCCACTGCCGCGAAGATCGCCGAGTGGAAAGCCAAGCATGAATCAAAGGAGTTGCAAAACCGCGTCGATTGGGCCGAGCGCTATGCCGCAGCCTCAATCGATGTCGCTCTGGCAGCCATCGACGATGCGGAGCAGGCAACCCTTGAAGCCTGGCTCGCACGGCAAGATGCAAATACCGTGCCGGCCAAATAAGCATCGGACGCCGCGCTTTCATTGACCTGTCCGTAGCCAAATTCGGGCCTGCGCCTATGAGCCTTTAGCAAAACTGGAGCGGACGGATTGAGAGGCATAGCAATTTCCCGGCGGAAGCGTTGACCCGGACCGCGCCTTCGCTTATCTGCTGCGCATGTCCAGACTGCCTATAATCAAGCTCCCCGATCCGATCTTGCGTGAAAAATCGCTGCCGGTGGAATCCATCGACGGGAACGTGCGCACCTTCCTGAGCGATATGCTCGAAACCATGTACGCAGCGCCCGGCATCGGGCTGGCCGCCGTTCAGGTCGGCGTCTTGCGCCGCATGCTGGTCCTCGACATAGCCCGCGGCGAGGACGAGCCCAAAAATCCAATGATGCTCATCAACCCCGAGATCGTCGCCAGGGGCGATACGCCGCGCCTGCACGAGGAGGGGTGCTTATCCATCCCCGAGATGTATGCGGAGGTGGAGCGGCCGGCGCTCGTGCGCGTGCGCTACCTGGACGTTGAAGGAAACCAGCGCGAGGAGGTTTTTCAGGATTTGATCGCGACCGTCGTTCAGCACGAGATCGATCATCTGAACGGCCTGCTCTTCATCGATCACCTGTCGCGGCTCAAGCGCGACCTCTTGGTGAAGAAATTCTATAAGACGCAAAAGGAGAAGGCGGCGGCGCTTTAGCTGCTTGGCCGCCTCCACCGCCTTTTAGCGCTTGGCCACCGCGTCCTGAAGCTGCCGGCGCGCCGTCTTGAATGCATCGCGGATCGTCACATAGACGTCCTCATGAGCGCCCGTGGCGGCGGGCTCGCGGCTCACAGCAATATCGGGCGCGTCGGGAACCACAAGATGAATGCGGACGTGAAAGGTGTCGCCCTTGTGATGGCGGTGCTGCGGCTTTGCCACGACAACGCTCGCGCTCACGATACGGCCGTAGAATTGCTCGAGCTTCTCTGCCTCCTCCCGGATGCGCGCTTCTACTGCATCGGAATGCTCAACGCCGTCAAAGGCAACTTGAAGTGGAACTTGCATGGTGTAACCTCTTCATAGAGTAGAAAGCTCAAGAGTATTTGCCCAGCGCCGCGCGGGCCTTGAACCTTGCATTGCGCGCATAAGGTGCGCCGCCTTTCCTTGATATCGGTCAATGCGTTGGGTATGGAAAGCGTTGAGGTTCGAAGTGTGACCGGCAATGCGGCGAGTGAGAGGCCGACAGGCGAAAGTCCTCCGCTGTTCGCGGGCGGAAACCAGCCCGCGCGCCGCGGATTCGGTATAACGCAAGTGGCGGCGGGAGACGCGCACGTTGCGGTTCGAACGCGCGACGGCGGGGGGACGCGTTTTTGCACGCTGGTTGAATTCTCGGTGCCCGGCATCGCCCCTAAGGGCAGCCTGCTCGTTGTAGCGCCTCTGTCCGGGCATTTCGCGATTATCGCCCGCGATCTCATCGCCGGCTTGCTTCCCCATTTCTGCGTTTACATCACGGACTGGATCAACGTCAGGCATGTCGCCGCCACAGAAGGGCAGCTCGGCCTCGGCGGAAATATCGGCGGTGTCTTGGACTGCATAAAGAGGCTACCGCCCGGCCTCAACGTGCTTGGCCTATGCCAGGGCGGCGTGCCCGCGCTTGCCGCAACGGCGCTCCTTGCTCAGAGCGAGCACGCCAATACCCCCGCGAGCCTCGTTCTGATGGGGTCTCCCATCGACCCGCTCGCCGCCCCGACCCGCGTCGTGAAGCTGCTGCGCTCCCGGCCTCTATCCTGGTTCGAGGAAAACGTGATTGCAACGGTGCCGGAGGATTTCGCGGGCCGCGGACGCCGCGTCTATCCAGCGCAATTGCATTCGCTCCCGCTTTGGGCCTACCTGACAAGGCACATCAGCGGGGGCAGCGACACGGCTGCGAAACTGCTCTTCGACGACGGAGACGACCCGGCGCAATTCCCGTTTCTCGATCTGTTCACCTCGATCATGGACCTCGACGCCGCGTTTTTTCTCGAAAACACAAGGGACGTGTTTCAGGAGTGCCTGCTTAGAAAGAACGCTCTTCGCTTCGGAGGCGAACGCATTGATCCTGGCGCGATCCGTACAACCGCGCTGTTAACGATCGAGGGCGAGCGCGACGATATCGCGGCGCCCGGCCAGACAAGCGCGGCGCATGGGCTGTGCAGCTCGCTTCCAAGGCGCCTGCGCCGAGCCCTCGCCGTGCCGCATGCGGGGCACTTCTCGCTGTTCTACGGCGAGACCTGGCGAGGAGCGGTGCTGCCCGCGATCCGGGAGTTCTGTGGTTTTCACCAGCGCGCGCCGATGGCCACGCCGGGAGATTTGGCCCGCATCTGACGCATAACGGCGGCCGGTGCCGGGGATGGGACCGGCGGTAACCGCTCTTCAGCGGGGCGATGCATCGCTACGCAAGAATACGCGGCTG
>JBKQOR010000268.1:0-5830 GCA_052145435.1 Rhodomicrobium sp. | reverse complement strand
TGTGGGCCAGAGCCTTTGCGATCACCACACCTACGCAGCAGAAGCAGCGACCGATGCAGAGCTTTGCTGCTATCCGCGCGGATCATTCGATTCGCTGATGAAATCGCATCTTGGACTATCGCGAACGGTTTTCAGGATGAAGCTCCGGGAACTCGATAGCAGCCGGGATTTGAAATTCCTGCTGTCGCGCAAATGTGCATATTTCCGCGTTGCCGGTTTCCTACTCATGATCGCGACACGCACCCCGACTAACGGCGCCGGCGGGACTTATACGCGCTTCCAGCTGCCGTTAACTCGCGGGGAAATTGCCGACTATCTTGGGCTCACTCTCGAAACGGTGAGCCGCGAATTTAGCCGATTGAAGGGCGCCCGGGTTATCGATTTGCCTTCAAGCCGTATGGTGGTGGTGCAAGACATGGAATTGTTGCGCAGGGTGGCGAACGGCGCCCAGGCCGAATGCGGCGGCGAGTAGAGAGGCTGTTTACGATCCCCAACTCTGTGCGGAATTAACTGGCTTTTGAAGGACCTCTCGTAGTGCGCCCTGTTGCGGATCAAACAGCGTAATACGCTTTTGATCACCGAAGGGCAGCTTCGGTCATGAGGGCCGGTTTCGTGGGTGTTTTCAACGCGCCCGCTTATCACCCAGCTGCAGAAGTGCTTAAAATGCTTCGCTTTAGAAGACCAAACGCCGCCACTACAGACTGCGCGCCCAGGCGGGCCGCAGCCCCGCCGTCTCAATGGAAATTGGCGCGAACGAGCTCGCGGAAATCAACGCGTTTTTCCGGCCAACAGGCTTGTTCCCAGCGGTTAAAATTGGGAACGAAGGAGGGATTTTATGACAACGCCAACGCCGGAACAGCGCGCCAAAGAGATCACTGAAGACTTTATGGACAAGGAGTTCGAGGAACAAACTGCTATGCACTGGCTCAGGGAACGCATCGCCGCTGAGATCGAAGAAGCGGAGCAAGCGGCGGCAAAAGCCGCTTCAGATCCGGGATAAGATTCCCCCCAACGGGCCTCATCCGCGATTGGCGAAACACCCTTCCAGAACCAAAGCCAGTGCGCATGCGCAGCCCATGACGTTGCCTGATGCGCTAAGGCAGCGGCTTTGTAACAACCGAGGCTCGGCGATATCCTGAGAACCGCTTCGGTCGCCGCCAGCTCAGGAATGTGCGGGTCCATCCTAAGGGAACCCCGCTTCTCATGCTCGGCTTTAAACGCTTGCCGATAGGCCAAAACGGCAGCGCGATAGGCTTCGACGGTGTCTTCGGTTGGCGGGACCACTGCGGCAGGCGTAGTCATTGCGCGATTATAGCGCGATGAGTACAGACAGGGAACGTCGCCGTGAGCTATCCGCCCTTACGCTGCTATAAGACCCGCGTTTGCGAAGGCGGCTTGGTGGCGGCGAAGCGGTAGTAGTGTTTCCAGCGCGGCTCGCACCTCGTCAAAGTTCGAGTATTCGAGCGCTTTGATGCCCTTCGGTTGCGTATAGCCAAGTAAGCTTTTCTTCGCAAAAACGATATCGGCTTTATGCGACACGCAGAAATCCGAGCGCCCGTCGCCGATAAGAACCGTCCGGTGGCCTGAGCACTCCGCGGCTGCGCGGGTGCATTTGCAGGTGCCCGCAGCAGACGCGCAGCCTTGAACCCGATGGGGATGGCCAAGGCTGTAACGGCGCTGGCCGCGATGGATCAGCCGGTTGGCGCGGACGGGGAGCCGCCCGAGTCCTGCCCGTTGCAGCATGCGGCGTATGAAATAATCGACGCCGTCGCTCACGACGATCAGTTCGATCCCAGCGGCACTGCAAAACTGAGTAAAGGCCGGGAAAGTTGGATCGATCTCCAACGCGTCCACCGCCTCGTCAAGCTTGGACAGCCAGCCAGTCTGGTCTCTGTGGCTCGATTCCCCGGTTTGTGAAAAGCTCCGGTATTTCCGCGGCTTAGGCTTCTTAGCGGCAGTCTCTGGCGCGCAATCTTCAAATTTTAGCCCGGCAGCCGCCGGCTTTAGAGCGGCTGTCTCTGCCCGCCATTTTCCAATTTCCGTTTTAGTGCGCCGGAGACCGGTTCGACTCAGACCGCCCTTCCGATGCGGAAAACTTCTGGCTTCGCGCCGCATGCAAGACCGCGCCGGCAAGCCATGCCCCGCCCCCCCGGCTTCTTTCGCCGGTTCTCCGGCGGCGCGTTCGAGGCGGCGGACCTGTAAGCCAGCGTATAATCAGCCGGAATGTATCGCGCCTCTTGCCTAAAAAGCCGTCGCCTAACAAACCTCGACCGCCAGAGGCAAGTGCTTCCTTAACCTTATTATTTCTCGCGATAATTCGTTTGCACACGGCATAGGGCCTTAATCGAAACTCTATCCGCGAAGCCTATGATCGTAGGCAGGTCAACAGGCATCAGCTTGGAGGATGAGATGAAAAAGGTCGCAGTTGTGGCCGCTGCGATATTGGTAGCGACGCTCTTCTCCGGAAACGCTTTCGCTCTGACCTCGGACGACGTGGCAAGGGTTATCTGCTGCCATCGTAAGGTTGTACGTATCCGCGGATGCCGCGTTCGCGTTTACTGCGTGCCGAGGCCGCGCGGCTGCGAAACCGACTTCGGCTTGTCGGTGCAATGAGATTGTAGGCGCCTACTGCTCAAGCAGCTGGGCACCCGGGAACACGGGCGCTCGCGGCGAAGGGTTACATACCCTTATATCCGGCGTCCGCGCGACGCTAGCCGGAGAGGACCCTGCAAAGGTCCGGCCCGTGTCAAAACGTGTACAAAAAAACTCGCAGCATCTTTTTCTGAGAGGCCGGTCGCTGCAGATATGCGACACAAACCGCCGCCTCTCGCGAGGAACGCTGTATGCTCGAACGAATGCTGAAGTCTTTCGTCAAGACCGGGAAACTCACCATAATTCGCCCCGATGGCACTCAATTTGCGGCCGGGAACGTCGCGAACGATAGCGATCCGGACATTGTGCTGCGATTGAAGAGGCGTTGGACCGAGTTCAAAATCGCGATCAACCCGGAGCTTTATTTCGGCGAAGCTTATATGGACGGGACCGTAGAGATTGAACACGGCAGCCTTGCTGGTCTGTTCGATCTCTGGGGACGGAATTTGGAAAATTCGCCGCCAAGGCGTCCATCGTTTTTGTCCGGGGCAATGCAAGCGGTACGCCAGGCCTATCAGCAAGCGAACTCGCGGCTTGCCGCTCGCCGTAACGTTGCCCATCACTACGATCTGTCAGAAACGTTGTTCCGCGGCTTTCTGGATTCGGATATGCAATATTCCTGCGCCTATTTTCGAGAGCCGGGGCTCTCGCTAGAGGCCGCGCAGGCCGCCAAGAAACGTCACATCGCAGCCAAGCTGCTCATTGAGCCCGGACAATCCATTCTCGATATCGGCTCGGGTTGGGGTGGTCTTGCGCTTTTTCTTGCGCAAGCAACTGACATATCCGTGTTAGGCGTAACTTTGTCGGAAGAACAACTCTCCGCTTCACTAAAACGCGCGGACGAGGCTCGCCTCACTCATAAAGTCAAATTCGAGCTTCGAGATTACCGCGATGTCCAGGGCCATTTCGACCGTATCGTCTCGGTCGGCATGTTTGAACATGTGGGAGTTCCGAACTATCGCACCTTTTTTGATCAAATTGCGAGCCTGCTTAAACCCGACGGTATCGCGGTTATCCACGCCATCGGGCGGATGGAAGGCCCGGGTATCACAAGCCCATGGGCCCGGAAATATATCTTTCCAGGAGCGTATTCACCAGCGCTGTCTGAAGTCGTGCCCGCAGTTGAACGCTCAGGCCTCTGGATTACGGATATCGAGATCTTCCGTCTGCACTATGCAGAGACGCTGCGGCATTGGCGCGAGCGTTTCCTTGAAAACCGGGCGCAGATCCGGAAGGCCTATGACGACCGGTTCGTGAGGATGTGGGAGTTCCATCTCGCCGCCTCCGAGATGCTTTTCCGATATGGCAGTTTGATGGTCTTCCAGCTTCAGCTTGCTCGAAATATCGACGCAGCGCCCATCATTCGCGATTATATGGTCGATCGGGAACGCCTGCGAATGGGGGAAGACATGCCCACTCCGACGTTCGAGAATCCCCCCCGCGGAGGTGGTGCGCATCACGGCCGATGATTGACACCTAACCTAAGACGCGTTCCTGACCGACCGCCGGCGGTCATCCGCCGGCCAGCTTAGCAGGGCATGCCTGCGCTGCTTACCGCCGATCGTGGCTGTGACCTGATCGCGGCCCGCTTCCATAAGGAGTGTGCCGAGGTTCTTCGAGCCCTTGGGCCGGCCGTTTTTGTTGCCGCTCACGCCCTTCTGAAATCGCGTGTGCTTGGGCGGGTTACCGCGGCCGGTTTTTGCCATTGTGTCCCGGGCGGCCGGAGGAGTTTTCGCTCTTGAGACGCCCGTGCCTTTCTTGGTTGCTCTTTCAGCCATATCGTACCTTTGCTGAGCGCTCGCTTTCGATATCCTCGAACCTCTTGTTCGATTGGAAGTGGATGGCCTTCAGGCCGTAAACGCCATCGAACCGCCTGAGGATGGTATCGGTATAGTAAGGATCGAGTTCGATGCCGTAGCCTCTTCGCCCTGTGCGCTCGGCGGCGAGGAGGGTGGTCCCGCTGCCAGCGAAAGCATCGAGCACAATCGCGCCGCGCTTGGAGCAATCCAGGATGGCGTCGGCTACCAGCGCCAAGGGCTTGACGGTGGGATGCATGCCAAGCCCGGCGTCCCGATCCTTGCCGAAACTGTTTACGCCGGCATAGGGCCAGACATTGCTGCGATTGCGGCCGAAGCGGCCGAGCTCCACATTGTTGACGTGTGGCGAGCTGCCGTTCTTGAACACAAATATGAGTTCGTGCTGCGATCGGTAGAAACTGCCCATTCCGGCATTGGTCTTGGTCCAGACACAGAGATTTTTGAGCTCCTGGTAGGTCTCGCCGGCGGCATCGAGCACTTCGCGTAGATGCCGCCAATCCATGCAGATGAAGTGGATCGAGCCATCGGCACTGGCGGCGCAAAGCTGTTCGAACGCGGTCTTAAGGAACTCCGTGAATTCGCTTGGGCTCATTTCGCCGGACGCCATCGCGAATTCGCGATGTTGGTTCTTGCCCAGACCCGAGACATTGCCGGCAATAGCGACGTTGTAGGGCGGGTCTGTAAAAACGAGCTGCGCCTGTGCACTGCCGAGTAGCCGTTTATAGCTTTCTTGATCCAGCGCGTTGCCGCACAGCAAATAATGCTCCCCGATGCGCCAGAGATCGCCGGGCCGCGAAATCGCGGGCCTTGTCCGGTCAACCTCGGGCACAATATCGGCTTCGTCCGGCGCCTCTTCGCCAAGCTCCCCGATGAGAATATCAATTTCGGCGGTCTCAAAGCCGGTAATGGCGACATCGAAGTTCGGCTGGACAGACAGTTCCTGCAGCTCGAGCGCCAAGAGCTTGCGATCCCAGCCGGCGAGTTCGGCCAGCCTGTTGTCGGCAATCACATCCGCCCGGACCTGCGCCGGGCTCAAATGGCCGGCGCACACCGTGGGAAGCTCAACACGACAGCGCTTTACACGCGGGTGGCCACCAGCATGATCCGCAAGGTGATGAGCCCGCTGGACCGGCTTTCCCTGCTTGAGAGGAAGAAGGCTTAGCAGCAACGAGGCCGGACCATCCACAGCGTAAAGGTAAACGGATATGCTTTGGCTATGCAGCTACCCCTGATCGCCTGGACTGTCGTGCCTAGTTGTAACGTCTCAACAGGTTGCTCATGGGAAGCTGAGCAGGTATGTGAGTTTTGCCACAAACCACAGCCTGCCGGAGCGTCCCATGAACGTGCATGAGAATGCCAAA
>JBKQOR010000267.1:0-12034 GCA_052145435.1 Rhodomicrobium sp. | reverse complement strand
GGCTGATCCCGGTCGATGCGGAGCTTGTCCGCGCCACCGACACGCCGGACGAGGCCGTGCCGCTGGAGCGCGTTCTCGACAGGCTGGCTGCGGTGACGAAATTGCGCATCGTGGTGCTCGATGCCTGCCGCAACAATCCGTTTCTTACGCGGATGGTCATGAACCGGGTGAGCACGCGTGCGGTGGCGCGCGGCCTGACCGCCGTCGAGCCGTCGCACGGCGAGGTGGTATTCTATGCCGCGCGCGACGGCAGCGTCGCCTCAGACGGGAAGGGCACGAACAGCCCCTTCGCCACAGCCTTGGTGAAGCATATGGACGAGGACGGTGTCGAGCTTGGCCGCTTCTTCCGCAGGGTGACGAGCAGCGTGCTTGCCGCGACGGACAATCAGCAGGAGCCGTTCGTCTATGGGCGCATTCCGGACGAGGATTTTTATTTCAAGCCGCCGAGGTGATGGCTCTGCCGGGGCGTCGAAATGCGGAAGTTTGGAGACCGTGCTATCTTTGAGGACCAGCCTAAGACCCCCTCATACCAGATCCGGTTGATCAGTTCACGTCATTGCGAGCGAAGCGAAGCAATCCAGAGCCAGAGTCACCGAAGCCGTTATGGACCGCCACGGCGGCCAAAGCCACCTCGCGATGACGCTGGTACGATTAACCGCGCGCGTGTGCTTGGAGCCGGCGCACTTCATCCGCGATGAGGGCAGCGGCCTCGTCCGCGGCGGCCGCAACTTCAGGGGTCATAGGCGCACCCGCATCGAAGCAGCATCCCTCAATGCCATAGATGACAATATCGGGCGGCGCGCATGCAAGCGTGCGGGCAAGGCCGATCGCATCGGCAAGCCCGAAGCCGTGAGTGGAGGCAGCCAAAAGCTCGCCCGGCAATTCGCCCGCTGCCAGATCGATGCGGTGAATCCGGCCAGGCGCATCCATCGGCGCGGCAGCATCTACGCAGACGAGCGCGTCGGAGCCTGCGCCGTCCTCGATGAGCGAAAGCATGTCTCCATTTCGAACGAGAAGCTCTGCCCCGGCGGCAAGCATTCCCGCGAGCTTTTCCGCAACCAGTGCTCCGATCCCGTCGTCGCCGCGATCCGGATTGCCGATGCAGGCCACGAGAACTTTACGCGCGGCAGCCGGCTTCGTCATGAACGCCGGATCGAAAGTTTGAGAAAGTGCGTGGAGCACGAGATGCAGGGATCGTAGTTTCGGATCGTTTGCTCGCAGCGATGCCGGATCTCACTGTCGGGGCGGTCCAAAATTGTGCCCGCAACCGCCATGAGATCGGCTTCGATGGCCGGCTGGTTCTGCGAGGTGGGCGGAACGATGCGAACGCGAGCGATCGTGCCATCGGCCTCGAACTCGTAGCGATGCCAGCAGATACCGCGCGGCGCCTCGGTGCAGCCGAAACCGGTGCCCGTGCGCGGCTCCAGCTTCACCGCGGCCTCAGCGGGCGGCTCGTAGTCTGCGATCAGCCTCACGGCCTCATCGCAAGCATAAACGATCTCAATGGCGCGGACGATTATGCTCTGGAACGGGTTCTTGCAAACCGGTCCAAGACCAGCCTCGCGGGCGAGCGCCTGCACATCGCTGGGCAAAAGATCGAAGTTCAGTGCATAGCGCGCGAGCGGTCCGACGAGATAAGCGCCGCGCCGTTTTATGACCGAATGGAGCGCCGTCGAATGTGCAACATGGCGCTCCTCGAATTCGGTCTCGTAATCGGCGATGGCTATATCGATGCCGCGGCTGGAAAGGAGGCGCCCCTCGTTGAATGGGTATTCCTGGCCATGACGCAGCGCCACGAATTCGTAATCCTGCTCGAAGTCGGGGAATGGCAGCCCCGCCGCCCAGCGGACAAGGTCTACGGCTATGTCTCTGGCGCGCTTCAGCGTTTCAGCCATGGGTGCGAGCTCGGAGCGCGTGGGGACGCGGTGGAAGCCGCCAGCTTTGACGCTAACCGGATGGATTTCGCGCCCGCCCAATAGGCTCATGAGGCCGTTGCCGGCCTTTTTCAGCGCGAGACCGTTGCGCACGATCTCTGCGTGGCCGCGCGCCATCTGGATCGCATCGGGAAAGCCTAAGAAGTCGGGCGCGTGCAACATCGCGACATGCAGGGCATGGCTCGCAATCCACTCGCCGCAATAAATCAGCCGCCGGAGCGCGCGAATTTCTCCGCCGGGGGTGTCGCCGAAGGCGCTCTCGATCGCGTGAACCGCGCTCATTTGGTAAGCGATGGGACAAATGCCGCAAATCCGCGCGACGATGTCGGGCACCTCGGCGTAGCTCCTGCCGCGCAGGAAGGCCTCGAAGAAGCGCGGCGGCTCGAAAATCTTAAGCTGCGCCGAAGTCACCCGGCCGCCGGAGATTTCGAGGTTCAGCGCGCCTTCGCCCTCCACGCGCGCAAGATAATCGACCTTGATCGTCTTAGACGTCATGGGCTTCGCTTTCTTTGCGGAAGGGTTCGGCGGCTGCGTTGAAGCTTCGGAATGCGCGGACGATGTCCCGAGGCGCAGCGCCGAGCGCCCGCCACTCCGCTGCGAGTGCCGCGGTGTTCGGTGTCTCCATTGGCCCGAAGCAGCCATAGCAGCCGCGCCGGAACGATGGGCAGATCGCCCCACAGCCGGCATGTGTGACAGGTCCGAGACAGGGTGTGCCTTGCACCATTATGCAGACGGTGCCGCGTCTCTTGCATTCGATGCAAACGCTGTGGGCGGCAATGGCGGGTTTGCGCCCGGCCAGAAACGCCGAAATAACCTCGGTGAGCTGGTTTTTATCGATAGGGCATCCTTGCAATTCGTAATCGACGGGCACGTGCGCCGAGATGGGCGTCGAGGCCGCTAGCGTTTGGATGTAATCCGGCCTTGCATAAACAACAGCGGCGAATTCGTTCACATCGGCGAAATTACGGAGCGCCTGGATGCCGCCAGAGGTCGCGCAGGCACCGATTGTCACGAGAAATTTCGATTGTCTCCGCACCTCATGGATGCGCTCCGCGTCGTGTGCCGTCGTGACCGACCCTTCGACGAGGGAAAGATCGTATGGCCCCTCTGCAACCGCGCTCGATGCTTCGGGGAAGTTTGCGATCTCGACCGCTCCGGCCAGCGCCAAAAGCTCGTCCTCACAGTCGAGCAAGGAAAGCTGGCACCCGTCGCACGATGCGAATTTCCAGACAGCGAGCCTCGGACGATAGCGTTCGCTCATCTCAGATCTCCCGCACGGCGAAGATGGCGGAAATTTTGTCGTACCGCAGCACTGGGCCATCCTTGCAGATGAAGTCCGGTCCGAACTGACAATGCCCGCAAAGGCCGATAGCGCATTTCATGTTGCGCTCCATGGAAAAGTAAATGCGCTCGCCGGCGACGCCCGCATCGAGCAGTCCCCTGGCCGTGAACCGCATCATCACCTCCGGCCCGCAGACCATGGCGACGGTATCGTGCGGATCGAAAGCCGCCCGCCGGATCAGCGATGGCACCACGCCGACATTGCCGCGCCAGCTTGCGTCCGCGTGGTCGACGGTCACCGCGATTTCGACATCGAGCCGCTGGCGCCACTGCTCCAACTCGTGCCGGTAAAGCAGATCCGCCGGATTGCGGCTGCCGAACAGGATCGAGACGCGGCCGTAGCGGCTTCGATTGGCCAGGATACTATGAATCGCGGGGCGCAGCGGTGCGAGGCCCAGGCCGCCAGCCACAATCACCACGTCCGATCCTTCGGCCGCGGCAACCGGCCAGCCTTTGCCATAGGGGCCGCGAAGCCCAGCAACCGCACCCGTTTCCAGCTTTGCGATGGCCCGGCTGACCGCTCCAACCTCGCGCACTGTATGCACAAAAGCGGCCCCGTCCTGCGAGCCGCCGCTGATGCTGATGGCAGCCTCGCCAACCCCGAATACTGTAAGCATATTGAACTGCCCAGGCTCAAACGCAGGCAGCGGCCCTGAGAGCGGGGAAAGCTCCAGCGTCACCGTGTCGTGAAGCTCGCGGACCACCCGCCCCGTGCGATAGAGCTGAGGCACGAAGGCATCGGGATGAGGCGCTAAATTCAAGTCAGTGCCTCCCATAGACATCGAGGATTTGAAGCCTGGTCGCCTGAAGCCGCTTCTGCAGGACCGTCAAAACGCTCCTCATCATCTCGTAGCCGAGATCGTGATCGGCATCGCACTTTCCGCGCAGGCATGCCGCGTCGATGCCGATCGCCCGGGTAAGCTCCAAGGCGCGGGCGTCGAACATCCACCGGTAAGGCGGCACAAGCCAGGATGCGCCCGCTATGTCGCCATCGTGGAGGGTTTCGAAGACGACGGGCGCCTTGCCGGGAGCCACAATCTCGAGAGCGACCCCGCCGTGACGGATGAGGAAGAACTCGTTGGCTGGGGCACCCTCGTGGAAAAGATACTCTCCCGCGGCGAAGCGGTGGTTCCGTGCGCAGCCGGTTACCAGCTGCAGATGCCCGGCTGTGAAGGGGGCAAAGAACGGATGCTCTTTCAGAATTCGCTCAAGACTCTCCATGGCGATCCTCCTTGGCGGTCCGGGCTGCCCTGATGGCGGCAGCCTCCTCTGTTATATCGATGCCCACCGGGCACCAGGTGATGCAACGGCCGCAGCCAACGCAACCGGAGGTGCCGAATTGATCGAACCAGTTCGCAAGCTTGTGGGTCATCCACTGCCGGTACCTGGAGCGCACTGTGTTTCGCACGCTGCCGCCATGGATATAGGAGAAGTCCAAAGTGAAGCAGGAGTCCCACTTCCTCGTCCGCTCGGACGAGACACCGCTTAAATCGCCGGTGTCCTCGACCGTGGTGCAGAAACAGGTGGGGCAGACCATGGTGCAATTGCCGCATGAGAGGCAGCGCACGGCGGTTTCGTCCCAGCGGGGGTGGTTCGGATTGGCCTGCAGCAGCTCCTTGAGACCGGCCGTATCGAGACTGCGGCCCATCCGGCTTGCGGTGCGTGCCACAACCGCTTCCGCAAGGTTCAGGTGCGTTTTTGAAGCAAGCTTGTGCGGAAGCTGGCGAAGGAGACCGGCGCCTGCTTCGCTGCCGGCCTCGATGAGGAACTCGTGCCTGCCGTCCTCCAAGATCTCCGTTAGAGATAAATCGAAGCCGGCGCGGGCTTTCGGTCCGGTCTGCATGGAGACGCAGAAGCAGGTTCCGCCGGCCACGCTGCAATTGACGGCGACGATAAAGGCGTTATTGCGCCGGGCAGCGTAAGCTTCGTCGCGGTACGGCCCCTCGCAATACACCCGGTCTTGGATCGCGATTGCGTGAATTTCGCAACCGCGGACGCCAATGAAGGCGTATTTCTGAGCCGGCTTCTGTGCCGCGGTAATCGCGAAGCCGTCTTCGGTCTTCTGTGCGGTCCAAAGGGTTTCCACGGGCGGTTGCAAAAAGCGCTTCCAAGATTGCGGGCCAACGGCGAACCCAAATAGCGCGCCATCCTCCCGGGGTTCGAGCCGGTAGCGCCCGGCTTCTTGCCGGTCAGTCAAGCCGGCCGGCAAGCCGGCAAGGCTCGTGAGCTCATCGTAGACGATTGCACCGTCCCGGACAGTGGGTCCCACCACCGTGTAACCTTGGCGGGCGAGGGCAGCGATGAGCGCCTCAACACCGTCAAGGGAAACGACGGCTTGTGCTCCCGCTTCTAGGGCTTGATTCATTGCGAAGCTCCCAGATGCCATCTTTTAAATGGATTAACACCGGCTGACTAGCGGCATTTGATGTAGAACAAGTAGAGTGGAATCGTTCGCCCTGACTATTTGTTTAAGTCCCGCCGGGAGGCTGGGGCAGCACACGAAGCTCAACAGTGCTTATGACTGCAGTTGACCTTTCGGGGCGCCCGCCGAAAGCTTTTTCCTAAGCTCCGTTATGGCAGCTATGACATCCTGCGAAGCCGAAGCAAATTCGCTATCGCTGCTTATTGCGACCTCTTGGCCGGCATTCGCCTTCTCGACCAGCTTGGCCGCCGCCCTATGAAACCGCGCGTTTTCGGAGACCAAGGTATTGTATTCAGTCAACAAGGAGAACTTCTTACCCTCGCCGTACAACCACTGCCCGAGCTCGCTGCGATTATCGGCGCGTATCTCAGCCGGTTTAAGAGCGCCGCGCCGCCTTTCAAGGCAAATTGCCAGCTTTTGTTTCCAGGAAGAATGAGCCTGGATGGCCTCATCGAGATCCATTTTTGCACCCCAATCGCAAATATCCGATGTCCAAAGACTTAGCCAAATAATCTTGCGCGGAGCTAACTTAATGTAAGGTTAAAATGTGCCACTGCAAGCGGGTACCAGATAGAGAAAAGATTAGGAATTACCGCAGACGCTCGCGAATACGGCCCACCGTGCCGCAGCGCCACTAATTCCGGCCGCGTTTCAGGCCACGCTTTTAACGGGCCTGGGCACCACTTTTTTATCGAGCTCCTTGATTGCAGCAATGACGTCCCTTGAAGCTGAAGCGAACTCGCTATCGCTGCCAAATGCCGCCTCTTCGTTTATCACGAGTCCTGCATTCGCCCTTTCTACAATCTGGGCGGCAGCACGATGAAACCGTGCATTGAGCGTGACGAGCGTCATGTATTCCGGCAACAAGGAAAACTTCCTGCCTTCGCCGTACAGCCACTGCCCAAGCTCGCTGCGATTGTCGGCCCGGACTTCGGCAGCTTTCAGCGGGCAGCCTGGCTTCTTAAGGCATGCAGCCAGCTTGAGTTTCCATGAAGTATGAGCCCGGATAGCTTCATCGAGATCCATGTTTTCTCTCCCTTGCTGCCTTGATCTACGGGATTCGCCCGTACACGCTTGCGTTGAGCTTCTATAATAGTCGAGTCCGAGCCCCTGTGCATGCCAATCAGCCCCGCGGCATTCTCAAATTACGGCTAGCCACCGCGGAGGCCGATTGCGGCAAGTAAGGAAGCTAGCAGCCGCGACGCGCTTTCAGTTTGATAAAAATTAAGGATGCCAAAATTCGTTCCGGCCGGGGGAACAATTGTTTCCTGCATTAGGCTGACACGAAATCCGGTTGAATGGTTCGCCTATCGGCGTCATCCCGGAAATGCGGGAGGCATTATCCGGGATCGTTGCAAATGCCGCCGCCTGTTACGATCCCGGATACGGCGCAAACGCCGTTCCGGGATAACGGGTGCGGAAGCATTCAACCGGACCCGATATGACGCTTGTGCCCGGCGGGCTGGCGGCACGATCTACTGCAATCGGGGCGGCGTGCTGCGCTGCCCGCCGGACACTGCCTGAAACGGTCAGGCCTGCCCGGGCAAGCGCATGGCCTCCAGCCCGGGCTCGGCTTCGCACAGCTCCGCCAGGATTTTCAGTGTCGCGGCAGCCTCCGCCTCGTCAATCCGGCTCATGGCGAAGCCGGCGTGCACAAGCACCCAATCGCCGGCGCAAGCTTCGACCGGGTGATCGTCCGTGACGATGCAAATCAGATTGACCTCGCGGCGAACCCCCGACACATCCACGATTCCGAGAGCGTTCCGGGGATCGGAGATCGCGACGATCTGTCCGGGTATGCTTAGGCACATGATGCCGGACTCCTGCCTTTCCTGCATTTTGCCTGCTGCGGGCAAAATACACTGACGAAATCCATGCCCAGCCCAGCG
Organism: Rhodomicrobium sp.; assembly: GCA_052145435.1. Lineage (GTDB taxonomy): Bacteria > Pseudomonadota > Alphaproteobacteria > Rhizobiales > Rhodomicrobiaceae > Rhodomicrobium. The sequence continues at coordinate 4,448 of JBKQOR010000267.1, read as the reverse complement.
CGGCAGCACGGCCCAAACGCCGCTATGCGATCTGCAAGCGAGCAAATGCAACTGTCTTGATGAAATCCAGCGCCAGCGAAAACGCCGCGGCCGCAGCGAGCACCAAGACTATATTTGCAGCGGAGAGCGGCGTCATCAGAATGCCGCCGGCGGCGAGAGCGAAGGCGATGCCGATGTCCAGAAACGACGACGCAACGAGCCAAGAGCTGGGGCGCGAACGCCACATGTGCCGGCGCTCGCGTATGGCGTATATCGTTGCTTGGCCGCCAAAAACCAGCGCGATAAAAGCGAGGGTTCTCAGCTGGCTGGCATCCAGGGCAAGTGCATACTTGCCAGCGGCTAGCACAGCTACAGAGAACGTAAGTTTGACGAGCCCAAGAATAGCGGCCGCCAAAGTAATATTGCCGATGCGCCATTTATCGGGGCCGCTGGAGGGTGCCGCCTTATCCGTGGTCAGCGACATGGTGATGAAATCGCCGGTGATGAGAAGCAGCGCCATGAGCATGGGGGTCAGCACGGCTTGATGGGTCATCAGCAAACCGGCGCCGAGAAAGAGAACCAATTCAAACTTTTTGATGAGCGCGTTGAGCGTATAGGTCAGTATGCGCTGGAAAGTGGCCCGCCCCTCCCGCAACGCCGTGACGATGCCGCCAAGGCCGGGCTCGGTCAGCACCATGCTTGAGGCGGATTTTGCCACATCGGTCGCCGTCGACACCGCGATGCCCATCTGTGCCTGACGCAGTGCCGGCGCATCGTTCGCACCATCGCCGCACATCGCTACCGTGTGGCCGCCATGTTGAAAGGCCTTGACCAGGCGAAACTTGTCCTCGGGAAACACTCCCGCGTAAACGGCGAAATCTTGCGGAGTGACGCGGGCGGGAATACCCCCCGGCGGGCATACCGGCCCCTCAAGCCCAACCTCCCGCGCGACGGTTGCTGCTGTGGCTGGCGCGTCGCCGGTTACCATGACGGGCGCAACGCCAAGGGACCGCAAGTCTCCAAGAAGCCCTGCCGTATCCAATCGCGGCGGATCGCTGAGGCCGATAAAGCCCGCGAGCGTCATGGCTTGATCGGGCCCGCTTGCGACGGCAAGAACGCGCAAGCCCGTCTGCGCCATCGCATCGAGCCGGCCGTTAGCCGATGGGTCCACTTTGGCGAGCGCGGCGACGGCGGCTGGCGCCCCCTTGACGATCTTCTGCTCCTGGCCGTCCTCGCCGGCAATCGCGGCGCCGGACAGCTTCGTTGCCGGATCGAAGGGTGTGAAATGCAGCACTGGCCCGGCAATCGCCTGGGAAGGCCGGCCAGTTGCAGCGGCGCGGATAGCGGTATCGACAGGGTCCTGCCCGCCCTCGGAGCTTGCTGCCGCGGCCAGCGCAAGAAGACCGTCCCGATCAAGACCTGGCCTCAAAGGCTCCACGGCGGTAACCCTAAGCTCATTTTGCGTGAGCGTGCCGGTCTTGTCCGCGCAAAGAACGTCCACGGTGGCGGCCTCGTGGATTGCTGAGAGGCGGGTAAGGAGCACGCCCTTCTTGGTAAGCCTCTGCGCTGCGAGCGCCGCAGCCAAGGTGAATGTCGCCGGCAAAGCGACGGGGATAGACGCGAGCAGCGCCGTCAGAACGAGGGAAATCAGCCCGCTCGCCGGCATTGCCAAAGAGTGCGCATAGGCGACAAGCGCGACCGCTACCGCGCCGTTGAAGACGGCGAGATTTCGAACCACGCCGAGCACGGCTTTCTGCTCGCCGCTTTCGGCATGGGCAATGCGCACAAGCTCGGCGGTCCGGCCGAAGTAAGTTCGCGCGCCCGTGGCGGTTACCTCGGCCGCCGCTCCGCCGCGGCGAACCATGCTGCCTGCATAGGCGGTGCCGCCTGGACCGATCTCTGCCGGCACCGATTCCCCTGTGAGCATCGACTGATCGGCGAGCACTGAGCCATCCGCGATGCGCATGTCGGCAGGAACAACCCGGCCAAGGGTGAGCCGGACGAGATCGCCCGGCACGATCCCGGCAGCCTCGATCTCGATCCACTTGCCGTCCCGCTTGACCGATGCTCTGAGCGCAAGCTTCGATTTCAGCGCAGCCAAGGCCGCGCCGGCGCGCTCCTCCTGAAGCAAACCGAGGATCGCGTTGAAAACGAGCAACGCCGCTATGATCGCAGCCTCGGTGTACTCGCCGATCGTGAGCTGCAGAACGATCGCCGCCTCAAGCATCCAGGGAACCGGCTCCCAAAAGCGGCGCGCTACCTTGGCCGCCAGTGAAACCTGAGGCTCGCTGACCGCATTCGGGCCGGCCGCCGATAGCCGCCGCGCCGCCTCTCCGGAGGATAGCCCCTGTGCAGGCGTCGCCTTTGCCGCCTCAACGCTGCCAGCGCCCCGGCTATCGATCCCCATCTCCATCTCCGCATCGCGCCTGCTGCATTGGCCTAAGAATGGCAGCCGAAGCCAGCATCTACTTTCTAACGTAAACGCACAAGGGACGTTCCGGCCGAAGCGAGTGAGACGAACAAGCGTCCCCGGCGGGGCCGCGCGGGCAAATAGGGATCGTTAGAAGCCGCTGGACGCGCTAGCCGGGACGAGCCCGGCTATCGCAAGACGTCTTCTTTCCCGGCTGGCCTAGTTTTCGTAGCCGCGGTAATAGGGCCGTTCGGGACGATCCGCGCGCGGATACTCGCCCTCGCCGTAGCGGCGATAGCCGGCGGCGGCAAAACGCTCGACGCTGTAGACGGGGCCGCGATCGGCGAAGTTGAGCAGAGCATGGCTCACGATCTCGCCCCGCCCGTTGAAGCGGAGAAACACATGACCTTGAACGAAATCCCGTTCGATCCTCACAAGGATCGCGGAATTATCCTGCTCCCGGTCTTTCGGATATTTGGCGACGAAGAAGGCGCCTCTATATTCGCCGAAAACGCACGGCTCCCCATTGCGGAGACCGAAAATGGTCACGCGGACGCGGCGGTTGTATTCGGGCCGGATCTCGATCCGCGTCACCATGCTGCGCTGCAGCTCGACGTTATTCCACGTTCCGAGGAAATCGGACGGCTCACCATAAAGCGGATTGCGGGGCTGCGCTTCGACGGCAGCGGCGCTCAGCAAAAGAAACACAAAGATTGCGATGACTCTCATACTCACTGCCCTCTACTCTTAACGATGGGTACCGAGGCGGAGTATCGGGCCTTCGCGTAAATTTTTAGTATAAACGGAATTGATTTAGAGGTGCTGCCCGTTGCGGGACCCGGCCATGACCCCGCGCAACGCCCCTCACCCTGTCCTCCCTCTCCCGGGCTGGGGTGAGGGGCGTTGCGCTCGATCGTTGAGCCAAGCGGTCCGCCTAATAGGGCTTTATCAGCCGCTCTAAATAGTCGAGCTCTAACGCCGGACGCTGGGGCTCGCCGAGCCTTTTGCGGAGCTCATCGAGGATTTGACGCGCGCGCTGCACGGTGATCTCGTCCGGAATTTTCACACTATCGCCCGGATCGGACAGCTGGTTATCCTGCCTGCGGCCAAGCGGGTCGCGGCCCGCTTGGCCGTTTCCGCGGCCGGCGGAGCGCATCATTTGCTCTGCTATGGAGCGCGTGCCCTGGCGTAACGCCTCAAGTGCACGGCCTTGCTGATCGGTGGCTTCGCCGAGGTCGTTTTGGTCAAGCGCTCCGGCTGCCTCACCCATGGCTCCATCCGCTTCCTTAAGCTTCCGCTGAACCGCGTTCCCGTCCTTGTCCGGCGCCATGCCGGAAAGCAGGTCTTGAAGTTGACTCTGGACCTCTTCCTGACGGTCCTTCAAAGCGCCGGTGCCTGACTGTGCTTGCCCGCGCGCTTCTTGCTGTTCCTCGCCGCCACCCGTGCCGCGTTCGCCGGCCGCGCCCTGCCCGCCATCGCTGCCTTGCTGTGCACGGAACGTCCGGTCGAGGAGCTGCTGCTGCTTGCGCACGATGTCCGTCAGCTGGTCAAGCTGCCGCATCCTCTCTGCGTTCTCCCGGTCCGAGGCGCTGCCGCTTTGAGAGCCGGCCTGCACCGACTCCAAAATGTCCCGCAGTTCGTTCAGCATCTGCGCCGCTGCCTCGGCGGAGCCCGCCTTCGCAAGGCTCTCGATTTTGCTAAGCATCCGCTCGAGATCTTGCGGAGAAACCGTCTTTGCGTCCGGAGATAAGGCAGCCTGCCCGCTTTTTGAGGATCGCTGCTGCGCGAGCGCTTGCAAATACCGGCCGAGGGCTTGGCGAAGCTCGGCCATAAGCCTTTGTATCTCTTCGGGCGGCGCGCCGCTTTCGATAGCGTCCTTCAATCTTTCTTGCGCGGCACGCAGCTCCCTCTCGGCGCTGGAGAGATTTCCATCCTCGATACGGATGGCGGCGTCCCAGAGCTGGCCCGCGACGCTTTCAATGTCCTCAGCCGAATGCCGCCCGCCAAGGCGCCAATAGGCCGAGCGCAGGTTCAAATAGATCTCGGAGGCAATGCCTTC
>JBKQOR010000266.1:0-2746 GCA_052145435.1 Rhodomicrobium sp. | reverse complement strand
TGCCAAAGATTGTCCGGGGTGTGAAATTTACCGACGGACTTGAGATCGCCGCCAAACTGGAGGCTCCTCAAGCCAGATTCGCCGCCGCCTGATCCATCAGGCCGTCACCAAAAATTGGCGATAGCTCTCCGCCGAGCTTCGCGCCGTCTACATGCCGGATGCCGCTCGGCCGGTATCAGGACATCCTCCGAGCTTATCCCCGAGGCAGGGTCAGCCCCAGGTTTTGACATCGTCTAATCGGCTTTCGACACTTCTTCGGCGGTTCGCTTGCGCTCGCCTCTCTCGACCGTGCCTGCCGGAATCATCGTCCCGGCTTTTCCGCAACGCTCACTACCATGGCTTTTGACCGCAGCAGCTTGCGGTGGCTTGGGATCAGCAACCTGATTGCCGAACCCCAAGGGCCCTCCTTCATCTCCTATATAGTTGCGCGATACCGTTTGGACCGGCAACGCTCGTGACACAAGACCCACAGCCGAAGTCGTCCGCATCAAAAAGTTCCATCCGGATTTGCGTCACCGTTGCAGGCATTCCCGATGCCGCAGTTGCTATGTCTCGATGCGCGGCGCTTAGTATCCCAATAAGGCTCTTCGCCTTGCACATTGGGCAGGACCGCGAAGTTGAAAACTGGGGGCGGCGACGCAGTTGCCCACTTCAGCGAGCGGCCGTTCCAGGGATCGCCCGTGACATCGCGCAACTTGCACACATTCCACGAATGACTGCACAAGCGGCAATTTTACAACTGAAGGTAGCAAACGAATCACCTAGAGTTTTGCCCTGGCGCATTGGGGGGCTTGTCGCGCCCTCTAGGAGATACGGACATGATAAAAAGAGCGATTTCAATTACGGTCATTACTTCGCTGATAGCAGGGAGCTCGCAGGCGGCAGTGCTTTCCGGTGTCGAAGGGGCGGTATCCGTTAGCGACGGCGGCGGCTTTGTGCCAGTCGCAAGCGGCGCGAGCGTTGGCCCCGGCTACCGTGTCCGCACCGGGGACGGCTCGACGAATATCGTCTACGAGAACGGCTGCGCGACAACTGTTGGCCCCCACCAGGTCGCAGTGGTGCTGGCAACGCCTCCCACTTGCGGTGGCGGAGGATTGAAGGACGGCGGCCCTGTAGCGGATACGTGCTGCACGAGCCCCTGGCTCATTAGCGGGCTGATTGCCGGCGGTGGGGCAGGCGTGGCGATTGCAATTGCCACGACCACTAATAAACCGGCCAGCCCTTAATCTCTCGCAGCTGGAGCGAGTAGGTGGCTTCGCGCCGCAACCTATCTCTCAGGCTTCGAAAATCAGGCGGTGCGACCGCGCCGAAACGTCTCCTCTTGTGCAGGTTTTTCGGACGCCTGCATAACTGAGTTCTCCACGCGCACGGCGGCAGGCGTCCGGGAAGCGCCAAGGCACGAAATCGCGGGGTTCAGCGCACTGCGGCGGCGGCAACTTTTCCGCGGGCTATGGCGATTTGAAGAGCACGCCGGTGGCGGCGGGGGGACGGAGCTTTGCGCAGCGCCCTGCCTGCCAGGGGTATTTTGTCTCAGCCTCAAGCATGACGCTGCGGCATAGGCAAGGAGTTATCTCCCATGCCCGGACTTTCGCCAAGTCCCCACCTATCAGATTGATGATCAGCCTAGAATCAATACGGCTACCCGCCGCAAGCTTTCCATAAGCCCCAGAAGGTACAGCGTAAGCGGTGCTCCGAGGCCCTTCGGATACGCGTAGCGGCGTGCGGGCGGATCGGTTACGAACCGTCCCATGAAGCGGACAGTGCGCCATTCTGACGACAGAACTGACGGCCCAAAGCCGGTTTCACTGCGGCGCATCGAGCTTTACACGGGCAGCCAAGGGCGCCGCCGCTGGCCGGACGAAGAGAAGGCCCGCATTGTTATTGAGAGCTTCGCGCCGGGCACGGTGGTAACGCAGCTCGCGCAGCGGCATGGGTGCCGCGCCCAGCAAATCCACGATTGGCGGCGGTTGGCACGGACGGGCAAGCTGGCGCTGCCTGCCGTCGCCAGCGAGGCCCTCCCGGCGTTTGTCCCGCTTTTGCCGGATAATTCCGCGCCGGCGCCTGTGGCTCCCTTAGCGGTGGGGGCGGAGGCCTGCATCGCAGTGGAAATCGCGGACGCCACCGTGCGCGTGAGCGGCCGCCCCGGTGCCGAGACGCTTCATGACGTATTTTCTGCCTTGCGCCGGAGCCGCCGATGCTGACACCGCCGCCAGGCTTGAAAGTGCTGGTCGCAACCAAGCCAATCGATTTTCGAAAAGGTGCAGACGGATTAGCTGCGCTGGCTCAGGAGGTGCTCAAACAGAACCCGCTTTCTGGTACCGCCCTAGTCTTCCGGGCCAAGCGCGCGGATCGCGTAAAAATCCTCGTCTGGGACGGCAGCGGGCTCGTGCTCTATTGGAAGCGGCTTGAGAACGGCGCCTTCAAATGGCCGCCGGTAACAGACGGCGTCATGCGGATGAACGCCGCCCAGCTCGCAGCGTTGTTGTCGGGGATGGATTGGACGCGCATGCATGCGCCGCGCACGCCGCGGCCGAAAGAGGTGGTCTGAATGCCCTCAGCGCTCAGATTGAAGATTGCGGAAAGCGCGAAGCATGGCATGATTCCGGCCATGGCAGAGACTGCATCCAGCCCAGGCGATCCCGCGCCGCAAGGCCTTCCCACCGATTTGGAAGGCTTGCGCGCTTTTGTGCGGGAGCTGATCGCGGAGCGCGATGCCGCCATGGCCCGCTGTGCGAAGCTTGAGCAT
>JBKQOR010000265.1:0-9087 GCA_052145435.1 Rhodomicrobium sp. | reverse complement strand
TCGCATTCGAGGATTTTGCGCATGCCTTCGAGATCGTAATTGGCGGCGAGCAGAGTGTCGGCATCGGGCGTGTCGATGCCATAAAAGTCGGGATATTTAATCGGCGGGCAGGCGATGCGCATATGCACCTCGCGGGCTCCACGCTCGCGCATCATGGTGACGATCTTGGTGGAGGTGGTGCCGCGCACGATGCTGTCGTCGATGAGGACGATGCGCTTGCCCTCGATGAGTGCGCTCGGCGTCGGATTGTGCTTCAGTTTTACGCCAAGCTTGCGGATGCGCTGCTCGGGTTCGATGAAGGTGCGGCCCACATAGTGGTTGCGGATGATACCAAGCTCGAAGGGCAAGCCCGATTGGTTCGCATAGCCGATAGCGGCCGGGACGCCAGAGTCGGGAACGGGTATCACCACATCCGCATCGGCGGGGGCCTCAAGGGCAAGCTCGCGCCCAAGCGCCTTGCGCACATCGTATACGCAGCGCCCGCCCATAATGGAATCGGGCCGGGCGAAATAGATATATTCAAAAATGCACGGGCGCGGGGCGCGGGGCGGGAAGGGCTTGTAGCTTTCGATCCCGTCCTCGGAGATCACCACGATCTCGCCATTCTCGACCTCTCTCACGAAGCGCGCACCGATGATATCGAGAGCGCAAGTCTCGGAAGCCAGGATTATGGCACCGTCGAGCTTGCCGATCACGAGCGGCCGGATGCCGAGCGGATCCCGGATGCCGATGAGCTTCTTCATGGTCAGGATGCCGAGCGCATAGGCGCCTTCGATCCTCTTGAGGGCATCGATGAGGCGTCCCATGAAGCCATGCTTACGCTCGTCGCTTCTGGCGATCAGATGAACGATGACCTCGGTGTCTGAAGTCGACTGAAAGATCGATCCGGAGGACACAAGTTCGCGCCGGATGGTCAGCGCGTTGGTGAGGTTACCGTTATGAGAGAGTGCCAAGCCGCCGGTGTCGATATCGGCAAACAGCGGCTGCACATTCCTAAGCGCGGTCTCGCCAACGGTCGCATAGCGGACATGGCCAATCGCCGCGGAGCCGGTGAGGCGGTCGATGACGGGCTTAGTGTTGAAGTGATCGCCCACGAGTCCCAGACGGCGCTCGGCATGAAACTGCTCGCCGTCGAAGGTTACGATGCCGGCTGCTTCCTGGCCGCGGTGTTGCAGGGCGTGAAGACCGAGGGCCGTGAGCGCTGCGGCGTCGGGATGATTGAAAACCCCAAAGACCCCGCACTCTTCGTGGAGCCTGTCGGCGCTGAAGTCGAAAACCTCAGCGTTCGAACTCAGCAAACCAGTAATCCCGTTCAACCTTAGCGTCCTTCACCGATGTGCGGCCCTCGCCACACCTAAGAGGGTATATTATGCCCGAAACAATACTAACCCCTGTCAGCAGCCTCGGGCGGAGGCGATCCCGGCCGTTCACGCTTGTTGAACAAGGACTCGGGATTGTCGGGCAAGAAAGATTTAATCGTGTCGCCGGCGCTTTCAATGAGGGGCAGCGAGCGCGCTTGCGTTACCCATCTGGGCAAATTCTGACGCTCTACGATCTGGCCGACGATGAGGTAAGCTATCACGACGAGGATGAGGCCGCGCACGAGACCATAGACGAATCCGAGCGTCCGGTCGATCGCGCCGACCCGGCTGTCAAGGACGCGCTCCGAAACATTCGCGGTCAGGAGGCTAAAAACGATGAGGCTGGTGATAAAGACCACGGCGATTAGCACGGCGTCGGCGAGCATCGGCGTATCGATCAAGCCGCGCACGTCGCCCTTGAAATGCGAATAGGCAAAAAGCGTCACAAGCGCGGCGAGCGCCCAGGACATGATCGACAGCATCTCGCGCGTAAGGCCCCTCAACATCGCGAGGAAGCCCGAGAAGACCATGATGGCTACAAGTATGATGTCGAGCCCTTGAACCGGCATCAACCTTATCCTTTCATGCGGACCGCATAACTTTCACACCGCTCCGGCCCATCCCATACGGGGCTACCCGAAGAGCGCAGCCAAATCCTTCAACTGTGCGAGCCGCGTAAGCTTACCGGCAAAGCCGTTGCTCAAATTCTCACCCGCCGCCGGTATGAAAGCGGAGCTGAACCCCAACTTCTGGGCCTCTTTAAGCCGCACGCTCATTCGCTGAACGGGCCGCAGCGCCCCGGATAAACCGGCCTCACCGAAATAGACGCAATCGCGCGGAAGCGCAATGCCCGAGAGCGCGGAAAGGAGCGCCGCGGCGACAGCCAAGTCGGCGGCTGGCTCGGAGACGCGCAAACCGCCCGCGACATTGAGGTAGACATCCTGCACACCGAATTTAACTCCGCAACGCGCTTCCAGCACCGCGAGGATCATCGCGAGCCGGTTTTGGTCCCAGCCGACCACCGAGCGGCGCGGCGCGGCGTAAGGCGATGGCGCCAGAAGCGCTTGAATTTCAACGAGAAGCGGCCGGGTGCCTTCGATGCCTGCAAAGATGGCGCTGCCCGGCGTTCCGGTAGTGTCCTGGCTGAGGAAAAGCTCAGACGGATTGGGAACCTCGCGCAGCCCATCGCCATGCATGTCGAAGACGCCGATTTCATTCGCGGGGCCGAAGCGGTTTTTCGTTGCGCGCAAAAGCCGCAGATTGTGATTGGTCTCGCCTTCGAAGGTCAGCACCGTGTCGACCATGTGCTCGATCGCTTTTGGGCCTGCGATCTGGCCGTCCTTGGTGACGTGGCCCACAACAACCAGCACGGGGCCGCGCGTCTTGGCGAGCGCGATCAGCGCCTGCATGCTGGCGCGCACCTGGCTTACTGTGCCCGGAGCCGATTCTATGCTCTCGGTCCAAAGCGTTTGAATGGAATCGACCACGATGAAATCGGGCGCGTGGGCCTGTTCGACGGTCGCCAGGATGCGCTCCACGCAGGTTTCGGCGGCAAGACCGAGCGGCGATTGGGAGAGCCCCAGCCGCGCGGCGCGCATCCTGATTTGGCCTGGCGCCTCCTCGCCCGAGAAGTAGAGCGCACTGTGGCCCTGATTTGCGATAGCGGCGGCCGCCTGTAGCAGAAGCGTGGATTTACCGATCCCAGGCTCGCCGGAGAGCAGCACTGCCGAACCTTGCGCAAACCCTTCACCCGCCGCGCGGTCGAGCTCGCCGATACCTGAGACGATGCGCTGCAGCGGCGGTTCTTCCGAGGAAAGGCTTTCGATTGCCGCGGCTTTGGCCTTGCGCCGCGCTTTCAAACCCGCGGGGCCGGCAAGACTAGGCGCGGAGCCCTCTTGGCTCAAGCTGTTCCACGCGCCGCATGCCGGGCACTTGCCCTGCCACTTGGGGGAAACGGCGCCGCAGGACTGGCAGACATAGTCTTGGGAGGATTTTACCATGGAAGATACCCCTCACCCCAGCCCTCTCCCGCAAGGGAAGAGGGAGTCCGGGCGAGCCCGCTGAGAGGGCGTCCCCCTCTCCCCAACCGCATCCGCTTGCGGATGCGGAAACTTCGAGTTGCAAGCTCGCCAGGGCGAGCTTGCCGGGAGAGGGGACAAGGGTGAGGGGTGAGGGGGTCTTTCCTAATCATCCACATAAATCCGGTGATAGCGGCGCCCAAGCGATGTCAGCACCTCATAGCCGATGGTGCCGGCGAAGGATGCGAGATCGTCCACGGTCGCGCGTTCGCCGATCAGTTCTATGAAGCCGCCGCGATGTAGCAATGCATCGGGAACGTCCGTCGCATCGAAGGTGATCAGGTCCATGGAGACGCGGCCGAGCAGGGGCAGCCGGTATGCGCCTATAAAGCCTGGGGGGCCTTCGCGCGTGTCGCTCGCCGAAACCGCCCGTAAAAAGCCATCGGCATATCCAGCCGTCGCGGTCGCGATCTTCGTGCGCCGCTTCAGCGTCTGTGCCGCGCCGTACCCCACCGTTTCGCCAGCCCTCGCCATGCGCACCTCGGCGATGCGGGCGAAAAGCCAAAGCACGGGCTCCATCGGGTTCGCGCCCTTTGAGCCCGGACGGCCGCCATAAAGCGCGATCCCCGGCCGGGTAAGCTCGAAATGGAACGGCGGCCCGAGCAATATCCCACCCGAATTGGCAAGGCTGCGCGGCACTCCGGCAAACAAGGAGGACAGCTCCGCGAACCGGGAACGCTGGGACTCGTTCTTTGCGTGGGCCGCGTCATCGGCACAAGCCAGGTGGCTCATGACGAGGCGAAGATCGATGCGCGACAAGAGCTCCGGCGTTTGCGCAATCAGCCGCGCGCCGTCCCCCGGCAGGCCGAGCCGGGTCATGCCGGTATCCACATGAATGGCGGCACGCAGGGGAGCGCCGCGCGCTTTGCCGTAAGCGCCCCATTCGGATACCTCGTCCAGACTGCTGAGCACGGGGCGCGCGCCTATCTCCTCGAATAGCGGCGCCGTTCCGGGCAGAAGTCCGTCGAGCACATAAAGCGCGGCCTTGGAGAAGGCACGCAAAGCCTGCGCTTCGGCCAGCGTCGCCACAAACGCGGTGCGGCAGCCTTCCTGCTCCAGCGCCGGAAACACAGCCTCGACGCCGAGACCGTAGGCGTTGGCCTTGACGACGCCCGCGGTTTCGGCCGGCCGCGCCAGCTCCCGCAGCTTGGCGTAATTGCGGCGGATCGCGCCAAGGCGGACGATTGCCACCCCGGTCGCATGCGCCGGCGCATTCGCAAGCTCGCTTTCAATCCGTGCTGCGAATGCGTTATCCATGGCTGTGCCGGGCGCACCGAGCGCCAGCCTCGTGCCGGCATATGGTTAGCGAATCGCCCCTCACCCTGTCCCTCTCCCCATGGGAGAGGGGACGATGTTGCATACCGCAGCGGACTCCCTCTCCCATGGGGAGAGGGACAGGGTGAGGGGTGGAACGCTCGATCATAATCGGACCCGCTGCCCGCTTTCCACTATTCATACCGCTCCGGCAGGCGCCGGTTGTCGGCCAAATCGCCGAACCGGGTGATATCGGCCTGGAATTGCAGCCGGACCGTACCGGTCGGCCCGTGACGCTGCTTGCCGATAACCACCTCGGCTAGGCCTTGCACCTGATCCATCTCGTCCTGCCACTTCTGATGCTCTTCCACCTTGGTGAGCGATGGCTCCTTTCGCGAGACATAATACTCCTCGCGGAACACGAACATCACCACGTCGGCATCTTGCTCGATCGAGCCGGACTCGCGCAAGTCCGAGAGCTGCGGGCGCTTGTCCTCGCGGTTCTCGACTTGGCGGGAGAGCTGGGACAGCGCGAGGATCGGCACGCACAACTCCTTGGCGAGCGCCTTCAAGCCGACGGTGATCTCCGACACCTCTTGCACGCGGCCTTCCGCCGAGCGCTTTGCCGAGCCGGAGAGAAGTTGCAGATAGTCCACCACGAGCAGCCCGAGCCCCTTTTGCCGCCTGAGCCGCCGCGCGCGCGCCGCGAGCTGCGCGATGGAGATGCCGCCGGTGTGGTCGATGAACAGCGGCAGCGTCTGCAGGTCCATCGCGGCTGATTGCAGCCGGTTGAATTCCGCATCGGTGATCTGGCCGCGCCGGATCTTCTCCGACGGCAATTGCGCCTGTTCGGCGAGAATACGCGTTGCGAGCTGCTCGGACGACATTTCAAGGCTGAAAAAGCCCACAATGGCGCCGTCCAGCGTCTCGGCGGTCCCGTCCGCCCTTGCTTGCGTGCGGTGCATCCTGGCAATGTTGAACGCGATGTTCGTCGCCAGCGCCGTTTTGCCCATCGAAGGCCGGCCCGCCAGGATGATAAGGTCGGAGTTTTGCAAGCCGCCCATCATGCGGTCGAGGTCCACGAGCCCCGTCGACAGGCCGGACAAGCCGCCATCGCGCTCATAGGCACGCGCCGCCATCTCGATGGCGTCCGCCGTCGCGTCGCCGAACGGCATGAAGCCCGAACCGTATTTGCCCTTGTCGGCGATATCGAAAAGCCGTTGCTCGGCCTCCTCGATCTGCGTCTCGGGCGGCGCATCGACCGGCGAATCGTAGGCCACATTCACCATGTCCTCGCCGATCACGATCAGTTCGCGGCGCACGGCGAGATCGTAAATTACTCGTCCGTAAGCTGGGGCGTTGATGATCGTAGTCGCGGCGGCGGCGAGCCGGCCAAGATACTGCACCACGGTTAGCTCGCCGATCGGCGGCTCGGACTCGAAAAACGTCCTGAGCGTGACCGGCGAGACATGCTTGCCCGCCCCGATCAGCTTGCCCATGACCTCGAACAGCTTGCCATGCAGCGGCTCGAAGAAATGGCCGGGCGAAAGAAAGCCCGAAACCCGGTCGAAGGACTCATTATTAATGAGGATCGCGCCGAGCAAAGCGCTCTCGGCCTCGATGTTGTGCGGGGCCTGCCGGAAGGGCAGGGCGTCCAGGCTTTCCTGAAGGGAAGGCTGGGGGGGAAAAGCGGAAAGGGCGGGGGTGCGTCTCATGGGGACGAGTTAGAGCTGATTCGCAGGCGATGCCGAATAAGCCGCAGGTTGCGATTCGACGGGCGTGCACAGGGTGATGATTCCATGGGAGGAAACGTTAACGGGGCAGACCGGGGCTTGACTGATGCACAGGCGCACCCGCGAGTCAGGGGAAGGCCAGGGGCAGGAAAGAGAAAGGCCAGGGGGCCAGCCCCCTGGACCCCGGTAATGTCTCGCTATCGCGAGACGCGGCGCTCCCCTCTCCCGGCAAGCTCGCCTTGGCGAGCTTGCAACCAGCAGTGCCCGAATCCGCTAGCGGATTCGGGGCGGGAGAGGGGTAGGCATGCCTTTAGGTAACGAACGGGTTCTCGACGCGCAACGGCCCGATAGCTTGGCCGTGCTGCAAGTCCTCTGTGTACAGCCGCTCGCATCCCGCTTCAAGCGCCGCCGCCTCCACGCAGCTCAGCGCACCGCCCCGCTCGCGCCCAATCGCATCCACAATCCTCGCCATCCGAACCTCCGCCAGCACCGCACCCCCTCCGGACCAATCCGGACATTTCGAGTGCTAAGGAAAACGGACATATCGAGTGTCACCAACACTGTGCCAATGAAGAGTGGAATGTCTCCCATTGCTGGATTAAACTAAGGCATCAAAAATGGAGGCGTCTGCATTGATGAGCATCACCATTCCTGGCGTCGACGAGATGCTGAAACGCCGCCTTCAGGCGCGTGCGGATCTGCATGGAAAAAGCATGGAGGACGAGGCGCGGGATATATTGCGTGAGGCGCTCGGCCCGCAGGACGTAGAGCCCGGGCCGGCGAACCTCTATGCAGCCATCCGCAAGATCGTCGAACCGCTCGGCGGCATCGAGCTTGAAATTCCGCCAAGAGAGCCGGTGCGCGAGCCGCCGCGGTTCGAGTAGGCGGCAATGATCGTTCTCGATACTAACGTTTTATCCGAAGCGATGAAGCCCGCGCCAGCGCCCGCCGTGGCTTCTTGGATGACAGGGCAGAATGCGGCCGGTCTCTTCACCACGGCCGTGAGCGAAGCGGAGGTTCTGCTGGGCATCGCCATCCCCCGAAGGGCGCCGCAAACAGGAACTCGAAACCGCAGCCCAGCGCGTCCTCGGCCTGTTTGCCGGGCGCATTCTCGCCTTCGACACCGCCGCCGCACAAGTTTACGCCGGGATTGCTGCCGCACGCCGGAAAGCCGGGCGGCCTATCGGCAGTTTCGACGCCCAGATCGCAGCGATTGCGTGCTCCCGCGGCCTGGCGCTCGCCACCCGCAACGCGCCGGACTTCGACGGCACGGGCCTCACGATTATCGATCCGTGGCGCGAGTAGCATAACGTCTATCGAGGCGGTGCTCTGAATGCGGTCCGTTAAGAGCAGCTTTTGACTGCGCGGAAAGCGGGCGATGGCGGGGAAAGGCCTCAGCGAAAGTGCGCTTCGATGGCGGGGCCGTTCTGGCACGATTGGTTATGCATGGGTTGAATCCGCCGGGTGTACGATGTTACTCCCCCCTCACCCCAGCCCTCTCCCGCAAGGGGAGAGGGGAACGCCCTCTCAGCGGGCACAACCTGCTCCCTCTCCCCTTGCGGGAGAGGGCTGGGGTGAGGGGTAAGCCTCGATCTCAAGCCTCGGAATAAGCCCGCGGCCCCTGTCGCCCGAAGGTCAGGACTCGCCTGCGGCGAGACTTCTTTCGCTCGCGGCGCGTGGCTGCCCGTATTGCATAAGAAGTAAGGTTGTAAAGATTAACGATTTAAGTCCTGCCAACCCGCAGCCACCCGGAACCCAAAAGAGCTGTTACGGTTGAGAGGGTTGTTGATGAAGCGGCGCGCCGAGCGGAGATTCTGCGGAAGGTCGACCCACGAGCCGCCGCGAAGGACGCGATATGTGCCACCTGGGGTTGTCCTAGCCGAGCCATCGCCCGGTGCATTATGGTAATCCCCATGATACCAATCCTCGCACCATTCCCAAACATTGCCGTGCATGTCATGCAAGCCCCACCCGTTGGGTAGTTTCTCGCCAACCGGATGAGTCTTGCTGCCCGAGTTGGCGGAGTACCAAGCGTAACGATCCAAATCGCCTTCCTTGCCGCCAAACGAATAAGCCGTTTCGGTCCCCGCCCGGCAGCAATATTCCCATTCCGCCTCGCTCAAGAGCCGGTAAGGCTTGCCCGTCTTCGAGGATAGCCACTTGATATAGCCCTGCGCGTCGTCCCAGTTGACGTTGATGACCGGCCGGCGTCCGCGCCCCCAGCCTTGATCCGATGGCTTGTACTGCACGCCGCCGGCGGCAACGGCGGCGTCCCATTCGTCGAAGGTCACGGCGTAGCGGCCCACCGCGAAGGGCTTCGGGATCGTTACCTTATGGCGCGGCCGCTCATTATCATTGCCCTCGCCATCCTTCGATCCCATCCAATATTCCCCGGCCGGCACCACCACCATCTCCGGCGCGATATCGAGATCGCGGAAGCTCTCGCCCGGCTTCAGCCAGCGTGCGGCCGGCTTGCCGTCCTTGAGCGAGGCAACCCTGACGAAACCGAGCGCTTGCAGCCGCGCGGCGGCAGCTTCCGGGTCTTCCGGCCAAAGCGCAAACAGCGCATCCCGATCGGTCGCGCCAGCGATCTTCTCGCGGATTTGCGCACGCGCGGCCTCGGCGCGTTTGCGTTCCGCTTCAGCCTTTGCCGCCGCCTCC
>JBKQOR010000264.1:0-4924 GCA_052145435.1 Rhodomicrobium sp. | reverse complement strand
ATGGTGCGGACGGCGGGACTTGAACCCGCACAGCCTTTCGGCCGAGGGATTTTAAGTCCCTTGCGTCTACCGTTTCGCCACGTCCGCATGCGTTGGGAAGATAGCAGTAAGCCAACGCCGCGCGCTGTGCAACATGCCGCGCCGCGATCGCCTTGCAGTTATGCATAAACGGGCCGCCGGGCCTTCGGGCGCGGAGGCAGGACCTCGTGGCCAACGCCGCCAAATTTGATGGCCGCGGCCAGCAAAAGGAACAAGGTCACCGAGTTGCAGAGGTGCCAAAGAAAATGCGTGCCCATGCGGTGGCCCATCACGATCCACTCGCCGCAAAGCCTCTGATCGAGGGTGCGAAAGGTGAGCGAGACGGCGAAAATGGTTGCGGCCGCAAGGATCCATGGCGCGGCGCGGTGGCGTCGTAGCGCGAGCCACCCGCCGATCAGAGCCATGGCGGCCAAGGCGGGCCCGTAGCCGAGGCTACCGTTCAGGCAGCGCGCGCGGGCGCCCGCCGGCACGTTCTCAAGCAAAAATCCGATCTGCCCGTCCCAGCATTGCACGTTGGACGCCATCGCCATTGCGCCGATGAAGGCGGTTAAAGCAACCGCCGTTAAAAACCAGGGCACACCGGCGAAGCGGCGGATGGCAAAGACCAAATAAGTCAGCATGAATATGCCGATTGGGCCGGTGTCGGCCGCCACCGTATTCACGTTCGGCACGGTGTGGAACAGGAAGCTTCCGATCCCGATGGCGATGAAGTTCAGAATGAAGAAAACGTGCCAAAGCGAGCGGTCTCCGGGCGGGCGCTTGGCCAGCATCACGGCACCGGCGATGGCAGCCAGGATGAAAGCGCCATTCGTGAGCGCATTCAACGGCTCGGCCCAAAACGAGGCATCCCGGCCGCGCTCGCAATAGTCGAAAATGGTGGCTCCATCGTGCAGCATGCGATTCGGTCCATCTATGCCCTTCAGCGCAGCACCATATCCGAGTGTGCGAGGCAGAACGACCCTTTTTGCCTTACTGCACTTGCATTTTTTTGCGGCCAAGCATGAGCAGCTTGGCGAAAAGCTGCAACCGGCCTAAGCTCATCTGGATCGAATATCCAATCGGGGGACAGCTGTGATTCTTCGTATCCTTATAATTTTTGCTGCCGTGCTGGGCATGGCCGCGGGAGCGAATGCAGCCGAGGCGCCGCTCAAGTCTAAACATGGTGCTGTGCGCAAGGTGCCGCCCTACCGGCATTGCTGCGGCGAGGTTTATCGCTACGTTTACGCCGAGGCCTGGTACGGCAATGAGAAGGTCATCGCGCCGGTTCGCCGCGTTGGCTGCTGCGATCAGGTGCGGGTTCCGGGCGGCGCGTGGATCGAATGCGAGTTTAGCTGTGAGATCACAGTGCGGAAGATGCGGCTCGACTTTTGGCAGCACCAAGGCGCAGGCTACAACAAGGACGTCACGCCAGGCTATCCACGCCGGGACTGGTACACCAACGCCTGGGGCTTCCGGACCCCGTATATGTTCTAAGGCCTGCCGGGCTCTTACGGAATTGCCTGGGTCTCTGGGAAGTCCCCCCTCACCCCAACCCTCTCCAGCAAGCTCGGCTTGGCGAGCTTGCAACTTAGAGTTTCGCAAGCGAATGCGGATGGGGAGAGGGAGCCGGCTGCGGCCGCTCCGCGAGCTGGAGGACAGTTCGGGCGTTCCCTCGCCCCAACAGGGAGAGGGACAGGGGGTCTTAACCGGCTTCTACAGAGCGGCGGCGATATCCGTCTTGCGGAAATTATCTCCCTTGAAGAGGAGCGGGGCATTGCGCGATTTCGCCAGAGCGTAGGCCGCGCAATCGCCGGCATCGAGACCGGCAGGGTGACGGCCCCGGCCGAACTGCATGAACGCATCTCGCGCGATGTGCGCCTGCTCCCTGTCGAACGCGATAATCTCGACCTCCGCCTCGTCCAGGAATGCATCGAGCGGCTGCCAAACCTCGGTGCCGCCTGCCGCCCCTGTCAGCACCAGCGAAGTCTCAAGAAAATTTAGCGCCGGCATAACCCGGCTGCGCGCGTTCACGAGCGCGCCCAGAAGCTCCTTGGCGTCCGGTTCCAGGCGCAAAATCGCAATGAGCGCTGAGCTATCGAGCACGATCACTTGGGTAGACCGTCATCATGATAAAGATCGGACGCGCTGAGCGCCGGCCGGCCGTCAAGCTGGCGCGCGCTTTCTCCGGCAATGGCAAGCAGCTTCTCGAACAGCGCACCGGCATCGCGCGTTTTGCGCTTGAGGCATACGCCATCGGCGATGAACTCTACGCCGGCCTCCTGCAAAGCCATCAGCACAAAGGTGGCTTCCGCCCCCGCGTACTCGCCTGGCGCCTCAAGCCTGCGGATCGTCGACACGGAAACGCTGGCCCGGCGCGCCAGCTCGTCTTGCTCCATCCGCAAGAGCGCGCGCGCCGCCTTGATCTGCTCGGGCGTAATCATGATGCAAAGCTACCATTCGCGAGCGATTTGCGTCAACATTGGCTCTCCGCCGGCACATTGGCTCTCCGCCGGCGCTAACCCAGTGCATGCGAATGGCGAAGTCAGGCACTTTGCACGTTCGCGCGCTAGCGCTTTGTTTTATCCCGCCGGCGTGATAATTTGCAACTATGAGCGACCGAAATCAGATTCCGGACGAATCCCGTATTACGTCTAACCCCGTTCCATGCGGAGGGCGTCCTTGTATCCGCGGGATGCGCATTCGCGTGAGCGATATTCTGGAAATACTCGCGGAGGGGGTGAGCACGGAGACCATCCTCGCCGGCTTCCCCGATATCGAGCCGGAAGACATCTCCGCCGCGCTGCGCTGTGCGGCTTAGGGAGAAGCCATGCAGCACCCTCGTATCAAACGCGACCCCAACGTAATGCTCGGCAAGCCCGTCATTGTTGGCACGCGCATCACTGTCGAGCATATCCTCCGCTGCCTCGGTGCCGGCGACACGGTTGAGGAGATCATCGAAAGCCATCCGCACATTACCGCGGAGGACATCCGGGCGGCACAAACCTACGCCGCCGATTATCTGGCCCACGAGTCGCTCATCGCGGCTGAATAGCCCATGCCAGCGTTCTTCGCCGATGAGTGTATTTCCACCAAAATCGTGGAGGGTTTGCGCGAACGCGGCTTCTATGTTGCCGAAGGGAAAAATGAATGCAGGGGCGAACCCGACGGGAGTGTCTTGCGGCTGTCCGCGGCCGCGGGGCGGATCGTGATTACGGACGATTGGGATTTCGGCGAACTCGCGGTGCGGTTACGGGAGCCCGCGACTGGAGTGATTATCCTTGGCCTCTACCACTTTCCAGCGGGCAAGCGGGTGGCTTATGCGGTGGAGCGCATTTCAGCGCTGGCCGAAAGCTGCACGGGCTTCATTACGATCATTGAGCCGGGACGGGACCGCAGGCGTCCGCTGCTTACAGCCGGCGAAGAATAGCGCGCTGGCCGCGTAAAGGCTTGCGCAGCGGAGCGATCCCGGACATTTTGCGCCCATGCTGCATATCAACGATCTTTCATACCGCATCGAGGGGCGGCCCTTGTTCGAGCACGCGACGGCGGGCATTCCGGACGGGCACAAGGTTGGGCTTGTGGGCCGCAACGGCACTGGCAAGACCACGCTGTTGCGCTTGATCGCGGGCGAGATCCACGCGGATGACGGCACCGTTAGCTTTCCCAGGAACGCGACCATCGCCCACGTCTCGCAGGAAGCGCCCGGCGGGCCGGAGACCTTGCTCGAAACCGTGCTCGCGGCGCATGCCGAGCTTGCGGCGCTGAGCGCCGAAGCGGAGACGGCTGAGGATCCGCATAGGATCGGGGAAATTCATACCCGGCTTTCCGATATCGACGCCCATTCGGCGCCGTCCCGCGCGGCGCGCATCCTTTCGGGTCTCGGCTTCGATGGGGCTGCGCAGGGCCGTCCATGCTCGGAATTCTCGGGCGGCTGGCGGATGCGAGTCGCGCTTGCGGGTGCGCTCTTCGCCGCGCCGGATATCCTGCTCCTCGACGAGCCGACGAACTATCTCGACCTCGAAGGTACGCTTTGGCTCGAAGACTTCATCCAGAACTATCCTCACACCGTGCTGATCGTGAGCCACGACCGCGATCTTCTCAACAAGTCCGTGGATAGCATCCTGCATCTCAACGAGCGGCGGCTTGCCTTCTACACCGGCGGCTACGACCGTTTCGAGGAGACGCGGCGCGAGCAGCAGCGGCTGCAGCTGAAACTGAAGAAGGGCCAGGACGATGCGCGCCGCAAGATGGAAGCCTTTGTGGAGCGCTTCCGGGCCAAGGCGACCAAGGCGCGCCAGGCGCAAAGCCGGCTCAAAGCGCTGGCCAAGATGCAGCCCATCGCCGCCGAGATCGATTCCGAGGTGCTACCTTTCCGCTTTCCCTCGCCGGAGCGGCCGCTCGGCAATCCGCTGATCCGGGTGGAAAACGCCAGCATCGGCTACGATCCCGCAAAGCCGGTCTTACGAAACGTGAATTTGCGGCTCGATTGCGACGACCGCGTGGGGCTGCTTGGCGCGAACGGCAACGGCAAATCGACGCTCGCCAAATTGCTGTGCGGCAAGCTCGGCACGCTCGACGGCTTCCGGCAGGCTTCCAAGAAGCTGGAATACGGCTATTTCGCGCAGCACCAGCTCGACGAGCTGCGGCCAAAGCTTTCGGCCTACGATCATGTCGCGGAGCTGATGCCGGACGCGACCGAGGCGCAGAAACGGGCGAAGATTGCAGGCATCGGCTTCGGCGCCGATAAGGCCGATACGGCGAGCGAGAAGCTCTCCGGCGGCGAGAAGGCGCGCCTTTTGTTCGCGCTCGCGACCTTTAGCGCTCCGCATCTTCTCATCCTCGACGAGCCGACGAACCATCTGGATGTGGATAGCCGCGAGGAGTTGATCCTTGCGCTGAACGATTA
>JBKQOR010000263.1:0-13241 GCA_052145435.1 Rhodomicrobium sp. | reverse complement strand
CTGCCGCGCCCATAATTCCCAAAATCAATGCAATAACAACCGCCGCGTACCGCATAGCGCCCCGTCAACACCGCAAGGCGCGCATCTTAGCCTCTACCGCTGCCAATTGCCATCTCGCGCCGGCAATATTAAGCCAAGACTAAGCAGATTGTTCCCGCGCGCCCAACCGTAATGCTTCGGAATCCGTTTGATTGCTTCACCCCGCGGCGTCATCCCGGAACTTGATTACCCCGAATGTTCCGCAGCTATCGAAATCGTGTAGCAACCCGCACAGAGCGTGACTCCCCCCTCACCCTGTCCCTCTCCCGCAAAGGGGAGAGGGAACGCGGTTGCAGCGGGTACGCCCTGCTCCCTCTCCCAGCAAGCTCGCCTTGGCGAGCTTGCAACGCAGAGTGCCCGCATCCGCTAGCGGGTGCGGGACGGGAGAGGGCTGGGGTGAGGGGGCCTTGGCGGTGGCGGGCGGAAACATCGGGGTAATCAAGTCCCGGAAAACTGCTTCACACTTCCGGGTCAAGCCCGAAGGCATGCTTTTCCGGACGCACTCTAGCGCGTGCGAAAACGGAACGGCACCGTCAAGGTCAGCGGGCCGGAGCTGACGTCAGGCGGGACGGGCGGAAACGGAGCCGAGCGCTCCAATGCGGCCATCGCCGCGCCGTCAAGTTCGGGAACGCCAGAACTATTCGCGACGGCGCGGCTCAAGAGCTGGCCGGACGGCGCGATTGTGATCAGTAAAAGCACATCGCCGGTTTTGGCGGCATGCGGCTTCACCTTATGGCGCTCCAGCGCTGAATAGAGTTCGGTCTCATACAAAGACCACGATTTATTGCGGCGCGCGGCAACAGCCGCAGCAGCGTGTTGCTCCTCTTGAGCCTCCGCCGCGACGCTCGCCATCTGCGCGATGGATTTTTGCTGTCCTTGCGGGGCAACCTCCGGGCTGGGGCGCTCCGGCTCCGGTGGAGTCTCTTGCGGTGGCGGGGTCTCGTCCGGTTTAGGAGTTTCGTCCTCCGCATTTTTCGGAACCTCGATTTTCTTTTCCGGCTCTTGCTTATCGAGGTCCGGTAAGCGCTCAGCTTGGGAAGCATTTGCGTTGACCGCAGCTTCTTGCGCGCTTTGCGTAAAGAGATCGCTGCTTTCGAGGCTTACCGTCGCAACCACGGTGAGATCGGCGTCGCCGTTACCCTCAGCCAAGGCATCGGGACCGGAGCGCGAGAGCATCGAATAAAGCACCCCGCCATGCAGACACAGCGCCAGCGCTACACCGGTAAGGCGCGGCCAGTTCATTGAGACACACCCGCCATGCCCGCGGGCTGCACGATTGCGGCGGGCGGCCGCGCGGCTGCATCCATTGGCTGCGAAAGAAGCGAAATGCGCTGATAGCCAGCTTGTCCGATCTGCCCGAGCAGCTCCAGCACCTGGCCATAACCGGTTTTCCGGTCAGCTCGCACATAGACCGTTGCGTCGCCTTCCTTGGACCGGAGCGCAGTGAGCCGCGCTTCAAGGCCATCGCGGCCCAAGCTTTCGTCGCCGATGTAAAGCTGGCCATCCGCCGCTAGCGTTACGACGAGGGGTTTTTGAAGCTGGCTGAGTTTTGGCGCGGCATTGCGCGGCAGGTCCACCCGCACGCCTGCCACGAGCAGCGGCGCGGTCACCATAAAAATGACGAGCAGCACCAGCATGACATCCACCATGGGCGTGATGTTGATTTCCGCCATCAGCTTCGGTTTCGAGGCGCCGCCGGCCCCGTCATTGAACATCGGTTCTGCCATCGGTTCGTACCTACTCCGCCGGAATGCCGCGCAGATTATCGACAGAGCCGGCAGGACCTTCCTCTAGAGCTCGGTAAGCATAGAATTTAGCGTAGCGGCCCGCGGCTATCGACAGCCGCTCCGCGTTGTTGCTTAGAAAGACGTTGGCCAGGTTATAGAAGACGACGGCCGGGATCGCTGCTGCCAGTCCCACGGCCGTCGCAAGCAAGGCTTCGGCGATTCCCGGAGCGACAACGGCAAGGCTCGTGTCCTTGGCAATGGCAATCCCGGTGAAGCTGTTCATGATCCCCCATACCGTCCCGAAAAGGCCGACAAAGGGGGCGGTCGCGCCGACGGTGGCGAGCAAGGGCAGACCGGCCTGAAGGCTGCGCATATGGGTTGCGGTTTCGGTCTGAAGACTGCGCTCGAGATTGGCTTGGTATTCGGAAAGGCTGTGCGCGGCAGGCCGCGGTTCCAAGGTGGCGAGCGCCCGGAAGCGGGCTGCGAGGGGGGGCGGCGGAACCTGCTTTCCCGGCTGAACCTCGACGAAACGCTCGAAGCTGCCGAGCTGCCGTGAAAAGGCGGCATAGCGTATCAGCTTTTCGAAGCCGACCGCCCAGCAGACAAGGGAGGCGAATGCAAGCACAAGCATGACCGCTTGGACGACGGGATCGGCATCTTCGATGAGCTTTATGAACGATAAACCGTGGGGGAGCAGCGCAGCCGGGGCGTCCATTCAGTTACCTTTACCTCCGCAACCTCATGCCATGGGGCGCGCCCCTTGTGCCGGTTGGTTTTGAAACGCTACACGAAACGGGTCCGGGTTCTCATACGCGATGTTCGCCGGGCATCCAATGTCAAAACATTACGCCGCCGGGCACCTCTGGCGCAAACTCGGCGGTGACTGTGGCTTATCTGCGTCATGTTATATCATATCATTTCCGCAATTCCTAACCCGCCTTGTACCACCGTACTCAGCAATGTAATGGTATAACATCTCTGGGGGGCCTGGAAATGCGCGCTCGTTATCGTTACCTATTACCATTTTTGGTGTTGTCATCGCCGGGTATAGCTCAACAAACACCGGCCGCGCCGGCTAACGAGCCTGCGGCCGCTCAAAAGGAAGGCCAGACCGCGGCGGAACAGGCTCCGGCCCCATCCACCGGCACGCCGCCATCCGCGCCTCAGCTGCCGCCCGTTAAAGTTATCGTCAACCCTCCCGCGCCCAAGCCCGCGAAACCCCGTCCGCGCCCTGCCGCTGGAAAACCTGAAAAAGGAAAAACTCCCGCGTCTGCCAACGCCGCCCTTACGGGCCAAGCTTCTCCGTCCAGCGGCGCCGGGCAAACACCCGAGGCGGCCGCTAACGCCGCTGTGGTTCAAAGCGGAAATACGCTTGACGCGGCGCGGGAGAACATCCTGCCCAAGATCGGGGCAAACAGCTACAATCTGGACCGGCAAACCATCGACGCGCTGCCGCAAGGCGATAACGCGCCGCTCGACAAGGTGCTGCTGCAAACGCCCGGCATCTATCAAGACGCCGCCTCCGCCGGTGTTCTTCACGTCAGAAACGAGCACGCCAATCTGCAATATCGCATCGATGGGATTCAGCTCCCCGACGGCGTTTCTGGTTTCGGGCAAGTGCTCGAAACGAGCCTCATTGCCAACATGGCGATTGTAACCGGCGCGCTCCCCGCGCAATACGGGCTCAGGACCGCGGGGCTCGTCGACATCCAAACACGCACAGGCACGGCCACTCCCTCGGGCGAGATCAGTGTTTATGGCGGCAGCCACGACACCTTTACGACCAACCTCCAATATGGCGGGGTTAGCGGCAATACGCAGTATTTCTTCACGGGCCGCTTCACAGAGAACGCGCTAGGGATCGAAAATCCAACGTCCAGCGTCAACGCTATTCACGACGAAACAGATCAGGAGAAATTCTTCAGCTACGTGTCGACAGTGCTCCCGAATAATTCGCGCTGGACGATGATCACCGGCGCGGCCGACGGACGTTATCAGATCCCGGCCAATCCTGGGCAGCCGGTTCAATATTACACCCCCACTCAAACAACTTTTAATTCCGCGAACCTCAATGAAAACCAATTGGAGCAAAACTATTTCGGCATCCTAGCCTTTCAGCAATCGACGGCGTTTGCAGATTACCAGTTTTCGTATTTCAGCCGCTATAGCAGCCTGCACTACACCCCGGACGCCATCGGCGATCTCATGTTCAATGGAATCGCCACCGATTTGACCCGGACCAGTTTCCTGAACGGCATCCAGTCCGACGCGGCGTTTAGGATCGCGCCGGACCATACTTTGCGCGCAGGATTTGTGGTCAGTGGCGAGCAGAGCAACGTGACCGACAATGCCACCGTGTTTCTCGCAGCCGCAGTCCCAGGCTCCTGCGGACCTGCCATCAATCCAATTCAGGCCTGCGCTGGAACCCCCACCGGCGTCGCCGCTCCCGTGAAGGTGGTGGACCAGGAAGCGTTGCTTGGCTGGATTGCCGGTGTCTACATCCAAGACGAGTGGAAAATCACCGATAAGCTGACATTAAACACCGGGCTGCGCTTCGATCAGATGTGGCAATATGTCGATGCCAACCAGCTCAGCCCCCGCATCGCGGCGGTTTACAAGCCGATCGACGGGACCGTTTTCCACGCGGGCTATGCGCGCTATTTCACGCCCCCGCCGCAAGCGGTGGGCGCTCCGGAAAATTATGCGCTCTTCAATCCCACTGTCGCCGCCGCGCAGGTGACGCCGCAGACCGTACCCGGGCTGATAATCTCGCCGTCGCTGCCCGAACGCTCTCACTATTTCGATGCGGGTGTCACGCAGGCGCTGGCGCCCGGTCTGGAAGGCGGTTTGACCGCGTATTACAAAATCGCAAAGGATCTGATTGACGACGGGCAGTTCGGGCAAGCCTACACCCTTACCGCCTTCAACTACGCCAAGGGCGAGAACGAAGGGCTGGAACTCAAACTGAAATACGCTGCAAACGGCATGCTGGTCTACGGAAACCTTGCCTATGCGAGACAGGTTGCCACCCAGTTTGTTTCCAATCAATATTTGCTGGGCTACGACGACTATATCTATGCTCTCACCCATTATATCCCGACCGACCACTCGCAAACGCTCACCACTTCGGCTGGCGTGTCGTATCCGGTGTGGGACAATACAAAAGCGAGCATGGATATGATTTACGGCAGCGGTCTTCGGGATGGCGATCACAATCTCATGCATCTTCCAGGCTATACGCAATTCAACCTCGGGCTTAGCCACGAATTCGTTCTGCCGGATTGGAAGCCCTTCACTTTGCGTTTCGACGTGGTCAATCTCTTCGACCATATTTACGAGCTTCGCAATGGCACCGGCATCGGAACGTTTGCCCCGCAATGGGGTCCAAGGCGCGGCTTTTTCATCGGCTACTCTCAAAAGTTCTGACGGAACAAAGAAGCCGCTTAAACCCCCCTCATCCCCGTCCGGTTGAATAGCTCGCAGGCGCCCTCAGCCTAACAAAGAAACTGCCCAATGAAAACGGAAAAAACTGTCACCCATCCATCCGGACCATAATGTCACCCATCTATCGGTTGGACAGGGTGAGGGAGTCTTGCGGAACCAATCAACCGGATTTGGTGTCAAACCCCAAAGATCGCCCGCTCCGTATAGGCGATGTCGCCGGACCATGGCTTGTCTTGCCCGCGATAATACATGGGCCATTTGTCATGCGCGTACCGGCCCGGCAACGGCAGGGGGCCCATTGCGCCGATGAGGAGCAGCGGCAACCCTTTGCCGAGAAGATAGCGTCCGAGCGGACCGGCAGCTTTCGTGAGGGCGTCGAGGGAAGGGCAATAGATCAGTTGCGCCGCCGGCAAGAGACCGCGCCAGATATTCTTACGCCTGAAGATCATCGGGAAAGCGCCGTTCTTAGTCTC
Source organism: Rhodomicrobium sp. (assembly GCA_052145435.1). Taxonomy (GTDB): domain Bacteria; phylum Pseudomonadota; class Alphaproteobacteria; order Rhizobiales; family Rhodomicrobiaceae; genus Rhodomicrobium. Next base: position 7,558 of record JBKQOR010000263.1, on the reverse strand, counting down.
GCAGACAAGGCACAAGCATCCGTAATCGCGATGGTCGGAGAGGAGCGCAATGTCTCCGGCGGCAAGCGATTTGCTGAAATCCGCGGCGTCCCGGAACTCGCGTATTCTTGCGGTGCCAAATCGAGGGACGAGAGCGGGAATGGCGGCGAACGTGCCGGAGCAAAAGCGGCTAAATCCCTGCGCTTCTATGATCGGCCAGGTATGAGGCGCCGGCGATACGTTTATGAAGGTTGCGGGCTTATGCTTCATGGCCCGGGAGACAAGCAGCGGAGCAAGGTTCCGGAAGGCCGGTTCGACATACCAGCTTGAGACATTGCAGCGTATGGAGGCCGGGCTGCCGCGGCCGGCCCCGGTGCAAATCAACAGCAGCACGCCCACCGCATCGCCCTCACTCTCAAGCATGTAGCCGAACCGGGGAAAGCCGCCGGGAACCGTGCGATTTTGCAGCCGCTCGAGGGCGCCGGACCAAAAGTCTTTTGCGCTGCCGGGAAAGCCTCTGACGAGGAGGCTTGCTATGGAGTCGAGATCGCTTAGTTCGATTTGGCGGCACCGAATCTGCGCCCGCGCGGTCTGCAACATAGATTAACCTTAAGGCTGGCTGGCTACTTGACTGTATCTATGCTTTAAAGCTATCCCCATGTTAATGCAATAACGGGGTACAGCGAAATGTCTGTAAGATTAACGATACTCTCTGAGATAGAAACCGTCGCAAAAGAGCAGGGAAAAACGTTAACACCTCTATCGGATCACCTGCCTCTCGAAAACACAGGCCTCGATTCCCTCTGCTGGGCTATCATCGTTGCCCGGCTCGAAGCGAGCCTTGGGATCGATCCGTTCACGATATCCGAAGAAGCTTATTTTCCGGTTACTCTCGGGGAATTCATCCAAGCTTATGACAATGCCGCGCGCTGACGCCGCCTCTATCTGGGAGGCGATGACTGGCGCGGGGCTGAGTGCGCGCTTTTTGCATTCCCAGACGCAAAGCCTGCCGATGGCGGCACTTGCCAGGAGCAGCGCAATCGGCGGCGGTGCGGATCGCCTAAAAGGCCGGTCTGTGCTCGTCGCGGCCGGGGAGCAGCTCACCGCCGCTCTGGCATTCATCGAACTCGACGGCATTGTCCGGCGCATAACGGTTTGGCCCCCGGGCTTCCCAGACGCTCATCTGCCCGACATCTGCAAGAAGGCCGGGATCGATGCGATCGTTACAGATCGCGATGCCTCCTGCTTTGCCGGCGCCGGCGGGCTGGAGATCGTATATTGCGGCGCGAATCTTTTTAGCAATTTTGTTCCGCGTACATCCTATTGCCTCTCGGAATGGGTGCTTTTCACATCTGGGACGACGGGGCTCCCGAAGCTGGCCGCGCACAGCCTCGCCGCGTTGACAGGCGCGATCGACCGGGGAACGTCATCGCAAGAGCCGCATGTGTGGGCGACGTTTTACGACATCCGGCGCTATGGCGGCTTGCAAATCTTCCTGCGGGCTATGTTCGGGAATGCCTCGCTGGTGCTGTCTTCGCCCGATGAACCCGTCTCCGATCATCTCACGCGCCTCACGCAACATCGCGTGACACATATTTCAGGTACGCCGTCCCATTGGCGCCGCGTATTGATGAGCCCTGCCGCAGCGGGCTTCTCACCGCAAACCGTTCGCCTTTCGGGTGAAATTGCCGATCAGGCGGTTCTCGATGGGCTTGCCGGCATGTTCCCCTCCGCCAGCATCGGCCATGCTTATGCCTCAACCGAGGCCGGGGTCGGCTTCGAGGTGAGCGATGGGCTCGAGGGCTTTCCCGCGAGCTACGTGGAACGCGGCTTTGGAGATGTTGAGATGTGCGTCGAAGAGGGCTGCCTTCACTTGCGCTCCAAACGGACCGCCCGCCACTATATCGGCGAGGAAGGCCGGGCGCTCGCGCGTGAGGACGGTTTCGTCAACACGGGCGATACGGTCGAGCTGCGTGGCAGCCGCTATTATTTCACGGGGCGGAGGGACGGCGTTATCAATGTCGGTGGCCTAAAAGTGCATCCCGAGGAGGTCGAGACGATTATCAACCGGCATCCTGCGGTCGCCGCGTCCCTTGTCAAAACCCAAAGAAATCCCATTATGGGCGCCATCGTCGTGGCCGATGTCGTCTTGACACCGGCCGAGCCGCAAAGCCTCGGGCCGGAGCGGCGCGCCGCCTTGCAGCGGGAAATTCTCGACTCCTGCCGGGCGCAGCTGCCAAGCCACAAGGTTCCCGCGCTCGTCCGTTTTTTACCGGCTCTCACCCTTACCTCTGGCGGAAAACTGGCTCGCATCAATGCGTAACGTTATTGTCACCGGCGGCAGCCGCGGATTAGGGCTTGCCATCTCCGAAACGCTGGCTTCGGCCGGCTACCGCGTGATCGCGATCGCGCGTAAAGAGACCCCCGAGTTTCAATCCGCGTCTCTTCGTGCCGGCGGCCGCGAAGCAGGGGCGCTCGCTTTCGTGCCCTTCGATCTATCGCACATCGACGGTATCGCTGAGCTGATCGCCACCATCCGGAACGGATTCGGTCCCATTTACGGTCTCGTCAACAATGCCGCGCTTGGGACGGAAGGCGTGCTTGCGAATATGCACAATACGCAAATCGAGAAGCTCGTGCGCCTCAACACGCTCTCGCCCATCGTTCTGACGAAATTCGCCATGCGATCGATGATGACCGAGGGCAAAGGCCGGATTGTGAACGTGGCCTCCATCATCGGTTTTACCGGCTATAGCGGGCTTTCGGCCTATGGCGCGACAAAGGCCGCGATGATCGGGTTTACTCGCTCGCTCGCGAGGGAAGTTGGCCGTATCGGGATCACCGTCAATGCCGTCGCGCCGGGTTTCGTCGCCACCGAAATGACGAGCGGAATGTCAGATCGTGACCGCGAAAGGATCGCGCAGCGAAGCGCGCTCCGCCGGCTTGCCGAACCGCGGGACATCGCCAATTCGGTCGAGTTTCTGATGAGCGAGAAGGCGAGGAACATCACCGGGACCGTGCTGACCGTGGACGCAGGCAACACCGCCTAAGCGGCCATCGGCTTTGTTAACGGATGGCGCTCCGTTAGCTTCCAGGGTAGTAACCCGTTAGGCTTAACCGAGACGCTCCTCCGGACCTTTCCAACCTCTTAGCGAAGCCTTAAATTCCGCCCCGCTTTTAAGGCTTTGCCAAGCTTACCTTGGTGACAAAAAGATAATTAACGGACTTTCAGGAATCCATTTATGGGGGTGAAAATGCGAAAAATTCGCGTTTTTGCGCAAAAATGGCATATACCTCCCGTCGCGTTTACCATGCCGATTTTAACCACGGGATGGCGCTTCTAAAATAGGTTCCATGCAATGAGCATAGCGGCGTTTTTGCCGGCCCACGGAAAAGGTACTTCCCTTTGGGTCGCTTGCGGACCTTTGGACATTTTCAATAAACGGCAGCTTAGCCCGAAACAGCCGACTATCCTTTAAGACCACAGATGTCCATTGAACGCAATGCAGCACGCCCTCAAAATATTAAGTTACGGAAAGGCGGTTTGGTTTGATATCAACAGCAATGGGTCCCTCGCGATTGAAGCGAATATGAAAACTTACATCTTGTCCGATTGCAAGCTCGTCGTAAACGTCGGGACTTGACGAGGCACGAGGCCCTAAAATGTCACGGGGGTAACTCGGACTCTTAATAAACAGAAAGCGAGCGCGTACCGATTCAACAACACCGTTGTAGCGCGTGAGCTTTGACGTGAATATGTTATCCTTCGATGGGGTCATCACGCGAAAGTTTTCTGGTGCCCGCCTGTTGATCTCTTCAAAGAGACTGGCCGCGCCATGAATATCTCCTTTGAGAAATAAAAATTGGGCAAGATTATATCTGTGTTCATAGTTTTGGTCTTCTACGGAGAAGCTGCTGCGTAGATGGTCCTCCACGAAGCAGTTCTCGTAGGTTGGCTGCAACAGGTAGTGGAGCGCGATCGCGTGATGTGTCAATTTGTCATCGGGGTTCCGAGCTAACGCCTCTTTGAGTACCTTCAGCGCATCCGCAGATCTACCGCGTGCGTCATACGTGCGTGCAATTCTGATTGCCGTTCCGGATCCTCGTGGGCCAGCAGCCCAGGCCCGTTCGAGGGCTCTTAGAGCTTTGTCCTCCTGATCCATCTCACGCCTAAATCGCGCTTCGATTTGAATAATATCCGCATCGTCGGGGTGTAACTGTTGTGCCCGCAGAAGAGCGCTTTCAATATCCTTGACCTTTTCGGCAAAGTAGATCGCCTCGTGCGGTTTGGCATCATCCGCAAGCGCAGCGTTCAGCTCCTCCAATTCGTCGACAAGAATCTTGCAGCGAGTAGAAACTGCAAAGCGGTCGTTCTTCGGCATGTCCCCCAGGCGCTTACGCGCTCTTGTGCGCAGTGACTCTTTAAGCAAAGGCGAAGACTCGGTATTCGCGCGCTTTCGATCAATCTCCGCCTGAGTGTGAATGATGGAGATTGTTCGTGGATCAAGCCCGTGTGCGACGGCCGCCAGTCGCTCTGCTTCGAGCAAAGAGCCATCCCTATGAAGTGACTCGAAAATTGCCCACTGTTGGTAGAGGAACGCCTGTCTTGGCGCAGTTGCAACGGCCGTTTCGTAAATCGCGCGTGCATCGCTGACGCCTCCAAACGCCTCCGCAACGATCCGTCCGCGCGTGATCTCTTCCAACGCGCGTAGGTCAGACGAATATCCAACGTCCAGCCCTTCGACCAACCTTTTGAATTGCCGCGCTTTAGCGGCGTCGTCGGCGCAGACTTGCCTAAATACGATGGCGGCTACCCTTGAGTGCCGAGTCTTATAGCAATAGTCGCCAGAGTATTGATCCTGCTCAATCTTGACAATATCTTGAAGCGGCGCGAAAAAGTGGTCCTTATAGTCCTCGAAATCGATACCAGAGATGCGTGAGATTGTTCCAGCTCTTATCTTCACTGAGAATTGATGCATTGTCGCGATATCAAGATAAAGCTGTCGCGCTTGCTCGGGATGAACACGTTGGTGCTCGTGAAGGACGATTTCTTCGAACGGCTTTCCGCGCGTCAGCTCGTGGAGGGCCACCAGCAGTTGTCGGTCAGCCTGCTCCTTTTCCATAAATGCGTTGATCTGTTCAGAGCGTGGCTTACCCTTGAGAAGCCCCAAACAGCCATGCCGTTCAAGGAGGTCGAGAAGCCCTTCGACTTCAGCTCGTGATAAGTTCCCCACGCGGATAAAATGAGGGGTGAAATCATTCTCAAGAGCGGAGCAGTAAGTGTTCCAATCGGAATCGCGTTCTGCGCCCACGACTACGAGTGGTATGGATTTCGCTCTTGCCGCTTTCAGCAATGGGTGCAGCTTGTCAATCTGCAACGCTACTTGATCGACGAAAAGATATAATGTGAGTTTGCAAAGCTCGTGAAGCTCGATAAACACCTGGGGATTCAAAGCGCCGCTTTCTTCGAGCCACAGGACCAAAGCGTTGGATGCTGTCGCTGCCTCAAGGGCAGTGCGCTTTAGCGCAATCGTTTTACCAGCGCCTGCAGCGCCCCGCAGCATCAAAAGAGTCGGCCCTGTCGGCTTTTCATTCTCAAGCAACGCCTTGTAGAGGAGATCATCTTCGACCTTTCTACGGACATCTAGCCTTCGAATTATTCCGCCCCACCCGGTATCGTAACCTTCATAAAACAATTTCGGTGACTGGTCGACAAACGGTATTCCGGAGTGAATAAACGTAAGATCTCGATTCAGCGCTTGCTTTATAGTATTGCTCTCCTCGGACCTGACCGAATAAAACTTTCGTATTGGGAATTCTATAACCGCGTCGGATGGGGTTAACGATCTAAATAGCGGCGGCACCACTGCATCTAGGCCATTCATGAACTCCGCAAATCGACATTTCAGCACGCCTATATTCTTGGTGCCCCAGAAATCGATATCAAAGTCTTCAGCGTCGGGAGTGACGATGTACCAGCGCGGACGCTTGTTGCCGGAGAGAGCATAAATCAGCTCTCGAACGTGCGGATCATCGAGCCGATACCCTATGAATATAATCGTCGACTCGCGGGCAAGATCCTTCAGGCGACCGAACAGGCGAGTCCGATTGGCGGAATATGTCGAGTATTGTTCGCGAGACAGCACCAGGGGAATGTCGCTGTCATGCAAATGATCGAGGCACCCGTGCAGCTTCAAGAATTGCACCGGATTCTGAACCGCCTGCAATTTCTCCTCTATCGGCTCGTCATCCTTAACAAAACGGACGAGAGTTTGACATCGTTGCTTCGAGTTTACATAAGCGCGCTCTAGAAGTAGGTCGTAGTTTGTTGTAGCAATCATCCGCCAATTAAATTCACTGAGAAGACGATGAGCCGGACTGGGCTCAAAGCCTTCGAACGCCTGACGAACAACTTCGAAGACCTGCGATTGACCTCCACTGGCTTCGATGGCCATCTCAGCGACGGCCATGACGTCGCGATTTTTTATTTCGCGATCAAAGAAGCGCTTCGCGAGAAGGTCTCGAAGCTGGTCAGCGTCGGGCGGAGTTTTACCAGCGGCGTTCTTGGCCTCTTTGGAGGCGCCGGCACCAAGAAACGGTATTGCTCGTCGGACCTTGACCGCCTCAATGAGCGGGGCGGGTATCGTTATTTTCGCCGCCGCAGCTTTCCTTGCCATATGCTCTTGAATCCCGAATGGCCGACCGTAACGGTCGGCATGATAGTGGAAGCCGACGGGATGGCACTTTATGGGCTACCGACCATTATGCACCACTTTTCCCCAAAGCGTTCATAAAATGGCTACTCAGCGCCTTTCGCGTTATCGGAGCGACTTGGAATGGCTGAGGTTCCCGCAACAGCAGAAGTATCCGTTCCAGGACGCAATGTCGGCACCCGGCCTAATGCAACCCTCGCGAGGTTGACCCTACAGAACCGTTGGGCGAGAGGGCCCGGAATATCACGGGAACCGTTCTGACAGTGGACGCCGGAATACCGCTTAAGCAGGTTTGAGCGGTTCAGCAGAGGGTCGCCGGGCCGCCGGTCAAGAGACCCCCTCAACCCGCAAACTCTCAGCACCGGCTGTTTCTACCTTGACGATGTCGGAATCGATCCATTGCGCGGCGAGTGGCCGCTCGAACACGCCTTCGCCTTCGGCAGAAAGCTGCAAGCCGAAACCAAGCTCTTCAAAGAGCCGCACAGAGGCTTGGTTCTTGGCTGTGCGGCGATACTTCACGCGCAAATATTTGGCCCCTTTATCCTTCAGCATGGCGCCCAACCAAGCGAAGAATGCGTGCTCGACCCTCTTGCGCTGGACGCGGCAGCTCATGAAGAAAGCGTCGATCTCTGCCGCGGCCTCGTTCAAGACGCAAAAGCCGATGATGCCATAATCGCCAAATGCATCGGCGCAGCGCAAGACGTATCCCGCCCGTCCGCCGGTACCGCTCGCGATGCGTGCCACTTCATCGCGTGTGAAACGAGCGCCCGTAACATTGAGCTGGTTGGTCCGCTGTGTGAGCTCGTAGATCCGGTCGAGCGTTGAGGGGTGGACGGAGGAAATTTCGAGCTTGATAGCGCAGGAAC
>JBKQOR010000262.1:0-7680 GCA_052145435.1 Rhodomicrobium sp. | reverse complement strand
GGAATCGCCGCCTCGCCAAGGATTATGAAAACCTCGCCGAGACCCTTACGGCCTTTGTCTCGCTGGCCGCAATCCAGCTCGGAATCAGAAGACTCGCGCGGAGGTAGCTTTTGAGTCAGGTTCTAAGTTTTCGCTAGCCCGCCGCCGCTTCCACAAAGCGCAATTTGGCCTCCGAATTGCAGCGCCTGCGCAGCACCTTTTGGAGCCCCTATGATCGACACTACTTTAACGCGCCGGCATAAAGACGCCGGCCGGCCTGCCGCTCTCGTGCTCGGCACGAACGAAATTGCGTCGGCCGTAGCGATCGCCCTGCACAGGAACGGTTACGGAACCGTACTCTCGCACGATCCCAACCCCCCGGTCATCCGGCGCGGAATGGCCTTTCACGATGCGCTTTTCGGCGACGCTGCTCCGGTAGATGGCTACACTGCTATTTGTGCCGAGCGGTTGATCGATTTGAAGCGGGAGGTTCTGGGCAACGAACAGCTCGCGATAACGCCGCTTGAGCTATGCGATCTTTTGGTGATGGGCCCAATCGCCGTGCTCGCCGACGCGCGGATGCAGAAAAGACGCATCATGCCCGACCTGCGCAGCTTGGCGCAGGTAACGATTGGCCTAGGACCCGGTTTCGTGGCGGGCGGAAACTGCGATTTTGCCATCGAGACCTGGCCTGCGCATGTAGGCACTATCGTCGATGAGGGTGCCACCCGGCAAGCGGATGGTGTTGCGCGCAAGCTGGGCAACGTAGGCGCAGAGCGCTTTGTTTACTCTACGTCCGCCGGCCGCTGGCGGACAGCACTTTCGGTGGGACAGCGCATTTTCAAGGGCTTTCCGCTCGGACATCTAGGCAATAGCATTTTTGCGGCGCCGATGGATGGCATCCTCCGGGGCATAGCCCGGGACGATACGGCTGTTCCGGCGGGCGTGAAGTTGATCGAGATCGATCCGAGGGGCCGGGATGCTCAATGGCGGGGGACGGATGCTCGCGGAAGGGCAATCGCGGGTGCGGTGCTCCGCGCGGTAGGACGCCGCGCAGGGGCCGACGCTTTGCGCGCCGTTCATCCGGGGTGAGACAATCTGGCTTCGCGTTATCCCTTGCAAGCCTCCAGGATCGCAATGCCACTATTGGCACGTGCGGTGTCATTCCCGCGAAGGAGCGTGTGAATAAATCGATTGCCGAAGCATTGCAAGGCGCGCAACCGCCATTCCCGCGAAGGCGGGAATCCATTTCTCCCGTCTTATACCTGAGTCGTGCGTTCAAGCGTCTGCTTCTTGCGAACGCCGTGTTTGCGTCGTTGACGCTATTTCGATGGCGCCCATTCAGACTATCAATGTAATCGCGGGAATGACGCCCCGGAAGTGCTTAAGCCGGACACTCAAACGCCACAGCGGAAACATCGGGGTAATCAAGTTCCGGAACGGCGCTCTTCGCGCCGTATCCGGGATCTTTAAGGGCGCTGTGAACTATTCAGCCGGATTCCGGATGACAACAACGGCCAGCGAAGCTTTCAACGGGATTCGGCATCGGACGGCTCGATCCCCGGCATCTTCTCCGAGGCCTGCGCGGCTTAATGCTTTTGAAACCGTGCTAGCGCTTTGATTGCACGGACCTACCGAAAGCGCGGCGTTGGGTGGCTACGATGGCTGGATTTCTGAAACTCAAGGGTATTGTGCTTGCCGGCCTTATGCGGGCGCAGAAGCGCATCTGTGTGAGCGACGGTGAAGGCGGGATGGACCCGCAGTTCCATGTCATGACGCCCGAAGGCGATTTTTGGATTTCCATGCCGCTTGCGGACGATCCGTTGGAATGCATGAGGGATTTGCATAAAGTTTCAAAGTTCATGGCCTGGAAAAGGGCAACGGTCTTCACCGTTGCGGGTGAGCTGACAAATCCCGATGCGGTCTATTGCTTCGGCGGATCGCATACGGACCGGATTGCAGCACTCTCGACGATTGAGCGCCGTCCGAACCGCTTTAGCGCTCCAGAGTGGCTGCCCCCGGAACAAGTTGCCGACGAGGTTCTGGATCTTCTGCCGCGCAGCGAAGTCGCCCTCGACGCCGCCGAACTTGACGTCTATTTCGGCGCGCATGGCAGGTTCCCGGCCGTGCGCTTGGGAGTCTCCTCCTAGAATCTAGTCGCCGCCGCCGCCACGGCATAGCCTGGTCAAGTTTGCAACGACAGCGCTGGCATGGCCTCTGTTCGCTTTGTCATTTGAGTGTCGCTAAAGAAGTATAATATCGGTTATGTGTCGCGGTGCAGGCGCTGTTTTAGGGAGGGCTGATGTTTCAAAGTTTCCTTTTCGGGATGGTCTTCGGATTGGCTCTGGGAGTAATGAGTCTCTCACCCCTGTTTACCGCCCTCTAAATCCATTGGGCATTCGAGGCGGCTCCGTGCCTTTCGGGGAGCGGTTCTGTCTCCGCAATTTTTGCGGCCGTCACCGAAGGATACCCTCCATCTGCATGCCGCCTTCCTGTGGTTCAGGTTCAGGTAGATACTTATCCCCGGCAAATACGGCATCAGCGACGCGACATATTATAATACCAGCAGCCATAAGTCTTGACCGCTCCGCAGCGTCGTCCCCGCGCAGGCGGGGACCCATGCTAATAGCTGGTTCCAGCACGATAAATGGATTCCCGCCTTCGCGGGAATGACGTTCGTAGCTTATACGATGGCTTCGCATTTCGATTTTTTCACACGCTCCTTCGCGGGAATGACAATTAGAGGCGATTGGGCCTCACCCAGCGGGTGACAAGCGGCCGGCAGCTCCCGCGCTGTTTTGGCGCGAGGTTTCGCTGCTGGAACGGGCGCAACTGCTTTTTTTAGGTTTAAGGGTCAAGGCACAAGAATATACTCACTCTTCTGCTTTCGACCCAATATTGCCAGCGAGTGCCCCCGGTTCTCGCAGGCAACGGCGAGCGGCGCGCTGGCTTTTCCGGCGCCGATCCGTTTGGAAGCTTCTGAATTCTGGCCGGCTTGACCGGTTAGTCTCCCCCCCGGGCAGGGCCGGCTTGTTTTGCACGCAAACTCATGATTTTCTTGGAAATCTTAACCGATGCGTTTAGGCGTATATCAAACAGAATTTCTCGCACATACCGTTGTGCGTCTGCACTTTCTTTGTGATTGAGATTCCGCAGCAATCTTCCTTTGATGCGTCGTTCCTCCGCCTCAAAAAACGCGGCCAGACTGTTTTCGATATTCACCAAAATGTCTTCCCTAGCCGCCTCAAGTGAATGTTGTTGCTCGTTCATGGCCAATTTTTTGCGCTCACAAGTTTTAATGGTTGTGGTTAGCAGCCTATGTATACCGTTGCTGGCGTTGCCACTTTGTTACCAGGAGCGGAATGCCCCCCGCGACCGCCCGCCGCCCAGCTCGGTTCGCTAAAACAGGTCAAGCCGGAGGTGGGAAATCATACATGAATGCCCGGAAACAGGTGCGAGAAGGCGGCCTGATCCGGGGTGAGCTGGTACTCCGCCGCGGCGCCATCGCCCTTTTTCACAGCCGTCTCGGGGAAAACCTGGAACAGCACGCTGTTCACGATCAGCCCGAGGCGCGGCGCGGTGGCCTGGACCATGAGCCCGAACTGCCCGAGCCCGGTGGCAACGCGCGCCGGCCGGTTCACGATGGCTTCTGCGATCAGCCCGGCGGCCTGCTCCGGCGTCAGCACCTGCGCCTGATCGTAGATCTTTGTCGGCGAAATCATGGGCGTGCGCACGAGAGGGAAGTTGATGACTGAGAAATTGACGCCCCGCTCGTAATATTCCGCCGCCGCGCAGCGCGTCCAGGCTTCGAGCGCGGCCTTCGAGGCGACATAGGCGGAAAAGCGCGGCGCGCTCGTCAGCACGCCGATGGACGAAACGTTGATGACATGGCCCTGGCCCTTCCGGCTCATCTGCGGAAGGAGCGCCAAGGTCAGCCGCACGGCTCCGAAATAGTTGAGCTGCATCGTGCGCTCGAAATCGTGCATGCGATCGATGGATTCGGCGATGCCGCGGCGGATCGACCGGCCGGCATTGTTGATAAGAATGTCGACGCCGCCATGCTCTTCCAGCACTTTGCCTGCAAGCCCGGCGCATTGATCGGGATCTGCGATATCGGCCGCGTAGGTAAAGAAATCGAGCCCCCGGCCGGCAGCCTCTTTCTTAGCGTCTTCAAGCTTCATCGGATCGCGCGCCGCGATCAGCGTTATAGCGCCCGCCTCCGCGAGCCTCAAGGCAGCGGCCCTGCCTATGCCCGATGAGCCGCCGGTGATGAGCACGACCTTGCCTTGGACTTGGGCGCGGAGTGTCTTGGGCGTAACGAGGTCCGGATCGAGATGGCGCTCCCAATAGTCCCAAAGTTTCCAGGCATAGTCTTCGAGGCGCGGCACGCGGATACCGGCCGGCTCCAGAAGGGCCTGCGCCTCGCGGTTGTCGAAACGCGTCGGATAGCTCGCAAAGGTGAAGATGCTGTCGGGAAGATCGAGATCGCGCAAGATCGCAGCGCGAAGCCGTTTCAGCACGGGAAGCGACGCGAGGCCCTTCATCAGCGGCGCGGGCAGCAGGCGCAACAGCCCCACATTGAGCCGCATGCTGATTTCTGGCGCGTTGCTGGCTTTGGCGAACATGTTGAGCGTGTCGCCCACCCGGTAGGGATGCGGGTCGGTCAGATGGAAGCATTTTCCATCCTGTCCGCTCGCATGAGCGATATGATTGACGGCGGCCACGACGAAGTCGACCGGAACGAGGTTGATGCGCCCGCCTTCGATCCCCACCATCGGCATCCATGGCGGCAGAACCGCCCGGACCCGCTTAATCAAGCTGAAGAAGTAATAGGGGCCGTCGATCTTATCCATCTCACCCGTTTGGGAGTCGCCGACCACGATTCCCGGCCGGTAAATCCGCCATGGCACGGTGCATTCACGCCGCACCACGCCCTCGGACTCGTGCTTGCTCGCAAAATAGGGATGCTCGTAGTGGCGGGCCTCCTCGAACATGTCCTCCCGGAAGGTGCCTTCGTACAGCCCCGCGGCCGCGATCGAGCTGAAGTGATGGAAGCGGCCCGCCCCAATCGTCTCCGCGAGGCGGACGGCATTGCGCGTGCCTTCGATGTTTGTCGCCATTTCCCGTTCGGGATCGGCTTTCAAGTCGTAAATCGCCGCCAGGTGGAACAAGTGAGCGGTGCGGCCTTTGAGCGTGTTGATGTCCTCCTTGGAAAGTCCAAGCCCCGGTTTACCGATGTCGCCCTTCAAGGGGATGGCGCGCTTGGCGCTGACATGCCAATATTTGCGCAGCGCCTCTATGCGGCTTGGCGAGGAATCGCGCATCAAGAAGTAGACGGTGGTTTGACTTCGCGACAAAAGCGTCCGGACCAGCCGCTTGCCGATAAAACCGCTCGCGCCCGTGACGAAGTAGATCATGCCAGTTCTCCTTGAGCAGAGCTGTTTCCGCTGCTTTCGTCCAGCACGGATGATTAGTCGGCGCCGTCTAAAAGTTTTTGACTAAGATCAACCATGCCGGCCTGCATTTTGGAATATAAGTAACCCATAAGAAGAAAGCTCGCCAATCGAGAGAGGAAAGGGAGCAGAAGATGGTCAAGAAACTGCATGAACTTGCCGGAGAAGGCAGCGAGAGCCACCTTGTCGCGACGATCAGGGACTCCGCAACGAATATTTGGCTCGCCGGGCTCGGTGCGTTTTCCAAAGCCCAAGATGAAGGCGGAAAGCTGTTCGAGGCCCTCGTGAAGGAAGGCGAATCTGTGCAGGGCCGCGCCTCGAAATCCGCACAGGAAGCGATTTCGGATGTGCGGTCGAAGGCGACCGGAACCTGGGATAAGCTTGAGCAAGTCTTCGTAGACCGCGTCGCACGCGCGCTGACGAGCCTCAATGTGCCGACGAAGCACGACATCGATATGCTTGCGAAGCGCGTCGAGGAGCTGACGAAGGCTACCACCAAGCTGTCGCATTCCCTGGAAGACGGCGGCGTCAAGCATAAGACCGAGGCAGTGGCCAAGAAGGCACCGGCACGCACTCACGCATAACAAGGGCTTGGGTTCGCCATGCCTGAAATGGAATCGCTAAAAAGCCGCCTGCCGGTGGGAGTAGCACTTGCAGGCGGCGGTCCGTTGGGAGGGATTTACGAGGTCGGCGCGCTTGTCGCACTCGACGAGGCGCTGAGGGGATTCCGGCTTACGGATTGCAGCGTTTTTGTCGGCGTCAGCTCGGGGGCCTTCTTCGCCTCCGGGCTTGCCAATGGCTTGTCCCCGCGCGCGATGCACCGCATGTTCATCGAGTCTGACAAGGCCGATGATCCCTTCGAGCCCGAAGTTCTCTTGAGACCTGCTTTCCGCGAGTATGGGCGGCGCATCGCCTCGCTCCCGCGCTTGCTCAAGTCCGGTTTCGCGGATTATCTGCGCGGCGGCTGGAAAAGAAACGCGGCCGCTTCCTTCCAAGGCTTGGTGCAAGCTTTGCCGGCTGGCATTTTCGATAGCGCTCCGCTGCAGGCTTACTTACAGAAACTTGCCCAGTCGCGCGGCTATCCGGACGATTTCCGCAAGCTGCGCGGCAAGCTTTTTATCGTCGCGACCGATCTCGATACCTGCGAACTTGTGGTTTTCGGCGCACCTGGCTGGGACGATGTGCCAATTTCGCGCGCGGTGCAGGCCAGTGCGGCGCTGCCCGGACTTTTCCCGCCCGTCGAGATCAATGGCCGGCACTATGTGGACGGCGCGCTGCAAAGGACGCTCAATGCTTCGGCGGCGCTTAAGGAAGGGGTCAAGCTGCTGTTCGCCATCAATCCGCTAGTACCGTTCAAGGCCGATACTCCGGCCCAGCCCAACGATGCCGCGAACCTTGGCAATGGCGGGCTTGTCACCGTGCTTTCGCAAACATTCCGCTCGCTCATCCACTCGCGGATGAAAGTCGGAATGGAGCGCTACCGGCACGCCTATCCCGATGCCGATATCGTTCTTATCGAACCGCGGCGCGACGACCGCGAGATGTTCTTCGCCAATATTTTCAGCTATGCGGACAGGCGCCGGCTTTGCGAGCACGCCTATCGGCAGACGCGCGCGGATTTGCTGCGCCGGGCTGGCGCTCTCAAGCCTGTCTTGGCGCGCCACGGCCTTGTCCTCGACGAGGCGGTGCTGAGAGACCGGAGCCGCACGCTTCTCGCGCGTCTTCCCGGCGACGGTCCAAGCCTCGAAACAACCTTGCACACGCTGACCGAGACCTTGGGGCGGCTCGAACCGCTGCTCCGCATCCCGGAAGAGACGGCGTAGGACCCATGGGCGCTAAATTAGGGCTTGTTCAGCCCGTTGCGAGATCTAGCCATGATCGAGCGTTCCACCCCTCACCCTGTCCCTCTCCCACCGGGAGAGGGGACGATGCCGCAGCGGTTACAGCAGCGTCCCTTCTCCCATGGGGAGAAGGGCAGGATGAGGGGCGATTCGCTCGATCGGGGCTGGAAGGTCCTGCATTTGGGGGTGCATGAAAAGAGGCGCCGGACTTATCGAGCACAAACCGAAGCGGCAGACGGCCAAGCGCATCGCCGAGACGGCCCTGATGCTTTTCAACCGTTTTGGCGAGCCAAGCGTAACCGCCTCGGCAATCGCCGCGGATGTCGGCATCAGTCACGGCAATCTGCATTACCATTACCCCTCGAAAGAGAAGATCGTCCAGGACCTGTTCTCGGATTTCCGCCACG
>JBKQOR010000261.1:0-4900 GCA_052145435.1 Rhodomicrobium sp. | reverse complement strand
TGAGGTTACTTCGGCCAGTTCCCCATGGCCGGAAACAATGGCGGCCACAGCTTGGCGCTGATCCTCGTTCAGTTCGCCTAGCACCGCTATCAGCTGCTGAAATTTCAGACAGTCCATGCGCCCCCCCCCTTAAGTCAGAACATAACGAGAACATAAGAGAATCAACAGTAGTTGTAAACAGCGCCATTCAAAAAGTCCGTTAAATATAGATTGTTGCAGGGCTATGCAGTTGACTCCCATGGATACCAGATATGGTGTTAGGCGTCGGACCTACCGCCCATACGAAAAACCCCACCGCCTCATGGACTTGACTCGACTTGGTGGTGTCGCGTGCGCCGAAAACGTAGCCCAAGATGTTGTAGGCACGGGAGTCAACTGCATAGCCCTGGATTGTTGCGTGCGTTAACCACAAACTGTAATCAGGGATTGCGCGCCACGCTTTTGCACCTTCGGCACCATCCGGCCGGCAAGCGGGGAGTCTGGCGCACAATCAGCGGCTTAGCCCGCTTAACGCTTTCGCAAGGCGCCATCGCTTACGATTGCCGCATCACGGAAGCGGGGGAGAGAAGCGATGGTTTTTCGCGGCAATCGTTAACGGTGCAGCAGCGGAAAAGCGCCCATCGGGATATCAATCGGCGGAGCGGCGCGGCTCGGGATCGAGCCCATCGCCCTGATACATCTCGCGGACATTGGCCGTCGGCATAACGCCGAGCATCGGGTAAGCCTTGTCGAGCCAGGCGCTGGCGGTGGAGCGGCCTGCCTCGAACAGATATTCGAGAAACGCCCATTCGGCGTTGAACTTGCTCGATGCGCCGAGCGGAACCAGCACGCTGTCGTTCGAAATGATGTGGACGTTCACGCGCTTATAAAGCTTGGGATCGAGCTTGCCTTCGTCTATCAGACGGCGCGCGAAGTCGATGGAGCGCAGCTCCAGCAGAAGGCTTGAATTGAAGCTGATCTCGCTCACGCGGTTCTCAATTTCGCGCGCGGTCTTGGGCGTGCCCTCGCGAAAAACAGGATTGATCTGCACGATGACGTAATCGTGTGTCTTTGTGCTTTCGTGGAACGGAAAAAGCACCGGGTTGCCCATATAGCCGCCGTCCCAGTAGGGTACGCCATCGATCTCGACAGCTTGGAAAAGGTAGGGAAGGCAAGCCGATGCCATGACGACATCGGGCGAGATCGTGCCGCGCTGGAACACCTTCACGCGGCCGGTCTCAACATTCGTGCAAGATATAAAGACAAGCGGCTTCTCGCAGGCCTGCACGCGTTCGAAATCGACGGTTTCGGTAATCAGGTCCCTAAGCGGATTGAGATTGAGCGGATTGAGTTCGTAGGGGCTTGCGAATTTGCTGAGCCAATCGAAGAAGTTATAGCCGGGCGAGGTGTCCAGCGTCCAATTTCCCGTCAACATATCCAGGGGCGCGCGCTGAACGGGAGTGAATTTCGCCCCGCTACTTAATGCGCGCCAAAACTGGCGCAGCTTCTCCCGCGCGCCGCGGCTGCCATCGAGCATGAGACCGTCGGCCACGACGACCGCGTTCATGGCGCCGGCGCTTGTACCGCTGATGGCCTCGAAGGTCACCCGGCCGTCCTCGAGCAGCCTGTCGAGCACACCCCAGGTGAAGGCGCCGTGCGTGCCGCCGCCCTGAAGGGCAAGCGCGACTTCTTTCGTGCCCGCATGGTTGTCCGGGGTTCCCGCCATCTCCGCCTCGCCTCACTTTCTATCCGCTTATTGGGAAGAGGCGGCGGCGGAATCAATCCGCTCGCGCAATTTTGAACAAAGGGGAAAAGATATAAGGCGTGAGGCGGCGGCCGCTTGGGTTGCGATCCAAAGAACTAGCGCGCCTTACCTCGTCCGGCACCGTTCCACTTTATGCGCACGCCGCCCCGCGATATGTTTTCCATCGCCGGCAGGAATTCGACGCCGGCGGCCTCCAAGGCTGCAACGACGTCCCGAAGCGTTCGCGGCTGAGGGTTGACTTGGCTCAGCTCGAAGTCGGCAATGGTCTTGCGAGCGACTTGAGCCCGGGTTGCAAGCTCCTGCTGGGACCATCCCAACAATCCGCGCGCAGCTCTGCAGAGCTCAGGAGAAATACCCATTATGTGTCCCCACACGTAATTAGAGTATTAAATTATGCTAAAGGCGAGGATAGCGTTTTTCTCCCGGTTTGGGTATCGCCCAGGAAGGATATGTATACACTTAGCGTACCCTCGTTGCACTTCTGCATCTATATATGCAAGGAGGATAATGGTAGACGTAGCTTTGGTGCTTACGGTACGAGAGGGTCCTGCCATTTCTAGGCGGGTCTCCGGCTGCGCCAAAACATGCCTTGCCAAATTTTTCGCAGCGTAGCGCCACACACAGCGGGCAGGCGCTGCCAAATGTATTGGGAAAGACGGGCCTGGTGAGCTTCGTACGCTTCCTTGGAAACCCAGAAGCTGCCGATGCTGTCCTTGGCGATATTTCCGTTTTTCTTCTTTTTGGGCTGGATAACGATATTCTCGCCGAAGATAAGGAGCGGCGGAACGAGAGAAAATCGCACAGCGGTGACCGGGAGGTATCTAGTGCTTCCTTTGTCGAACTTTGGGATGTAATAAATCCGATCGCCGGGATTAAAATCGTTCCGCATGACTGGTCTCCCTGGCAGTTTTCGCCATATTTCCGTCGCAAGCACCGCGCCGGCTGCCTCCAGGCCGGGAAAGGCGCCGCAGAGTTGGCGCTCCCGCAATCCATGAGCGTACAAGTGTAACGCTGGAGCGTACCTCATATTGTTCCCTAATTACCAAAACGCTAAGCGTTATATACAATCGTTATGCATAGTCTAAACTGGGCGTATTTTGCTATGCATGAGGACGCATCCCGGCCGGCGTCCGTGGACCAGATACGCACCGGCCGGTGCCGCTTCCTGCGCCTCACAAGGCTCCCATTTTGGCTAGCGATTAAGCGCGGTCCGTTTGCGGCGGCGGTGCTGCAATTGTCCCGGCGAAAAGGCGTAGGCGGATCAACTGCCGCTTCCGGGGCCGTTCCACCTTATGCGCAGGCCGCCTCTGGAGATATTTTCCTCGGCCGGCAGAAACTCGACTCCGGCAGCTTCCAAGGCCGCGACGACGTCGCGAAGCGTCCGGGGATGCGGTGTGACCTGGCTCAGCTCGAAGTCGGCGACAGTCTTTCGCGCGACCTGAGCCCTGGTTGCAAGCTCTTGTTGGGACCATCCCAGCAATCCGCGCGCTGCCCTGCAAAGCTCCGGAGAAATAGTCATTATGGGTTCCGTTACACAAATTATACGACAACGCCCGTGCTAGTTACCAGTACACAATGGTAAACCCGCTAGACTGTTTATGCATCGCTGCAGATAGAATGTTCGGCGCTGCTGTACCTTTCTTGCTCATCAGTATCTAGTTATGAAGAAATACGCAAGAATGAAGGCACCGGCAAGGGGCGGATACGGCGAAATAGGCGCAAATTCGTGGCTTCTGCGGCGACTCTGCGCTTTTGTCCGCTGGGTTGCAGAAGGCTTCCGATACCCGGATGGTAACAGTGAGCCCGGTCGAGAAATGAAGCTTGACCTCATCGAAACATGGCTATTAGGGTTGCCTGTCTTTAGGCCCTTTTGCGTTTTGGGTGATGCGATGCTTCTCCTCTCGCGCGCAGCCTTTGCGTGCGTCTTGTTCCTCGGTATTCAGCCTGCCGCAGCTCAGCAGCCCAAGGCCGCGACCGCTCAGCCAAAGCAGGAGCAGATGACGATGAGCACCGTCACTCTTGTTCTTTTGATCAAAGGAACGGTGCTGGCGCTTCATCAGGCGAACGTCACGGGGAACTATTCAGTTCTCCGGGACATGGGGACTCCTATTTTTCGTGAGAGATTCGATCAAGCTGCCCTCACGGCGGCTTTCGCAAACCTGAGAGCCCGGAAAATCGACCTAAGCCCGGCTATCTTGGCTACTCCCAACCTGAGCAAGAATCCCGAGTTGAATAAGAATGGCGAGCTGGTGCTCGTTGGCGATTTCCCGACGCAGCCCTTGATGATCCATTTCGAGCTGATGTTTTTGCAGTTGGATGGCAACTGGCGCCTGGCCGGTCTTGGGGTCGATGCGGTGCCGAACCCCAACGCTCAGGCTGCGGCAGCGCCTGCCCAGCCTGCAGCCCCTGCGGGCAAGAAGGGGCCTGCAAAACCGAAGAGCTAGTCTAAAGCCGCGGCTGTGGCACGGCGGCAACAGACGCGCTTCGCACCCAGGCTTTTTGCCCATAATCAGGCGTGAGGGAGCAGCCTCGTTAAAAGGCGAACCAGGGCATCGTGCCTAAATCGGCCGCAACATCATCGCGAAGCGGCCCCCGATCAAGCCGCGGGCAGGCTCGGCCGCTGTGGCGATCCATTCAAATATTCAGAGGCCTAATTCTGTCGGATTGCTTCCCCGAGTTTACCCCGGCCTCCGAGCCGGGGCTCGCAAAGCGATCTTCCTGGGGTCGCGGCTCGCCGGTTTAGGGGGCGATCTACTTACTATAGGGCGCAACAGCGCGTGATTTGCAGCTCAGAAACGACGTTGGCCGGCGATTGACGGGAGAGGGGCCCCGGCGATGGCGCATCCCGCACCCCAGCGGGCATAAAAAAAGCGCGGCGTCGGGCCGCGCTTTTCCGATGGGATGTTTCTAAGGACTACTTCAGAGGCGTATAGCTGCCGAAGCGGTAGCCGATGCCTGCGCCGACGATGATCGGATCGATGTCGGCATGGCCGGTGATCAGCGTGGAACCCACATGGGTGCTGAAGTCTGTGCCAAGCACCATATATTTGAGGTCGACGTTGGCGAACCAGTTGCCGGCGAGATGGTAGTCGGCGCCAACCTGGAACGTCACGTTCGCGGTGCTGTTAAGCTTCAGGTCTTTGAAGTTCTTGCCGG
>JBKQOR010000260.1:0-6453 GCA_052145435.1 Rhodomicrobium sp. | reverse complement strand
AGCGCCGCCTTCTGCTCCTCGCTTGCCGTCACCGGAGATTTGCCCGCCATATCCCGCCCTCGCGAATCAGTGCGAAGATGGAATCACAGCCGCGATTCGTTGGTCAAGTTCGGGGAGTCTGCTTAGCTTCGCGCAAGGTTGCTGGGATAAGCGCGTGCCGCGAAAGCCGCTTCCTCAAATCGTCGTGCACCCACCCAGTTCGCCCAATCTTCGCCCCAACAGTGGCGCAAGTGTATGGCCGGGAATGGGGCTAATGGAGACTTGAGCTTGCTCGATCGTACTGACCGCGGAGAATCCCGCCGGCGAGGGACGGATCTCGTACGTGTGCAGCAAACGCGCGCCATTTCGAAGGGCGGCCGCAAGGAGCCCTCCATCTATCTGAGCGAGCTCGGCCCTCGGCGCGTCGTGATGCAGCTCAAGTGGTTCGTTTCCACAATTATAGTCGCGGTCTCGGGGCTCACGATCATCGGCGTAGTCATTTATGCATCGATGCACACCGAGGGCGGCGGTAGCTGGCTTGGAGCCGTGCACCGCGTGAAGGAAGTGGCGCTTAGGCCTCGCAATGCGAGCAAGCCTGCCGCCGGCAAGTCGATCTTGGTGGGGTTGAAATCTGACAGGCTTGTCGTTTCCTCCAAAGGTTTGACCACGCGGAACCTTATTTACGACCGGATTGAACAGCGCCGCGGCACCCGGGATTTCATTACAACGAAGCCTTACGGAAGGCTCGTAGCCACACTCGCAACGGAGCGGCCCGAGGAAGAGATCGCAGTGCCGGCTTTCAATCCTATCGACCTTTTCGGCAACGACACGCCTATAGCGAGGAAAGATCAGTCCGGCGGCGAATTGACCTCCGATCCACGCATTTCCGTGCGCGTTATTGAGGTGCCTGGCGGCTTCCTTCCCGCCGAGGACAATCAAGAACTCTCCGACAGCGAGGCCGAGAAACTCGCGGCCGAAGCGGATGCCGTGTACGCCGAAAGCGAGGCGAGCTTATCGGAAACTGGCGCGCAGGATGCAAAATCGGAAATCGAGAGTGCGGGACTAGCCGCGGCCAAGCCGGAGAAAAACACAACGATCCTGTATAAAAAGTCGGACGACGAAGAGAACGCCGACGCATTCGACCGGCGTACGATCGTTGCCAGAGGCGGCGAGTCGTTAGAGGTTCTCATCAAGGGCACGGGTGTCGACGCTGTGCAGTCGGGCCTTGTCGCCGAAGCGGTCGCAAAGGTTACCAAAACGAAAAAGCTGCGAGCGGGCGAGGAGCTTAGGCTCGCGCTAACCCCCTCATCGGTCGAGGAAGGCTCGCTCGACGTCGCCAAAATCAGCCTGTTCTATCAGAACGCGCCGGAGGTCACATTGGCGCACAGCAGCGAAGGCGGATACGTTGCGAACGATAAACCGGTTCAGCCGGAGTCGGACTCGGATGAAAATACAGGCGAGCGCGCAAGCGTTTATCTCAGCACCTATCGCGCCGGCAAAGTGCAAGGCCTGCCGGACGACTTCATCACGAAGTTCCTGAAAATCCATTCCTACGACGTGGACTTCAAACAGCGCGTGAAAGCTGGCGACGGCTTCGAGCTGTTCTACGACATATTGCAGGACGAAGGCGGGGCGGAGCGGCCGGGCGAGCTTCTCTACGCCTCCGTGAATATCGGCGGCGAAACGCACGGCTATTACCGGTTCCGCACTCCAGACGGCGTTGTCGACTACTACGACGACAAGGGATCCAACTCTAAAAAATTTCTTATGAGAATGCCCGTCAGGGCCGCGCGGCTAACATCCGGTTTTGGCTATCGCAGGCACCCGCTACTGAAAACTTTGCGCTTGCACTCGGGCGTAGACTGGGCTGCGCCGGTCGGCACGCCTATCATGGCCTCGGGCAACGGCACGATCGAGGTCGCGGGCCGGGAGGGCGGATACGGCAACTATATCCGCATCCGGCACGCCAATGGCTACAAAACGGCTTACGGCCATATGCTCCGATTCGCGGAAGGTGTCGCTAAAGGCGTGAAAGTGCGTCAAGGCCAAATTATCGGCTATCTTGGCAATTCCGGCCTATCGACCGGTCCGCATCTGCACTACGAAGTTCTCGTGAATAGCCGCTTCACAAACCCGCTATCGATCAAGATCCCCCGCAGCCGCCAGCTTCAAGGCCGGTTGCTGACTGAATTCCGCAAGGAAAAAGCGCGCATCGACGATCTCATGCACCGTGCGCCGGTGAAAACACGGGTCGCGGCAGTGGAGAAGTAACCTTCCGTTAAATAACAAACAACCGCGACATATTGACACGAGGCCTTCCAGATAGTTTAATGCTAGCGAGGCGGGTTTCTGTAAGCAGAACTTTGCCGTAATTTACTCAAAAACCATCGCGCCCTCGACGGCGCACTGACGCCCTAAACGGCTCAAAAAATTGAAATGGGGAAGGAACGGAAATGAATATCTTGAGCAAAGTCGCCATAGCAACGCTTGCCAGTCTCCTCTTTATGGGCGGCGTGCGCATCGCAATCGACTCGCTTTATCCGAGCGGCAAGTCTCAAATTGCGTCCACGCCAGTCCGGACGATGGCCAGCGCTGCAGATTCACGGAAGTAATCCTTCCTCAAATTGCCGGCTACAGCCGCCGTTTTAGCAACCCGATCGATCTTATGCTTGCAAAGTTCGGTACGCTGAGCTTTGCATCTATCGATTTAAGAAGAACGCCGCACTCCCAGGCGGTGTACGAGCGCCCCAGACAGCGCCAGAATTTGGCATGTGGCGGCCGCTGCATCCCGTTAACCTCGCTTCAGCATGAAAGATCTTTAAGTGGAACAAAGGCTGGCCCGCCATTAGGTTCGCACGGAGCGATTAACCCACACTGGTGCCGGCCAATGTCATCCCCCTTCAGAATTGCTTTCATCGCCCTCTTAGCGCTGGCGTCCGTTGCGCCGGTGCGCGCCGAGCCCGAAAGGCGTCACGCGCTTTCGCTCATCCGCACGCCAAAATATCCAGCCGAATTCCAGAATTTCGGCTATGTCAATCCGAACGCGCCCAAGGGCGGGACCGTCAAGCTCGCATCCGCGGCGACCTACGACAATCTGAACCCGGCGGTTTTTCGCGGAAACCTCGCGCCCGGCCTCAATATCTTGGGTGGAACGCCGCTCGCCCAGGACACGCTGATGCTGCGGTCCGAGGAAGAAGGCTCGACGGAATATTGCCTCATCTGCGAATGGGTAAGCTATCCGCCAGATTTCAGCTCCGTCACATTCAAGCTGCGCGACGGCGCGAAATGGCATGACGGCCGGCCTATTACCGTCGAGGACGTCATCTTCAGCATGGAGGCGGTGAAAGGCAAAGACCCAGACACTGGACTGCCCCGTCAGCCGCAGATCGCTCAATACTATCATAACGTCGTGAAGGGCGAGAAGACCGGCGAGCGGGAGGTGACGTTCACCTTCGATATGAAAGGAAACCGCGAGTTACCTCAGATCGTCGGCGAACTGGCCGTATTTCCGAAGCATTACTGGACCGGAACGGACGCGAGCGGTAAGCCGCGCGATATCGCAAAAACGACGCTAGAAACGCCGCTCGGCTCCGGGCCCTATAAAATCGCGGCGCTCCGGCCGGGCGAGTGGATCGCCTTCGAGCGCGTGCCGGACTATTGGGGCAAAGACCTCCCAGTCCGCCGCGGCCAGGACAACTTCGACAGGATAGAGTACCAATATTACGGCGACCGCAGCGTCTCTATGGAAGCGTTCAAGGCGGGTCAATACGATTTCAGAACCGAAGGAAGCGCCAAGGCTTGGGCGACGGCCTACGATTTTCCCGCCATCGCGGAGGGAAAGGCCGTAAAGCGTGAGGTCGCTCTCGATAGGCCACGCCCCACCCAGGGCTTCGTGTTTAATCTGCGGCGGGCGAAATTCCAGGATGTGCGCGTGCGGCGCGCCTTCAATCTCGCCTTCGATTTCGAATGGGCCAACCAAAGCCTCTTTTACGGCCAGTACACAAGAACATCGAGCTTTTTCGAAGGGCAGGAACTCGCGGCGAAAGGCTTGCCTTCGCCCGCGGAGCTCGCGCTCCTGGAACCGCTCCGCGACAAGATACCTTCCGAGGTCTTCACTGAGGAATTTAAGAACCCGGTCAACGCCACACCTCAAGACTTCCGGACACACCTTCGCGAAGCGGCGCGCCTTCTGAAGGAAGCGGGCTACACAATCGACGGAGGCAAGCTTATCAATGGCGCCGGAGAGCAACTCTCGGTCGAATTTCTTATCGACGAGGAAGCCTTCCAGCGCGTGATTCTGCCCTATATCGAAAATCTCAAACGGCTAGGCATTGCCGCCAGCGTGCGCCAAGTCGATTCCACCGAGCAAAAGCGGCGAGAGGACACTTTCGATTTCGATATCGTCGTTGGCGTGTTCGGCCAATCGGACTCGCCTGGAAATGAGCAGCGCGATTTTTGGAGCTCGGCAGCCGCCGATCAACCCGGCAGCCGGAACATAATGGGGATCAAAAACCCAGCCGTGGATGCGCTCGTCGATAAGATCATCTTCGCGCCGGACCGGGACGCGCTGGTGACGGCCTGCCGCGCGCTCGATCGCGTGTTGCAATGGAACGCCTTGATCGTTCCTCAATGGCATTCCGCGAACGAACGCATCGCCTATTGGAACAAGTTCGGAGTGCCGAATCCTGGGCCAAAGATCGCCGTCGGTTTTCCGGATGTGTGGTGGTTCGACGCGGCGCTCGCGGCGAAGAACGGCCTGAAATGATGCGGCGCTTCGCGGGCTTAAGCCTGGTATTGCTCGCCGCGTTCGCTGTAACATGCGCCGCCGCGGCGGACGCGTCCGGCGCAGATCGCCGGCACGGGCTATCGGCATTCGGCGACTTGAAATACCCCGCAGACTTCAAGCATTTCGACTACGTCAACCCAGACGCGCCAAAGGGCGGCCGGCTGGCGACCATGCCCACAAGCTCCATCAACACATTCAACCACTTCAACGGCTTTATTTTGCGGGGCGATCCAGCCGAGGGAGTTGGCCTGCTTTTCGACTCGCTCATGGTCCGCGCTTCCGACGAGGCCGACGCGGTTTATAGTCTCGCCGCCTCATCCGCCGAGCTGGCTGACGATAGGATGTCGGTGACATTTTTCCTCCGGCCCGAGGCCCGGTTCCGCGACGGCACGCCTGTCACGGCCGATGACGTTGTCTTTACCTTCGAGACGCTGAAGAAGAACGGCCATCCGAGGCTTCAAAGCGCCTTGAGGGATGTCGTGAGCGCAACCGCCGCTGGACCCGAAACGGTTCGATACCAATTCAAGGGCGAGCATGTGCGCGACCTGCCGCTGATCGTCGCGACGCTACCCATTTTCTCGAAGGCCTATTACACGGCCAACGATTTCATGAAAGAAAGTTTAGATCCGCCGCTTGGCTCGGGGCCTTACGAAATCTCGGAATTCCGGCCGGGCACGTTTGTGACCTACAAGCGGCGGCCGGATTATTGGGCCGCCAATCTGCCGGTCAATCGCGGGCGCTACAATTTCGATGAGATCCGCTTCGAATATTACCGCGACCGCGCCGTAGGCCTCGAAGCCTTCAAGGCGAAAGCCTACGATTTGCGCGAGGAATTCACCTCGAAGAGCTGGATGACGGAGTACGATATTCCAGCGGTCCGGTCTGGCCGAATCGTGAAGCTCACGTTGCCGGACGGCCGGCCCTCCGGCGCGCAGGGCATGTTCATCAATACACGCCGCGCGAAATTCGCGGACGCGCGCGTGCGCAAAGCCCTCGATTACGCTTTCGACTTCGAGTGGACCAATAAGACGCTCTTTTACGGTCTCTATACACGCACGGCCAGCTACTTCGAGAATTCGGACCTGAAAGCCGAAGGGCCGCCAAGCCCAGAAGAGCTCAAGCTGCTTGAGCCATACCGGAATATCCTGCCGCCGGAAGTCTTCGAAGAACCCTACAAGCCGCCGGTTACCGACGCGTCGGGCCGCTACCGCCCGAGCATCCGCATAGCGTCCCAGCTCCTCGACGATGCAGGCTGGCGGCTTCAAGACGGCGTGCGCAAGAATGCCAAAGGCGAGACGCTCGATATCGAATTTCTGATCGACGATCCCGTAAGCGAGCGCATTCTCGGCCCTTACGCCGGAAGGCTCAGCGAACTGGGCATGAGAGCCTCTCTGCGCAAAGTCGACCCGGCCCAGGAGCAGGAGCGCATGAAGCGCTACGACTTCGACATCCTAACCGAGCGGCTCACGCTGCCTCCGACGCCTGGACCCGAAATCCGCAATTATTGGAGCAGCGAGGCAGCCGGGCAGGATGGCAGCGATAATCTTTCCGGCATCGCCCATCCCACTATCGACGCCCTGATGGACAAGATCATAGCCGCGAAAAGCCGCGACGAGCTTCGCACCGCCTGCCATGCTATCGACCGCGTCTTGCGCGCCGGGCATTATTGGGTGCCCGAGTGGTATAAG
>JBKQOR010000259.1:0-8011 GCA_052145435.1 Rhodomicrobium sp. | reverse complement strand
TTCACACGCTCGAAGGCGGGAATCCAGTAATCCCAGCGGCCGAAGCTATTGATATAGCGCAGTGTTTACTGGGTCCGCGCCTGCGCGGGGACGACGCTGCGGCTGGCGTCAGCTGCGGGATTTAGGTTGAGCGGCAGCCTCCGCTTTCAGCGTGCCGTCCGCTCGCCCTTGTGCTACGATTTCCTCACAACAAGGAGCCATTTATGAGCGACCGCGTCAAAAATTTGAGCCTCGAAGCGCGTAAGCTTCCGCTTGCCGAACGCGCGGAGCTGATCGAGGATCTGCTCGCGAGCCTGGACGCGCCCGATGCCCGGATCGATCAGTTATGGGCCGAGGAGGCGGAGTGCCGCCTTCAGATGATCGATAGCGGCGAAATGGCCACGCGCGACGCCGCCGAAGTGATCGCGGAGCTTCGCAACCGGCGGCGGGGGTGAAGGTCCGCTATGCGCGGGCTGCCGAAGCGGATTTGGCCGCGGCGGTTGAATATTACGACGGGCAAAGTGCCGGCCTCGGCGATAGTTTTCTGGACGAGGCCGAAAGCGCCGAAGGACGCATCGCGAGCTTTCCGCATGCCTGGCAGAAATTGAGCGCCAATACGCGAAGGTGCCGCCTGCACCGCTTTCCCTACGGGCTGATTTACCGCGTGACCGATGACAGCGCCGTCATTGTCGCCGTAGCCCATTTGCACAGCGAACCGAGCCAGTGGCTCAAGCGTGGCGAAGAATGACGCGGCGTCGCCCGGCAGATCGCCAAACAGGCCGGATGGAGCAAATAACATGGCAAAGGCAAAGACACGTTATGCCGTGGTCATCGACGGCAAGCCCGGCGCCTTCGGCCTATGGGTGCCCGACATGCCCGGTTGCACATCCATGGGCGCGACCGTGGACGAGCTGTTGCACAACGCGCAGGAGGCGTTGCGGCTATGGGCGGAAGACGCGCTCGCCGATGGCGAGGCCTTGCCTGCCCCGCGGGGTTTTGAGGAGATCGCCAAAGAGCCCGATGTTGCGGAGGCTTTGAAGGAGGGCGCCGCCTTGGCCATTGTGCCGCTACTGATCGAGACCGGGCGCGCCGTGAAGGCGAACCTGTCGCTGGACGCGTGGCTTCTCGCCGCCATCGACGACGCAGCCGCAGCACGCGGGCTCACCCGGTCCGCTTTCCTGTCCAGCGCGGCAAGGGAGAAGATTGCGGAAGAGGGCTAGCGACTAAGCCTCGGCAGATTACAGCCTCTGGGTTGCACCATCACGATCTGCACCGGAAGCCGGACTATTGGCGGTGCGCCTACCATGGTAACCACAAAGCCATGCTTAATCAGTGGCTTGTGCGTACTTCACGGACGACTAAAAAGCGGGCGTTCCACGCATCTGCAAACGGCGATGCACTTTCTGCCCGCGGCGTCAGCCTTCGTGAAGATCGGCCCAGCGCTGATAAGCCAGCGGCTGCATTTCCGCGATCCGCTCTAAAACGCCATCGATTTGACGGTAGGTGTCTTCCAGCGGCACGCCGGTATCCACAACGAAGTCGGCCTTTTCGCGCTTCACAGCGTCAGGCCATTGCCGGGCGATGATGGCCTCGAACTTCTCAGGAGTCATGCCAAGCCTCGCAGCAATCCGCTCACGCTGGACTTCAGCGGGCGCGCTCACGACAATGATCGCGTCGAACAAGGTATGAGCCATAGTTTCGAAGAGTAGTGGCACTTCGACTACGACAAGCTCCGCGCCTTTATCCTGCTCCGCGAGAAGAAGCCGCCATTCCGCACGCCGGACGAGCGGGTGAACGAGGGCCTCTAGCTTCTTGAGCGCCTCTTCCGAGGAAAGGACCTTCTGCGCGAGCGCTTGCCGGTCGACGGCGCCGTCGCGCGTTGTTCCCGGGAACACCGCCTCTATGAGCGGAACAGCCTCGCCTGAATAAAGCTCATGTACAATTCGATCTGCATCGAGCACACAAACGCCTTTGCTGCCAAAGTAGCGCGCAACCGTGCTCTTACCCATCCCGATCGAGCCTGTCAGCCCGGCGACAATCATGCCGCGGTTCTCTCCCGCGCTGTTATGGCAGCGAGCACCCGTTCTCGAAGGCCAGCTGAGACCGTGGGCCTCACACCGAACCACTTCTCGAAGCCTGGCACCGCCTGATGAAGGAGCATGCCCAGCCCATCCACCGTTTTCCATCCTCTGTCCTTTGCTTGCCTTAGCAAGTTTGTTTCAAGAGGATGATAGACGATATCTGAGACCGTCGCATTTGGACCGATAGCGGAGAGATCGATATCGAGCGCCGGCGCGCCGGTCATGCCGAGGGCCGAGGTATTGACGACGAGCCCGGCACCTTCAAGCGCACGCCCCAGACTTTCAAAACCGAACGCACGCGCCGGCGGAAACGAGGCCGCCAGCTCCGCGGCCCGCATTTCGGTTCGATTGACGATCCGGAGGTCTTCAAAGCCGCGTTGGATCAAGACCCAGACGATAGCCCGCGCCGCGCCGCCTGCGCCAATGACAACAGCAGGGCCGCCGCCCCTATCCCAACCCGGGCTCTCGCTATCGAGATTTGCCGTAAATCCATAGGCATCGGTGTTCGAGCCGGCGAGCCTTCCAGCATCGAGCCACACCGTATTGACCGCACCTATGGCTTCCGCCGCACCATCGCGAAGCTCACACACGCGGTAGGCCTCGATCTTATGAGGGACCGTGATGTTGGCGCCGCAAAACCCGCTCGCAGCGAGGCTCGTGAGAAAGCCTTCGAAGTCTTTCGGTTCGACAGCCGCTTTAACATATTCGCCTTCGAGGCCATGCTCTTCCAGCCAATAACCATGGATCGCCGGTGACAGCGAATGGGAAACCGGCCATCCAATGACACAAGCGCGCTTCATGCCGGCCGCTCACCTTTCAATAATTGAAAGACGGCGCAGTTCCTCAAGCACAGGCAGCACAGGCAAGCCGAGAATAGTGAAGTAATCGCCTTTTATTTCAGAGAAGAGATGAATACCAAGACCCTCGATATGATAGGCGCCAACCGAGGTGAGAAGGCCCTCGCCCACAGTTTCCATGTACCAATCGATGAACTTATCCGAAAAGTTGCGCACCTTAAGGGTTGCTATGTCGGTAAAGCTCACTGCGTGTGTCTTGTGAAGCACCACGGCCGCCGAATACAGCTCATGAGTGCGGCCGCGCAGCTTGTGCAGCTGCTCACGCGCTTCCTGGAGATTGCGCGGCTTTTGCAGGATCTCATCGCCGATCGCCAACACCTGATCGGCGCCAATGACGATCGCGCCCGGCTGCCTTTCCAGTACGTTGCCGGCCTTAAGCTTTGCCAAAGAGATAGCGACTTCACTGGGTGCCATGCCCGGCGCAATGTGCTTATGCTCTTCGGCCTCGTCGACCGACGATGGCAGCTGACGGAACCGGATCCCCGCGCTCGCAAGGATGGCCGCACGCGCCCCACTCGCGGAGGCAAGGATGACTTCAGGATAATCGGCTTGCATTGGTGGCAGTATAACCTTCTTGAACTCAAACCAAAAGCACCGCTTCGTTTATCTGCGGCGCTCCTCATAGAGAGAGATGATGGAAGCCGCTGTCTCCTCTATCGACCTGCGGGTGACATCGACAACTAGCCACCCGTTTTGTAAGCAAAGCTTCTTAGTGAAAATCATCTCCTCTTTAATGAGATCTGCGTCGATATAATTATCGAATTTACTGCTATTGAGAGAAAGCATACGATTGCGCCGGATTTCGGAAACGCGCTCCGGGCTTGCAATTAATCCTATGACGAAGGGTCCCTTTAAGCCCTGCAGGTTAGGCGGCGGTGAAATATTAGGCACGAGAGAGACATTCGCCGTCTTATATCCCCGGTGGGCAAGGTAGATACTTGTTGGCGTCTTGGAGGTGCGGCTCGCACCGACGAGCACAATATCCGCCTTGGCCAGATCCTCGCTAAGCTGGCTATCGTCGTGGCTTAGCGTGAAATTCATAGCCTCGATTCGCCGGAAATACTCAGCGTCGAGGGTATGCTGCCCAGCCACTATCGCGCGCGCGGGCATTTTCAAATAGCTCTCGAAGGCCTGAATGACGGGTTTCAACACCGCGACGCACGGGACGTCGAGATCAGCGCACCGGGTTTCAAGAATCGCGCAGAGATTAGGGTTCATGAGCGTATAGAGCACAATTCCGGGCGTAGCCTCGATATGCTGCATTACCGTTGCTAGCTGTTTCGAGTTGCGCACCAGGGGATGCATGTGCCGGTTGGGCTTGGCTCCGGAAAGCTGCACGAGCGCTGCCTTCGCCATGGTGGTCAGAGTCTCGCCGGAAGCGTCGGAGACAAGGTGAAGATGGAAGTGTTTTGGGGTGTGGATTGCTGTGGATTCAGAGGAGAGCGGTGCCCCTCCGCCACCTTGGCGCGGGTTACCTCCATCGTGCGTCATTGAGTCCTCCACGCCAATTCAAAAAGTGCGCACAGCTAAAGATGCCGTGGAAAGAAAGCTCTTGGTCCTCCCTCCAAGCGCGGCCCAGCCTGAGTCTTCACACCTTGTCCCCATGTTATTCATTGCAGGAAGTGGCAAAGCAAGACTAAACAGCAAGGGCAGGAACCGGGGCAAATGGGATTTTCCCACATTGGCATCCCTGCTGCCGTAATCCAGACCGGCCCAGGTTCGCAACTTGGGGGACAACTAAGGAAACCTCCGAGTTTCCCAGTGTTGCACCGCCAAAAGAAATAACAGATCTGAAGTGGACTTATTTTTGATGGAAAAGCGATCCTCAGGCGTTGAAAAGAAATCCCGGCAGGTACGAGCTAGACAAACTGCTTTGCCGTTTGTAGAGGCATTGGCCGGGAAGACGCAGAGCATCCCGCCAATCTGGCTGATGCGCCAAGCGGGACGGTATCTTCCCGAATATCTGCAGGTTCGCGAGCAGGCAGGATCGTTTCTCGATCTTTGCTATAATCCTAAGCTTGCGACAGAGGTGACGCTGCAACCGATAAGGCGCTTCGGATTCGATGCGGCGATTGTGTTCTCCGACATTTTGGTCGTACCGCATGCACTCGGCCAGCATGTCGAGTTTTTGGAAGGCGAAGGTCCCAAGCTCAACCCCGTCGCAAACGCGGCGGATCTTTCGAAGCTTTCTGCGCGAAACGCGAGCGAACGGTTCGGCTTGGTGTACGAGGCGATAGAGCGAATCGTGTCCGGTCTGTGCGGCCAAACGCCCTTGATAGGGTTTTGCGGCGCTCCTTGGACCGTGGCGAGCTACATGGTGGGCGGGGGCGGTTCGCCCGATCAGCGGGCAGCAAAGCTTCTAGCCTATCGCGATCCGCAAACCTTCAAAGCCCTGCTCGAACTCTTGGTCGAGACGTCGAGCGCTTATCTCATCGGTCAAATCAACGCCGGCGTCCGCGCCCTGCAGATTTTCGATAGTTGGGCAGGCAGCCTGGCCGATAACGATTTCTCATCGTTCGTGATCGAGCCCACCGCGGAAATCGTCAAGCGCGTGAAAGCCGTTCATCCTGCAATTCCGATCATCGGCTTTCCAAGGGGAAGCTCGGCCTATTTCGAGAAATATGTGAACGGAACGGGCATCGGCGCGCTAGGCTGCGACACGGCGGCGCCGCTCGATCTCATGTCGGAGATGCAATCCCGGCTGCCTGTTCAGGGTAACCTCGATCCGCTGTTGCTGCTCGCGGGCGGGGATGCTATGGAGCGAAGGGTGAAAGCGATTCTGCAAGAGCTTTCGCCCAAGCCCTTCGTGTTCAATCTTGGCCATGGAATTCTCCCTGAAACACCTGTTGAAAATGTCGAGCGGCTTGTCAGGCTCGTCCATGCCGGTAGTTAGCTCTAACAAATGGTGGAGTAGTCTATGATCGGCCTCATGAATAGCATGTACCAATATTTGAAGGCGATCCATTTAATTGCGGCTTTTGCTTGGATGGCTGGCCTATTCTATTTGCCAAGGTTGTACGTATATCACGCTGAGGCAGGCGCTCACACGCCGCAGGCCGCAACGTTCAAGGTGATGGAGCGGCGGCTTTTGAAGGCCATCATGAACCCAGCAATGATCGTCACCATTGCCCTGGGGTTTTGGCTTGCCTTCGGCGCTGAAGGCGCCGATTGGAAAAATGCGGGCTGGCTGCATGTAAAGATCATGCTGGTTCTCTTGTTGGTGACATTCCACATGTTCCTTGCCAGATGGCGCAGGGATTTCGAGGCCGGTCACATTCCGCATAGCTCGCGTTTTTTCCGCTTCGTCAATGAGGTACCAACAGTGCTCTTGATTGGGATCGTCATTTTGGCTGTGGTTAAGCCTTTTTGATCTTCTACCCACCGGAAAAAGCTATTTTTGCTGTGCTTGCGTCTTTTCCAAATCAAAAAACCTGCTATAGTTAGCCGGTCGTACATTCCCGGCAGACCCGCTTTGCGGTCGCATTCCGGTTCACGCGAATTTTAGTGAAGAAGCCGCCCTCTACCCTCCAAGACAGCGGCAGAGCGACAGTTCTAGCTAATCCCATCCAGCTCGCGCGGTTCTCCTGCGCTATCCTCATCCCCAAGAAGTCCCCCTCACATGCAAGAAATGAAACTGCAAGACCTTAAAGTTAAGTCACCGACCGAACTCTTGAGCGTTGCTGAGGAATTCGCCGTCGAGAACGCAAGCGCTTTGCGCAAACAAGAGCTTATGTTTGCTATATTGAAGCAGCTTGCAGCGCGCGAGATTGAGATTACCGGAAACGGTGTTGTAGAAGTCCTTCAAGACGGCTTCGGGTTCCTTCGTTCGCCGGATTCGAATTATTTGCCTGGGCCGGACGATATTTACGTGAGCCCAAGCCAAATCCGCCGTTTTGGCCTCCGCACCGGCGACACTGTCGAAGGCCAGATTCGCGGGCCCAAGGAGGGCGAACGCTACTTCGCTCTGCTCAAGGTCAATAAAATCAATTTCGACGATCCGGAGAAGATCCGTCACAAGGTTCACTTCGACAATCTGACGCCGCTCTATCCGAATAAGTGGCTGAAGATGGAAACAGACCGGCTGGACTCCAAGGATCTCAGCCCCCGCGTCATCGATATCGTCGCCCCGCTTGGCAAAGGCCAGCGCGGCCTGATCGTCGCTCCGCCCCGCACCGGCAAAACGGTGCTGCTACAAAACATCGCCCATTCCATTACCGCCAATCACCCCGAATGCTATTTGATCGTGCTCTTGATCGACGAGCGCCCCGAAGAGGTGACCGATATGCAGCGCTCCGTGCGCGGCGAGGTCATCAGCTCGACCTTCGACGAGCCGGCATCGCGGCACGTTCAGGTCGCCGAGATGGTCATCGAGAAGGCGAAGCGGCTTGTCGAGCACAAGCTCGATGTCGTAATCCTGCTTGATTCGATCACGCGCCTCGGCCGCGCCTACAATACGGTGGTGCCGTCTTCCGGTAAGGTGCTGACCGGCGGTGTCGATGCCAACGCGCTGCAGCGGCCGAAGCGCTTTTTCGGCGCGGCCCGCAACATCGA
Source organism: Rhodomicrobium sp. (assembly GCA_052145435.1). Lineage (GTDB taxonomy): Bacteria > Pseudomonadota > Alphaproteobacteria > Rhizobiales > Rhodomicrobiaceae > Rhodomicrobium. The sequence continues at coordinate 543 of JBKQOR010000259.1, read as the reverse complement.
GGAAGGCGGATCGCTGACGATCATCGCCACCGCGCTTGTCGAAACTGGCAGCCGCATGGACGAGGTGATCTTCGAAGAGTTCAAGGGAACCGGCAACTCGGAGCTTGTTCTTGACCGCAAGGTGGCCGACAAACGCGTGTTCCCCGCCATGGACATCGCCAAGTCCGGCACCCGGAAAGAGGAGCTTCTCGTGCCGCAAGTGCAGCTCCGCAAGATGTATGTGCTGCGCCGGATTCTCAATCCGATGGGTCCGATGGATGGAATCGAGTTCCTGCTCGACAAGCTCCGCCAGACCAAGACGAACGGCGACTTCTTCGATTCGATGAACACCTAGCTTCATCTGGCCACAAACGCGCGGAATGGCTGCCGCTCCTGCATTATGAATGGCCGGTACGCCCTCACCCCAACCCTCTCCCCACGGGAGAGGGAGCACCGTCGTGCCCGTTTTTCGGCGTCCCTTCTCCCCTGGGGAGAAGGACAGGATGAGGGGCGTAGAGATTGTTCAGGACGCGGCTTAGACGATGGAGCGGCGGCGCTAAATCG
>JBKQOR010000258.1:0-40182 GCA_052145435.1 Rhodomicrobium sp. | reverse complement strand
ATTGCGCCAAGAACATCCCATAGAGTTCGAGCCATCAAGCCACCTCCAGCATTGGTGGCTTTGCTATAGAATCCGATTTGCCCGCCTTGTCATCCCGGCTTGGGTGCGGTTCTTTGAATCACCCTGCGTCATGGCGGCGGTTCACGCCGCACATCGCGGGGCGAAGTTGCATATATAGCTCGCACGAGCCATTGGACGTCCGCCGCCCAAGCTTCATTTGACCACCAGGACATTGCATGGAGCATGTTCCACGAGACGGTCCGTGGTACTGCCGATGATACGGTTATAGAGCGCCGAATGTCCCATATAGCCCACGACGAGCAGTCCGAAGCCTTCCCGTTCCACGAAATCAGCGATGGTGGAGACCGGATGGCCTGCGAGAACATGCGCCGCCAGCTTGACCCCTTCCGCCTGAGCCTGGGCCACCGCCCGGCTCATGACGGCCTCGTACACATGATTGGCCTCCTCCTTCTCCTCGATGACTTCGTCAACCGAGGCCGGAAACCTCGGCATCTCCTCCACCGAGATCATATGAAGTTCGGCTCCGTGCTCCTTCGCCAGTTTGATCGCCGCCGAAAGCGCCCGGGCGGCTCCGTCCGAGCCGTCATTGGCAACCAGAATTTTCTTAAACATGAGATGCCTCCTCGATCTTATCCGCCTGCGCATGCAGCGGCTTTAACGTTGGCATGAACCATCTCTGAGCGATCAGCGTCGGTACGACCGCACTGCCGATCACGGCCGTCACTAAAATCGTATACTGCCGCTGATCGATGATGTGATTGGTGAGGCCGAACAGCGCCGAGATCGAGCCGAAGGTGAGCCCCGTCGACATGAGAAGCGTTGTATACATTCCTTCCCTGGGCCCGAATTCGAAATGCCTTGTCAGCGGCAGGATGCCCGCGAACTTGGTTGCCATCTTGATTAGAAGGAACACGCCGATCAGTCCGGCCGAGCTGGCCAAAACGTTGAACTCGACAAGAGAGCCCGCTTTAAGAAAGTAGAAAGGCGTTAGGATCGTGAAGGCGATGATGCGGAAGCGATGGCCGAGCTCTGGGTCTTTCAAAAAGGAGGGAGCAAGCGCCATGCCGATGAGGTAGGCGGGCAGAACAGCCTCGCTGCCCGCAATTTGCGACATGCCGCCGAGCGATAACAGAACGAGGGACACAAATTTCGCCTCGGGTTCGCTCACCCTGTGCCCTACGGTTTTGAAGAACCAGGGCGCGAATCTCGGAAGAAGCCAAAGCACAACCGCAGTCGTCGCGCCGAACAGCGCAAGCCAGGCGTCGAAATGCGCGAACACGATGCCGAGCGCCAGGACGGTACCCAGATCGTTGATGAAACAAGCGGCGAGGATAATTTTGCCGAGTTCCGTCTTGTTGAAACCTGTCTCGACCATAACGGCGTAGACGACTGCGACCGAGGTTGTCGACAAGGATATCCCGGCGAGCTGGGCCTCGGCCCACGGCCATCCGATGGCGTAATGCGCATAGGCAAGCACCCCGAGATAAGGTGCAAAAAAGCCAACCACTCCAATTCCGACGCTGGCCCCGAGATTGTTGCGGATGACCTGCATTTCGATCTCGGTGCCGGCAAGGAATGTGAGCAGGATTGCGCCGAAGCCTGCGAGAAAGTTCACCCACGGCGTAATTTCGAGGCCGATGGTGTTACCCGCGAGCGCTCCCACGACGATCTCGATGAGCGCGACCGATATGGCCACGCGGATGGAAACGATCGATGCAGCTAGCGCAAGCGCGAGCCACACCGATGAGGCGAGCCAGACGTTAGTCAAGGGAAACTCCTCCCGTTTTGGAGGCGTCTACACACCTCCGGCCACGTGTGCGCGAAGGCGAAACGGAAAGAGTAGCGTAGATTTAGGCGCGCTTCCTCCCACTCGCATTCGCGGTAGGAGTCATCAGCCCTGCGGGCAGTTTTGGGGGCACCCCATCCCCATTGGATGGAACGACGTTAGATAGGCTTCGCGCACCGGTCAACCCTAAATGTTGAGGCTTCAATAGTTCTGCCGGGCAGGGATAACGCCGCGGACGCCGCCTCTGGGGTTGGAAACGTCGCCCTTGTAGCGCGGGATGAGGTGGAGGTGGACGTGAAACACTGTCTGGCCCGCCGCCTCGCCAACATTGACTCCGAGATTGAATCCGTCCGGACTATATTCCCGGATGAGCCAAGCGCGCGCTTCGTCCGCGAGAGCCAGCAAATCGCGGCGCTCCTGGGCCGTGGTCTCGAACCAATCGGCGGCATGGCGGCGCGGAATCAGCAGAATGTGCCCTGGCGTAACCGGTGAGGCGTCGCGAATTGCAAAGGCGGTCCCATTTTGGAACACGCCTTCGCCAAGAGAACAAAAAGGACAGTCTTTTGTCACGGTCACGATAGCCCGTAAGACGCCGCCCAAAACATCGCGGTCCAACGCGGTGCGAGCCTCATGCCCTCAGCATACTCTTGCCGCGTGCCGCTTGCCTAGAGCATCGTGCACTAACCCGAGTGCACCTCACCCTAACGCTTACCTTGCGGAAAAGGCGGGGCGAGGCGGACGCGGGTTTATCGGGCGGCCGAAAATGCTGGCGAGCTGGGCCCTGCCGAAGCACGGGGCGTCTCGGCCTTAGTGGCAGCTCTTTGAACCGCTTTTTGAACCTTCTCGAAGGCGCGCACCTCGATCTGCCGGATACGCTCCCGGCTGACGTTGAACTCGGACGAAAGCTCCTCCAGAGTCAGCGGCTCATCGGCAAGGCGGCGTGCCGTGAATATGCGGCGCTCGCGATCGTTGAGGCTTTCCATCGCCGTTTCGAGATACTCGCGGCGCCGGTCCAGCTCTTCGCTTTCGACGAGCCGGGTCTCTTGATCTGGGGTATCGTCGACGAGCCAATCCTGCCACTCGCCGCTTTCTGAATCGGCCCGCAGCGGCGCGTTTAACGATGCATCGCCGCCAAGCCGCCTGTTCATGGAGACGACATCTTCCTCCGGCACGCCGAGATTCGTCGCAATCTGCTTGACTTGATCGGGCCGGAGATCGCCCTCCTCCAAAGCCTGCAATTGGCTTTTCGCCTTCCGCAGATTGAAGAACAGCTTCTTTTGGCTCGCGGTGGTGCCCATCTTCACAAGGCTCCAAGACCGCAAGATATATTCTTGAATGGCGGCGCGTATCCACCACATAGCGTAGGTAGCGAGACGGAACCCTTTGTCGGGGTCGAAGCGCTTCACAGCCTGCATGAGGCCGACATTGCCTTCGGAGATGACCTCGCCAATCGGAAGGCCATAGCCGCGGTATCCCATGGCAATACGCGCCACTAGGCGAAGATGTGAGGTTACGAGTTTTTGCGCGGCAGCGGCATCTTCATGCTCCTGCCAGCGTTTGGCAAGCATATATTCTTGCTGAGGCTCAAGCATGGGGAAGCGCCGGATCTCTTCGAGATACCGCGCCAGACCGCCACTTGCAGCCACTGAAGGCAATGAACTCATGCTTATACCCTCCCCAGCGGAAAGCCCGCTGTCTTTGGAGAACTCGTTCGTATTTTTGGAACGATTGACCCTACCATACGCCTACAACCCACCCTCTGCATCTTAATTCTTGGACAGTTTCGTATCCAATCTGTCCAAGACGCTACACAAATTCGCGATGTCCGGAGGCAGTTCGCTCTCGAAAGTCCGGATTTTGCCCGTCACAGGATGCCGGAACCGCAGGCTTGCGGCATGCAGTGCTTGCCTTCCCATCGCAGTGAGGGCTTCGGCCGCTTCCCCCGCCAGCGCCTGTGCCTTCGTTTCAAACCCCGCTCCGTAAAGACTATCCCCTGCAATTGGCGTGCCGATATGGGCCATATGCACGCGCACTTGATGCGTCCGCCCGGTTTCCAGGCTACATCGAACGACACTGAGCGTCAGCGGCTTGTTCCCTTTCCCCCTCGCCGCGCCGCCCAGAGGCGCCAAGCGATAGGTATGTATGGTTTCATAATTCGTAACCGCGGTCCGTCCGCCTGTCACGGTCACCGCCATTTTCGTGCGTGAGGCGGAATGGCGCGCGATCAGCGTCTCGATCCTGCCGGCGCGCGGCCGGGACTCTCCCCAAACAAGCGCCAAATATTGCCGGCGAAGATCGCCCGTCCGCCCGTGATCTGCGAATTGTGCGGCCAAGCCGCGATGAGCCGCATCGGTTTTTGCCGCGACCATTAAGCCGCTCGTGTCCTTATCGAGCCTGTGGACGATGCCAGGCCGGGCCACACCGCCAATGCCGGACAAACTTGTCCCGCAATGTGCAATAAGCGCGTTCACGAGCGTCCCGTTTGGGTTCCCCGCCCCAGGATGAACCACAAGACCGGCAGGCTTGTCGATCACGATCAAGCTGTCATCCTCGTAAACCACATTAAGAGCGATCGGTTCGCCCGCGGCCGCGTAAGGTTCAACGGCGGGAACGCCTGCCTCGAAGCTCTCGCCTTTGCGAACTTTCGCGGCGGGATCCTTCACCGTGCGCCCGGCACTCGTAACGTGGCCCGTTCGAATGAGGTCTTGCAACCTCGCCCGGCTTAGTGTCTGAATCCGGCTTGCGAGAAAGCGGTCGAGCCTCATTCCGGCTTCGGTCTCTTGAACGGCGTAAGGGCCGGCAGAAGGTGAAAGGTCGCTTCCCATGATGCAATCCAGCATGCCCATCAATACGCGGTTTCCATGACAAAAGTTTCAAGTCCGCTTCAGGGAGGTATCTTCACGCCCCGGCATGTGCGAATCCTCAAAATAAGCGTCGCGATCATGACCGCGCTCTTGCTGCTTGGAATCGTAGCGCTCATTTTCGGAGTGGTGCGGCAAGCGTCGAAGCTCGGGACGGCAGCGAAGCCAGCGGCAGTGGCGGCGGGCCGGGTACCTTATGTGAGATCCTTGGATTTGTCCCAAGGCAAACTCGAAAGTATCGCTGCGAGTGGCGATCTCCTTGTTATGCACTGGAAAGGCGAAGGAAGCGATGTAGTCCTCACGATCGATCCGAGAGATGGACGTGAACTTGGGCGAATCCAAATCCCCCATCGATAGATCGCTAATATTAGCAGGCAGGGGCATCTCATTGCAATCTTCTGAGCGTTTCGCTTGCAAAGACAGACCGAATACTTTCGTCAGCACACGTGCTATTATTGGTTTGTTATCCACAGCTACATATTCCGCTGGCCTTCCTTTGTGAGTAGCCCGCCTTTATATTAGAGTTGAGGCTTGAAAGCGTAGTGAGTATGCCGGCAGACCATCGTGAAACGATTTCCGCTATGCGAGCGGAGATTCCTCGTTTGCGGCGCTTTGCGCGATATATGGCGCGCGATGCAGATTATGCGGATGACCTCGTCCAGGAATGTTTGACGCGCGCCATCGCTAATATCGCCTCGTGGCAGCCGGGCACAAACCTCAGGGCTTGGCTATTCGTCATTCTGAAAAATGTGTTTAGAAACGACAAACGCCGCGCCCAGCACGATATCGCCTACCGCAACCGGCTCGAAAAGGATGCCCCGCTTTTTGCACGGGCCGAACAGCATCACCACCTCGTCTTGTCGGAGGTCCAGGACGCGTTCCTGCGGCTCACCGAGGATCATCGCGAGGTGCTGATGCTGATCGCGGTGGAAGGCCTCCGTTACGAAGAGGCAGCAAGTGTGCTCAATATTTCGGTGGGGACGGTGAAATCGCGGCTGTCCCGGGCACGGTCCGCTCTTCGCGCGCTCGTTGACGTTCAACAGCCCGATGCCAGCAGCGAAAGCATTTGACCTTCGGGCGCCCCATTGCCTCTTGCGCCCAGCTGACGGCGCTAGGCGTTTACCGTAAAAGGCCGTGGTTGCTGCGCACTATGAAATGACTGCGGGCCGTGGTGTTATACCAAATCCGGTCCTGATTATGCGGATGTGCCGATTTAATTGGCCATCATGACAAGCTTATCAACTGCCATCCGCGGGCGCCTTCTCCATTAAAATCCTTTCGGGATAAGTAAAAACTTCGAAGCCGTCGCCTCTCAGGACCGCCGCCAAGGTGATCCCCGCGCTTTCGGCGACCCGGACCGCCAGAGCGGTTGGCGCCGAGATCGCGGCAATGACCGGCGCACCGAGCCGCGCTGTCTTCTGCACAAGCTCGACAGAAACACGGCTCGTCAAAAGAACGATCCCGTCATCGGTCGAATTGCTTAGGCGCGATGCCGCGCCGATTACTTTATCGAGAGCGTTGTGCCGCCCGGCGTCCTCGCGGACGATGATCTCGCCTCCGGCGTGGAGGGCCGCTGCGTGAACGGCCCGGGTCTTCGCATTGAGGCTTTGCCGCGATTGAAGAGCGCTCATAGCGCTCATGATCTCGCGGGGCGTCACCGTGAAACGGCTTGAAATGCATCGCACAGGTTTCAACGCTTGGGCGATGCTCTCAGTGCCGCAAAGGCCGCACCCGGTGGGGCCAAGAATGCTCCGCCGCGTCGCCCGCCGGCGCTGTGAGGCCAGCGGCTTCAGCCACATACGCGCCTCGATGCCGCCCTCAACCTCTAAGATTTCAAGGCTTTCTATATCGTCCGGGCCGCCGATCACATCCTCGGTGATGGCGAAGCCGGTCGCGAAGTCGATTAGATCCAGTGGTGTCGCCATCATGACCGCATAGGCCGAACCGTCGAAGGTTAAGGCAACAGCCACCTCCTCGGGGATCGCACGATGAGTCTGCCGCGCTTTGCCGCCGCGCCAGGCAAGCGGTCTCACATCGATATAGGGTGCCGGAATAGCCATCACTCGGACGCCTTCTGCTGAGCTATGCGCCGGCTGCGTTCGGACAGGGCGCTGTAGCGCTCCTGCCATTCGGCCGGGCCGTTCGACTGCGAAACCTGAAGGGCATGAAGGATCGGCAAGGCCGCACCTTCCTGCGCAATATGCTGCGCAACGATAGCGCGCCTAATGTCTTCGATTGCCGCGGTCACGTTCCATCCCTACATTTCTTATTCCCGCAATTAGACCAGAACACTCAAGTGAGGATCAATAAAGCCGTTTCGTGAATCGATAGACAAGATCTACCGGTAACTTTTAGACTAGCTAAATTCAAAAAATTCATATGCTTTGATGTTACGGTTGCAGCCAAAAACTCAAGTTTATCGATCATGGCGAATGGAACGGCTTAAAAGTTTGTAAGCTTGAAAGCATAGTCATAGGCCTGCCGGCGGCGCAATTGGCGGAAAGGACCGGCCAGAAGGAGAAGGATCGCCGCGATTTCTCGCGATTGTGTTTTGCGCAGAGCTCATTCCGCACCCGCGTCTGCCGGAATCTTTGCCAACGCTTCGGGCCTGGCTTGCCCGATTAATGGCACGATCGCTGGATTAAGTGCGCAGCCGCTTCCTTGTATGACGGTTATGCGATATAGGCATGAGTGTAGAAGCCGGCGATCATGCCAAAGCGGAATACGATGTCTCATAGCGGTAAAGAGCAAGCGCAAGTCCACGTGCGGATCGCATTCCCTAATGGCGGCAGCCTAGGCGAGGCCGACATCGAATTAATAGAGACCATCGAGCGATGCCGCTCCATCCTGCGCGCGTGCAAGGTCATGGGCCTTTCCTATCGCAAGACCTGGCTCATGACCGATGCCTTGAACCGCACCTTCGAATCCAAAGTTATCGAAACTTTTCCTGGAAGGCGCGGGGCAGGCGCGGAGGTGACGGTCTTCGGGCAAAGGCTCGTTGCGCTGTTCCGGTCCATAGAGCGCCGCTCGTCCGCGGCTGCGGTGGCCGCAATCGGCGAGCTTACGGCTTCTCTGGATTGGTCTTTTGAGACGCAAGCCCCGGCCGTGGTTGAGGAAGCTCGTCAGGATTAAGATCCATCTTCGAGATAGCCACCGTCTTGACCATGGCCCAGGCCCTCACGCCGGGCTCCAGGGCGAGCCGCTCCACCGACTCCCAAGTGACAAGGGAGTGAAGGCGGGTGACGCCAAGGTCGAAAGTAACGCGCGCGAAAGGTGCGGCGAGATATTCGACCTCGATAATCGTTCCGGGTAGCCGGTTGGTGATAGAGACGTCCATGGGGCGCGACAGGGCAATGGAGACGTCGCTGGCGTCAATGTGCACGGCCACGCCTGCGCCAAGCGGCGCATCCACCTTTGGGACCCGCAGCTCCCCGTCGTCGAAGTAAAGCGTTGAAAGCCCGATATCTGCGTTATGGCGCAGAACGCGGGCGTGAAGTGTGGTGGATAGCCGGATCATGACGTGGCGCAAAATGTCGCATTGTGAAGCATCGTTCAAAACTGCCTGCAATTTCCATGCAAAACCACCCGGTCCTTGGCCGGGCAGACGGAGATGCGGCTTCGTTCGCATAAGCTAATGAAGGCGCGCGGAAACCGGCCTGTGGTAGCTTTGAATGTCTAGGCCACGCCGGACTTTCCAAAACTGGTGAGCGAAGCGGCGCTGCGCTGTTTACGCTGCGCCGGGCGGTCTTTTATCGAAGGCGATGATAATGCTGTAATCTTGAGGCACCGTGCCTTCTTTGATTTGAATCGTCACGTCGCGAACCTGCGCGAAATAGGAGATTGGATTTTCCCTCGTGATCGTCACGTTGAGGGTGAATGGCTCGGCCGTTACCTTATTCTTTGCCTTATCGAAGACCTGCATCGTGACCGGTAGCGCAATTGCTCCGGGTTTGCCCTTAGGCCCGAGCAGAACGCGCCCCGCAACTCCGTACTTCACCTGAACCATGCCACCAGCGAGCTGGCATTCGCGCGCCGTTTTGGTGATCTCGGCGCGATGAACGAGCGCACCGCTGTTGCCGACGCGGTTGCCTTCGAAGACTGTGATATTGCGCTGGCCGCCTTCAACCTGCACGATCGGGCAACCATTCGCGGCCGCCATTTCAAGCGGGCCATCCGAATTGGTGCGCGCGGCGGCCATCATGCTTTCCTCGGTAATAATCGGCGTCCAGGAGACGCCCTCCGGCTTCTTGCTGGAAGAAAAGATTCCGCCATCTCCGATGGATGGGATGTGAGAAAAGCCGCAGCCGCTCAAAAACGCGGCCATAAGCGCAGCAAAGAAAACCCTGGAAACCGCCCGATCGAAAGCCCCCATCTGCCTTTCCAGTTCCTGTTCTCACTTTTGTAATGAACGCGAAGGGACCGCGACTTTTGAGGCCCTTGCTTTTTTTGGGTTTGTCGCGCTCATAATCGTTGCAAGAAAGGCACCGGACTTCGAACGCGCTTGTGGCGAGCCTAGCGGGCTACGGACGCGGCCGCAAGCTTCGACGCTCCCTTCCCTGGCAAATTTGACCTTTTTGCGGATTTCCGCTTGGCTTTCGCGACGGCTCTGCATTGGAGATAGGCCTTATGACAATCAAACCACACCTTGACGTGCTCCTCGCAGCGCCGCGGGGATTTTGCGCCGGGGTCGGCAGGGCCATTCAGATTGTAGAGCTTGCGATAGAAAAATTCGGCGCGCCCGTTTATGTCCGGCACGAAATCGTTCACAACCGCACCGTGGTCGAGAGCCTCGTGGCCAAAGGCGCTGTGTTCGTCGAGGAGCTCAGCGAGATTCCAAATACCGCATCGCCAGTGATCTTTTCGGCGCACGGCGTGCCGAAGGCCATTCCCGAGGAGGCCGGCCGGCGGAATTTCTTCTATCTCGACGCAACGTGCCCGCTCGTCTCCAAGGTGCATTTTGAAGCCGAGCGCCATTATGCGAACGGGCTTGAAATTGTCCTGATCGGTCATTCGGGGCATCCAGAGGTGATCGGGACTTTGGGGCAACTTCCGCCAGGCGCGGTCACGCTCTTGGAGACGGTTGAGGATGTGCGTAAGCTTAATCCCCGCAACCCGGCAAGACTCGCCTACATCACTCAAACCACGCTCTCGGTCGACGATGCGGCTGGCATCGTCGAGGCGCTGAAGGCGCGCTTCCCGCTCATTCAGGGGCCGCACAAGGACGATATTTGCTACGCCACGGCAAATAGGCAAAGCGCGGTGAAAGCCATAGCAAACCGCTGCGACGCAATCCTCGTCGTTGGCGCACCGAATAGCTCGAATTCGAAGCGCCTCGTCGAGGTGGCACTCCGGGCCGGATGTCCGAACGCGATGCTGGTGCAAAAGGCTTCGGAGATCCCTTGGAGCAGTTTTAAGAGCATCAATACGATAGGGATTACAGCCGGCGCATCGGCACCGGAGCTTCTCGTAGACGAAATCATCGATAGGTTCAAAGACCGGTACGACGTGGCGCTTGAGATTGTCAGAACCGCGACCGAGGGCGTGATCTTCAAGATCCCGCGCGCCTTGCAAGCGGCAGCAGCGCAGTAACGCGCATGGCGGTCTATACCGAAGTTACAGCCGAGGAACTCGATGCGCTGTTGGAGCGCTACGACATCGGCGAGCTGACTGCCTGCAAGGGCATCGCCGAAGGTGTCGAGAACAGTAATTTTTTCCTTGGCACGGACAGGGCGCAGTTCATCCTCACGCTTTACGAAAAACGCGTCTCCGCCGGCGATTTGCCGTTCTTTCTCGGCCTGATGGAGCACCTCGCGCAAAACGGCGTGAGCTGCCCCACGCCCGTCCACGACCGCGGCAGCCAGGTTTTGCAAACCGTGGCCGGCAGGCCCGCCGCAATCGTGACTTTTCTATCGGGAGTTTCGCTGCTGAAGCCGCAGCCGGTGCATTGCTTTGCGCTAGGTTCCGCGCTCGCCGCCCTCCACCAAAGCGGCTTGACATTTCCGCTCCGGCGCGAAAACGCGCTTTCTTTGGCCGGGTGGGAGAAGCTCTTCGCCGCGCTCGATGGAATGGCTGGCAAGCTTCAGCCCGGCATGCCGGAAAGCATAGGTGCCGAGCTGCAAACGCTTCGCCGGGAATGGCCGCAAGACCTCCCCGCCGGGGTTATTCACGCCGATCTCTTCCCGGATAACGTTTTCTTTTTGAACGATAAGGTATCGGGAGTTATCGACTTTTATTTCGCCTGCAACGACTTGCTCGCCTACGACTTGGCCATTTGCTTGAACGCTTGGTGTTTTGAGCCCGACCGCGCCTTCAACGTGACCAAGGCACGCGCGTTGCTCAATGGCTATAACTCCGTGCGGCGGCTTGCGCCCGAGGAGGTTGAGGCGCTACCGCTTCTTGCCAGAGGCTCGGCGCTGCGCTTTTTGCTTACCCGCCTCTACGATTGGTTCAACACGCCGGACGCGGCATTTGTAAAGCGCAAGGATCCGATGGAATATTGGCGCAAGCTCAAGTTTCATCAGGACGTGCGGACGCCCGGCGCTTATGGATTCTAGCGCTCCTCATAAGGCGCGGCTGGGCGCTGTGACGATCTACACCGACGGCGGCTGCAAGGGCAATCCGGGGCCTGGCGGCTGGGGCGCGCTGCTCGTTTATAAGGGGCGCGAACGTGAGATCTGGGGCGGCGAGCCGCATACCACCAACAATCGCATGGAGCTTATGGCGGCTATCGTGGCACTCGAAACGCTGAAACGGCCCTGCCGCGTCGAGCTTTACACGGATTCGCAATATTTGAGGAATGGCATCACCGAATGGATCGGCGGCTGGAAGGCTAGGGGCTGGAAAACCTCGCAGAACCAGCCGGTAAAAAATGCCGATCTCTGGCAGCGCCTCGACGAAGCGCGGCGGCGTCACGATGTGAGCTGGCATTGGGTGCGCGGCCATGCGGGCCACCCGGAAAACGAGCGGGTGGATAGACTGGCGCAGCGCGGCATCGCCGAGCAGGAGGCGGCCGCGAAAGAGGGCGGAACGGGCGCGCTGCCGCCGGGAGGAACTTAGAGCGTATCGCCTTCGACGGAGTCAAAGGCCGTGCTCTAAGTCTTTCTCAGGCTCGAAGGCCCGGAACGTTAAGCGTAGATGACTTGGTTGCGCACGAGGGATTTTCTAATAAGTAAGAAGCCCGCAACGGCTACGAGCAAGGTTGCAACATAATCAAACCCGCTGGTCATAGGCATATATCCAGGAACGAATGGACCGGCGGGATATGAGCCCGATATCCAGGTGTAACGCTCAATCCACGTGCCCAGCATGATGCTGCACGCGATCGCCACAATCATCCCTGGGCTGTGACGTGTGTAATCGAATACCAACAGCACAAAGGGAATCAAGAATTTAAGAGCTATGAAGGTCCACCAAAGGAACGAATAGTCGCCGGTCTCCATTCCCGTAATACGGTTTCTTTCATCAGGAAGATTTCCGTACCAAATGGTGAGATACTGAGCGAAGAAGGCGTAGGTCCAGAGCAGTGTAAACGCCAACATCATCTGCGCAATGTAGTTATACACGTATTCAGGCACGCGCTTAACCATCATGTTGTTTTTACACAAAATGTAGACGAGTGTAATTGTGAAGGATAGGAACATGCCGAAATTGCTGACGAAATGGTAAAATGCGTAAACTGGGCTTTCCCAATCTGGAAGCAGCGTCATTTCAAAATCCCACGCGATCAAGGTGCCATAAAGGACGTAGATTACGGGAACCCAGTAGGAAATCCGCCTGAAACGCCTCCAGTAAGACATGTTCTGATCGCTGCTGGCTTGTAGTCTGATATAGCGCCCATACAGGAAGGCCACGAGCAGAAACGCGCCGATTTGGCGTGCAATGAGAAAAGTGTAATTGTGCCACTCGGGCAAGGTCACCGTTACCGGCCCGCCAACAGCCGCGATAGAGAAAGTGTAAGTGTGCCAACCCGATGTGTGCTCCGCCGTCCCAATCCATGGGAATGTGGTGCTTCCTGCTGCGAGCAGTATCACCAAAAGAATAAAAGCGAGCGGCCAGAGGCCGAATAGGGCGAATCCAACTCTGCGCACTTCATAGTGCCACCTGGCTCCCGAAAGCTGAAGGATTGCGGAAAACGTTACCCCGCTGAGCGCCAGATAAAGAATAATAAGAAAGTCAGTGGTTAATACTGACCAGCTCGCGAACGGAACCATTGACGCTCCCTATTTTGTTTGAGCTTCCGCCTGCTGAGGCGCCGCCGGCTTCAAACCATGATGGAGAAAGTTGACCACATGCCACCGCTCCTCGGGTGACAGGTCGTTTCCATAGCTTGGCATAACCGTGCCACGGAAGGTGAGATACCCGAAGATGAAGCCGTCGGATAACCCTTGCACCCCCTCGCTTGTAAGATCGAAGGGGCGGACCGAGAGTTTTTCCCCGACCGTCCCGTTTCCAGTGCCAGATGTTCCGTGACATGGTGTGCAGTAAATCATGAACAGCTGTTTGCCCGTATTTATCGAGGCCTCTGTGGCCGGGATCGGATTAGGCAAATTGGTTGCGGAATCCTGGTCTTGGACGCGCATGGTGGCGGTGCCTGGCACAGGAACCGAGCGTTTTGGAAAAGGCAGAGGGTTGGCTTGAGGCTTAATGGCGATTGAATGAATCATTTCTGTCCACAGCGACCATGCGTGGGCAGGTGCCGGCGCCAGAAGAGTTAGCGCAAGCCACCAGGCGTATTTTCTCATTCGATGACCTCTTCTGCTATGCTGATCGCATGATGTCTTTGAAAGATGTGCTTGATTTGAGCAATGGTGTGCGCGTCGGATTTCACCATGACACCGATCTGATCTTCGGAGATCCTGGCATTATAAAGCTCGCTTTTCATGCGCGCAGGCAGGCCAGCGCACAGCAAAAAGCCCAGCACCGTAATGTATACGCCGCCCATTATCAGAAACTCATAAGTAAGAACGAGATCGGGCGGTATCGGAATAATAGGCTTCCCGCCCTTCTGCTGGGCAAAGAAATTGCCTTGCGAGGAGGCGAGGAAGAGAAAGCCCAGGGATAGTCCAAGTAGCGCGCCAACGAGGGTGTATCTGCGCACAGGCGCAGGGCGCTCCCCAAGCAGCCCTTCAACGTCTGGATGCTCGATCGGAGACTTTATGGTGACGTCATCCATATCAAGCGCCGGGAAATTTCCATCGCGTACCTCACGGATCGAATCGGAAGCGGCATCGAAATCGTTGAACAATCCGAGGATTCGAATGGTACTCATGCTTCCCTCGCATGTTTCTGGGCCAGCGTCCGGTGATAGACCATTTCTTTTACCTCATACATCGAGACGGACGGCACGAGTTTGCAGAAGAGCATAAACAACAGGCCAAACCAGCCGAAGCTTCCCAGCACCATCCCCCATTGCACGAAACTCGGCCATTGGTCGTGATCAAACGTCCAGGGGTAGAAGCCGTGGCTGAAGGTTGGGGCGACGATCATCCAGCGCTCCAGCCACATGCCACAATTAAGCAGCAAGGAAATGATCAGCATCGCCGTCAAATTCCCGCGAATTCTTTTCGAGAGCAGGGTAAATGGCAGGACGGAACCTAAGAAATTCATGCCCCACCAGAAAGGAGCGTAGGGGCCGGTGGCTTTTTGGATCAAAAGATCCTTGGCATACATGTCGTCGCCGTACCAAACCGAGGCATATTCGATAAGATTGAGGTATGTCCATACCATTGCGATTGCGAAGGTAAGGCGGGCGACCTTGTCGAGAATCGGCATGGTCATGTATTCCTCAAACCGGAAGACATGCCGCAGTATTATGAAGAGAGTGATGATCGCCGCGCATCCTGAATATAGAGCGCCCGCGACGAAGTAAGGCGGGAAAGACGTGACGTGCCACCCAGGCTGCTGCGACATGGCAAAGTCGGATGCAACGATGGAGTGCACCGACACGGCGAGCGGGATCAGGAAGCACGCGATGGTGAGGTAGGTGACACGGAAATTGCGCCATTGCCGGTCCGTCCCCATCCAGCCCAAAGCCAGCATGCTATAGAACTTCTTTCGCCAACCCATTGCATTGTCGCGGCAAATCGCGAAGTCTGGGATTGCACCGACGTAAAGGAAAAGTATTGAGGAGGTCAGGTAGGTGTTGATCGCGATCGCGTCCCACAATAGTGGAGATTGGAAGTTAGGCCATATCCAGCGCTCGCTGGGATAGGGAAGAGCGTAATACACCTTCCAAAGCCGCCCCAGATGCACCATGACAAAGAGCCCGGCGGTCATCAGGGAGAAGGTCGTCATGGCCTCCGCAAAGCGGTAAATCGGCTTGCGCCAGTCGGCGTGGATTATATGCAGGATGGCCGACAGGAGCGTGCCGGAGTGGCTCATGCCAATCCAGAAAATAAAGCTCGCGATATACAATCCCCAAACGTGAGGATTGTCGAAATTGGCGACGCCAAGCCCCTTGCGCCACTGATAGACCTCGCAGGCGACGCCGATCGAAAATAGAAAACCTGCGAAAGCAAAGAGCAACCAGAAAGAAAGGCGCGGCTTCGACAAACTTCGGAGAACGTCGCCATTGATCTGTGCCCATTCGATATCGTTGCGGATATCGATTTCTTCGCCCTTTGTAAAATCAGGCATACTGCGTTTCCTCGAGAGTCGTTTTTATTGGCTAAGCCTTGGTATCGCGCACGCGCTCTAGGTACATGACGGAGGGGTAGGTCCGCAGTGCTTCGAGAACGCGATAGCCGCGGACCCCGCCGTTGTCGCCGGCCTTGTCTTTATCTTGCTCGTCTTTGTGCAGTTCCACTTGCTGCTGACGCCAAAGCTTCGAAACTTCAGAATAAGGATCGGTCAAGTTGCCGAAGGTCATTGCGCCGCTTGGGCAGGCTTGAACGCACGCTGGAAGAACTTCGCCGTCTCTAACCAGGCGTCCCTCCGTGCGCGCCGTGCTCTGCGCCGTCCTTAATCGCTGGATGCAGAAGGTGCATTTCTCCATGATGCCTTTGGTACGGACGGTTAAGTCGGGATTGAGCTGCATCGGCAGCGGCTCCGGCCATGATTTTTCCTGCTCCGGATTGTCGTACCAATTGAAGTAACGCACCTTGTAGGGACAGTTCGCGGAACAGTAGCGCGAGCCGATGCAACGGTTGTAAATCTGGGAATTGAGGCCGTCGGGTGTATGATTGGTGGCGCCTACCGGGCAAACGGTCTCGCACGGCGCCCCTTCGCATTGCTGGCACATCATGACCATGAACTGGGCGCCTTGATGCGGAGTTTCGACGTCCTCTTCGTTCCAATAGCGTTCTACGCGAATCCAGTGCATGGCTTGGCCATGTTCGAACGACTCCTTGCCGACAACGGGCAGGTTGTTCTCCGCATAGCAGGCCACGACGCATGCGCTGCACCCCGTGCAGGCGTCCAGATCGACCGCCATTGCCCATTTGTATTCTGGGTGGTCTTTGTTGATATCGCCGGAGGGAATGGTAGTACGGTACTTGTCCCAATCCCGGAACATTCTAGTAATCGACATTATTCCTCCGGGAATTGCTTGACTTTACCAGCCGCCATCGTGACAACAATCTTGCGATTGAATTGAGTATTAATAACGCCCGGCCTCCAGCCCTCATCCTTGGCTACGGTCACGCTGTCGCCCGTCTTGCGGATCTTGACTCGCGTGGCATACATGGCGAGTTCCCCGGTTGATTTTTCAAAAACCGGATCGAGAATCTTGAGCGGATTCACGCCAACCCCCTTTGCATAGCGCCCCATAGCCTCGTGGCCCTGCCCGATGGGAATGGAGATTGTGCCGGGATCGATGCCTGGAAAGAGATAGGCTTGGGTCTTTATGGAGCCGCTTTTCGAGGCGATTTCCAGAATATCGCCCTCTTTTATTCCCATGCGCTCCGCTGTTTTCGGGTGTATCTCAACCCAGGAATCCCAGACGATGGTAGTTAGCGAGTCGGGAGTTTCCTGTAGCCAGGGCAGATTTGCGTGACGGCCATCTCTGAAATGCGCCCGAACCGATGGTACGAGCTGGAATGGATATTGCTGATCTTGGCCAGGCGGGCTTGGAAGCTCCAGGTTCAACGCGGCGGGATTGGCCGATATTTGCTGCTGCTCTAAATTGCTGACATTCAGCACGCCATGACTCAAGGTGTCGTACCAGAACTGCTCGTCATCGGCCGAGGCATCCTTGAAGGCGGACTTGTTCCCGATCATCGCTGTCTTCAAGTAAGCATAATAGTCGGGCCACTGGTTGTATTCTGCCGGCCGCAGTTGCTTTAGCAAGGTCAGCAAAACATCGCCTAAGGAACGCGTGCCGGCTGGGTATAGTCTTTCCATAAGCGGCTGCTGCATATGGACCTGAACGCCGTCAGGCTGAAAGGCGGCGAGGTGGGTTCCCCAGTCCTCCAAGGCGGAATCGAGAGGAAGAACAAGATCGGCTTCCTCGGCGGTCTCATCGCGATAGTCGGTAAAGACGGCTTTGAATGGAGCCTTCTTCAGGTTATCGCGCAGCTTTAAGAACTCAGGCGCGGTATAAACCGGGTTCGCGCCATAAGTGAACACCGTCTGAACGAGGCCCTGCGCCAGGCCATCATTCAAGGCGTGGAGCGCCGCGGCGGCGCCGCCCAGGGGAGCCATTTGCGGGAATGGAATTTTTGCCGGAGCGGTAATCGTTTTGCCAACATTGCCCAAAACGACGTTGAGCAACATGATCGCCGCAGCATTCTGGGCCCCGTGAGCGTGGCCTTCGGCTGAAGGGCCGGAAAGGACGAGGCTGGGGGTACGTTCACGCAAGAGCGCGGCTACGCGATCGAATACTTCGCCGCTAACGCCGGTTTCTTTAGTAACCCGCTCTTTATCGTAAGTGCGGATTGCATCCGCAACTGGAGCTGGAATGTTTTTAGCGCGCGCTGGGTCTTCTGCTAATGCATTGGCCAAACCTAACGCAAGCACACCCTCGCTGCCTGGACGTACCGGTATCCAGCGGTCGGCGTTCGCGCCAGTTATGGTCATTTTTGGCTCGGCCTGGATTAGGACACCGCGCGCTTTTGCATCGTTTGCTTTGCGAAACTCGCGATATTGGCCCGAATAATAAACTGGCGATCCCCAGGTGCCCAAGAAGTCGGCCCCGAAGGAAAGGATCAAGCTGGCCCGATCGATCCGGTAGTTCGGGTTGGAAGTGCCGTAGAGCGCCGCGCTTATTTCTTCATTGACCTTGTTTGCCAGAGGGTCGTACACGAAGTGATTTTTGGAGCCTAAGACTTCGACGTAATTCTGTACCAGAACCTTAAGATGTCCGCTTAGCGGGCCGGTCACGAACGCGAATTTACCTGCGGCTTCGTGGGCCTTTTCCGAAAGGAGAGCGAGCGCATTATCCCAGGTGGCAGGCTTAAGACTGCCATTCTGCCGGAGCAGCGGCTCCTTCAGCCGGTCCGGGTTGTAATGATGCTGAACCGCCGCCTGCCCCAAGCCGCACAGCCTGCCTCTGCTGATGAGCGATTCCGGGCTGCCCTCGAGCTTCAGAATCCGGCCTTCGCGCACCCGGCCCTTGATACCGCAACCGGCGCCGCATTGCGCGCAGGTGGATGCATAGTAGATTCCGACGCCGGGCACCATGAAATCGCGCGGCTCGGAATACGATTCGACATTTTCAACGCCGGACTCGGGTGGGTTTCCGCATCCGGTAACTGCCAGGGAAGCGCTACTCCAGCCCAGCAATTTAAGAAGGCTTCTGCGATTTATATCGTTCATATTCAACCGGTTGATTTTGTGCAGGTCTATTTGTGACAGTAGGAGCAGTCATTCGGGCCGTTGGATGTTTTGGCACTTACGGCGTTCACGCGATGATCCTCCTCGTGGCAGGAAACGCACCAGCCCATGGTGAGAGGCTTAACCTTCTCATCGACGGTCATGGTTTTCACGTCGCCATGGCAGAGGCCGCACACTTCCTCCACCGGCCGCTTTTGTTGAAAATAAAATCGCTGAATGTGCCGCTCGTGGTTGAATCGGACAAAATCCGGAAGGTCGTGTATTTTTTTCCAGGGTATGGGCTGTTTTGTTTCCCAATACTCGAATAGTTTCTTGATGCGCGGCTTGTCCTTCACGGATTCAATGTTCTCGTGACAGCCGATGCATTTTTGCAGGGGCGGGATTCCTGAGACCGGGCTACGCCGGGCATAGGTATGGCAGTACATGCAATTGATGCCCAATTTTCCGGCATGTACGTCGTGTGGAAATTCGATTGGCTGCTCGATTTTGTCGCCGGCGGCGGCCACGGAGGAGCCCAGCGCCGTTGCTGCAAGCAAAAGCAAACCCGCCGCTCCGTAACGGACGGCGAACGCGGCACGGCGATTGCCAACGCTAATAGCGAAGCACAAAAAACGCGTCAAATTTACCCCCCCAACTTCGCGTTGACGCGAACATGCTACTATCGGCTGGCGCAACTTATCGTTCGTCCAGTTTTGCTACGCTCCGCTAAGCCAAATAATGCTTGATGACGTCAATTAAGCAAAATAGAATAAACCTCACAATGCATTCGGAAAAACCTTCATGCTAACTATGCGGGATGTGACGATCCGTCAGCTCCGGGCCGTGGCTGCGATCGCGCGAAACGGAAAGATAACGCTCGCGGCCAGCGAACTTTGCCTAACCTCCCCTGCGGTGACCGAGCAGTTGAAATTGCTTGAGGACCGTCTCGGAGTTCGTCTTTTCCATCGCACGAGAGTTGGGCTGCGGCCAACCGATGCGGGCCTTCATCTGGTCGAAACGGCCGCGCGGATGGAAGCGCTCCTCGCCGATTGCTGCGAGCAAGTGCGCGCGATAAAGGGACTCGCGGGGGGACGCGTTACCATCGGCGTCGTCGGTACGGCCAAGTATTATGCGCCGCGCATCATTGCATCCTTCGCGGAAAAATATCCGCAAATAAAGCTGCAGCTGCTCATTGGCAACCGCACGGAAACCACGGCGGCGCTGCGGAATTATGAAATCGATGTCGCCATCATGGGCCGTCCTCCGGAAGGCTTCCCGGTGGAAGATGCGGTGTTCGGACCCCACCCTCACGTTGTCATCGCGCCGCCGAGCCACCCTCTCGTTGCCAGCAATAGCCCGATTGCGCGGCAATGCCTTTCAGGCGAGAAGCTTTTGCTGCGCGAAGTGGGATCGGGTACGCGTCAGCTCTTTGAAATGCTTTTCTGCGGTATTGAAATAGCAGAGCCGGCAATCAGAATCGAAATCGGTTCTAATGAAACGATCAAACAAGCCGTAATGGCGGGATTGGGCCTCGCATTCATTTCCGCCCACACCATAGAAATCGAAGTCAAAGCGGGTCTGCTCGCCATTCTAAACGTCAAGGACCTGCCCGCGATACGAGAGTGGTATCTGGTACATCGGCAGGATAAGGAGCTCACGCCCGCGGCCACAGCTTTTTGGCATTATGTTCTGAAAGAGGGCCGGACATTCCTGCCGCGCGTCGCCGGGATCGAGTAGCGGCGACAGACGGGCGGCAAGGGCACCAGCACCCGAAGCAGGGTTCAGCCTTCCGCCGCGACCTGCGCCCCCAATTTTGCGGCCAGGCCAGCTTCCGCCCAGGCGCGATGCTCCCCGCGAGCGTAGGCCACTGCATTTTCGTGATAAAGCAGCGCGTTTATGCGGTTTGCGGCGCGATTGTCCTTCGCACGGATGATGCGCGCCGGCACGCCAGCCACAACGGAGTTGGGTGGTGCCACAAAGCCCGGCCGCACGAGTGCGTGCTCGCCAACAATGGAATTCTCGCCGATGACCGCGCCATCCATGATCGTTGCCCCGATGCCGACCAAGCAATTATCGCCAATGGTGCAGCCATGCAGGGTCGCGCGATGGGTGATCGAGCAGTAGGCCCCGATCCGTAGCGGCGTATCGTAGCCGATATGGAGCATGTTGAAATCTTGGATATTGGTGTAGTCGCCAATCGTTATGTAATGCACCTCCGCGCGCGCAACCGCGTAGGGCCAGATAGAAACACCCGGCCCAAGCGCAATGTGCCCGTACAAAAGCGCGCTTGGATGCACAAAAGCTGCTCGCGATGTGTCGATCATCGCTTCGCCTCCTAATCCTCTTGGGGAGCCCTCTCCCTGCGGGCTGGTTTCGGCGCGGGAAGCGAGCGCTTCTCCAAATACCGTTCCACTGTGGCGATGAGATCTTCGACCTTGTCTTCGAAAAAGTGGTTCGCGCCCGCCACGATCTCGTGGCTTACCACGATGCCCTTCTGCGTTTTGAGCTTATCCACAAGTGTCTTCACGGCATTGACCGGCACCACGCGGTCGCGGTCGCCGTTGATCATCAGGCCGGACGACGGGCAAGGAGCCAGAAAGCTGAAATCGTAGAGATTGGCTGGCGGCGCGACCGCGATGAAGCCGTCGATCTCGGGCCGCCGCATGAGGAGCTGCATCGCGATCCACGCGCCGAAGGAGACGCCGGCGATCCAACAGGATCTTGCGTCCGGATTGGCGAGCTGTAGCCAATCGAGCGCCGTCGCGGCATCCGAGAGTTCCCCGGGCCCCTGATCGAAAAGGCCCTGGCTTCTGCCCACGCCCCGGAAGTTGAAGCGCAGCGCGGAAAAGCCCCGCTGCACGAAGGTGTAGTACAGGCTGTAAACGACCTGATTGTTCATGGTCCCGCCGAATTGCGGGTGAGGATGCAGGATAATTGCGATCGGTGCGCCAGCCGTGGAATCGTGGTGGTAACGTCCCTCGATGCGGCCGGCAGGCCCATTGATGATCACTTCGGGCATATTTTTGAACCTCTTCTCCCCGATTGCCGCCGGTGCGCTCGCGGCGGAATACTTGACTCCGGCAGTCGGAAATCATATCTGTACAGCTCTGAGACGCCGGAACCCGTTTAAGCCTGAATTGAATGCTATGGGGAACGGCATTCTAGGTGGCATATCATATCACAGGCGTAAATTTCCATGACCTTCGCGCCGGAAGGCTCGAGGGAGGTTGACGATGCTACTAAGTACTAAAGGCCGCTATGCCGTGATGGCGATGGTTGAAATTGCAAAGCAAGGCGATCTGAAACCGCTTTCGCTTGGCGATATTGCAGCCCGGCTCGAGCTTTCGCTTGCTTATTTGGAGCAGCTTTTTATGAAGCTGCGGCGGAGAGGGCTCGTCCAATCGGTGCGGGGTCCGGGCGGCGGTTATGTGCTGGGCCGAAACGCAGACACGATCAGCATCGGCGAAATCATGGCGGCCGTCGACGAGCCTTTTAAAATGACGCGATGCGACAGCGATGCCGGGTGTGTGGCAACTCACCGCTGCAGCACGCACTTTCTTTGGGATGCGCTTGGCGCTCATATTGAGCAGTTCCTTGCAGCGGCAACTTTGGGCGAAGTTCTCTATGGCCGCTATTCCGTGCCCGCGGAGGATTTCTTGATCGCGAAACTTGCGGCCAGGCCGGAGGTTTGCCAATGAGAGCGCGTTCCTATCTCGATCATAATGCAACCTCGCCGTTACGGCCCGAGGCACGGCAGGCCATCATTGCGGCGCTCGATTGCATCGGCAACCCTTCGTCCATCCATTCCGAAGGGCGCGCCGCCCGCGAAATCGTCGAGGACGCGCGCGAAAGCGTCGCCGCCATTTTCGAGGTGAAGCCCTCCAGCGTTTATTTCACGTCAAGCGGTACCGAGGCGGCAAACTGGCTCTTGCAGCCGCGCGGTGCAGAGACGCTCGCGCTCGCCACTGTGGAGCACCCATGTGTTTTGGCCGGGCATCGCTTCGAATCCGCCAAGGCGCACCTCATCCCCGTGTCGGACGGCGGGGTGCTGCGCCGGGACGCTCTTGAGACAGTGCTCTCTCCCGGCTCGATCGCCGCAGTGCAGGCGGCCAATAACGAGACGGGCGTCCTGCAACCGCTCGGCGAGATAGGCCGGATCGCAAAAGCGAAAGGCGCGGCACTTGTTTGCGATGCAGTCCAGGCGGTGGGGCGCGTCCCGCTTGGCGATCTCGAAAATTGCGACGCGCTCTTCCTCTCAGCGCACAAGTTCGGCGGCCCGAAGGGCGCCGGTGCGGCAATCATTCGCAATGCCGGGTTCACGCCTCCCCCGCTTCTTAGAGGCGGAGGCCAGGAGCGGCGCCAGCGATCAGGCACTGAAAACGTGCCAGGCATTGCCGGCCTGGCAGCGGCACTCGAAGCCGCGGTTTTGGGGCAGATCGAATTCGTCACCGCTGCAAAGGGCTGGCAACGCAAGTTGGAAAACGGTGTGCGCTCCATCGCTCCAGACGCGGTTATTTTCGGGGAGGGCACGAGCCGTCTGCCGAATACGACGTGCTTTGCGATTCCGGGCAAGAGCGCCGAACTGATGCTGATTGCATTCGACCTGGAAGGCGTTGCGGTGAGTTCTGGCTCGGCGTGCTCCTCGGGCAGTACCGGGCGCTCGCACGTACTCGCCGCCATGGGGGTACGCCCCGAGCTGAACGGCGCAATCCGCGTCTCGGCAGGATGGACAACGACAGAAGCGGATATCGAACGGTTTTTGACCGTTCTTTCGAAAATTTGCAGCAGCCGGGACGCCCGGCACGGGATTTGCAGCGGCCGGGTAGCCGGGCAAGCTGTGTAGCATTTGCGACGCCGCGGCAGACGCCGTGACGAGCCGAGGAGTAAACATGGCCACGCCAGTACAGGAAACTATCAAGCGCGTCCACGAGATCGACGTCGATAAGTACAAATACGGCTTCACGACCGATATTGAGAGCGTCAAGGCACCGAAGGGCCTTAGTGAGGACATCGTTCGCTTTATCTCGGCAAAAAAGCGCGAGCCGGAGTGGCTGCTCGAATGGCGGCTTGAGGCTTACCGCCGCTGGCGGACTCTGGAAGAGCCGAAATGGGCGCGCGTTCACTATCCGAAGATCGACTATGAAGACCTTTATTATTACTCCGCGCCGAAATCGAGCGAAGGGCCGAAGAGCCTCTCCGAGGTCGATCCCGAACTCCTGCGCATGTATGAGAAGCTCGGCATTCCGCTAAAAGAGCAGGCCGTGCTTGCTGGCGTTGAGGGTGCGCAGGTGACCGGGCCGCGCTTGGCGGTCGATGCCGTTTTCGACAGCGTCTCGGTCGTCACGACCTTCAAGGAAGAGCTCGGTAAGGCGGGCGTGATCTTCTGCTCGATATCGGAAGCCGTCCGCGAGCATCCGGACCTCGTCCGCAAATATCTGGGCTCCGTGGTGCCGACGAGCGACAATTATTTCGCGACGCTCAACTCGGCGGTTTATTCCGACGGCTCTTTCGTCTATGTGCCGGAGGGCGTCCGCTGCCCGATGGAGCTTTCCACCTACTTCCGCATCAATGAGAAGAATACGGGCCAATTCGAGCGCACGCTCATTATCGCGGACAAGGGCGCTTATGTGAGCTACCTCGAAGGCTGCACGGCGCCGATGCGCGACGAAAACCAGCTCCACGCCGCCGTGGTGGAGCTGATCGCGCTCGACGACGCCGAGATCAAATATTCGACCGTGCAAAACTGGTATCCGGGCGACAAGGACGGCAAGGGCGGCATCTATAACTTCGTGACAAAGCGCGGGGATTGCCGCGGCCGCAACTCCAAGATCTCCTGGACACAGGTTGAGACCGGCTCGGCCATCACCTGGAAATATCCGAGCTGCATCCTGCGCGGCGACAACAGCCGCGGCGAGTTCTATTCCATCGCCGTCTCGAACGGCTATCAGCAGGTCGATAGCGGAACGAAGATGGTCCATCTCGGCAAGAACACGTCGAGCCGCATCATCTCGAAGGGCATCGCCGCCGGCCGCTCGGACAATACCTATCGCGGGCTCGTCTCCGCGCACCGGCGCGCTACCGGCGCACGCAATTTCACGCAATGCGACAGCTTGCTCATCGGCGATAAATGCGGCGCACACACCGTGCCCTATATCGAGGCGAAGAACGCCAGCGCCCAATTCGAGCATGAGGCGACCACCTCGAAAATCTCGGACGACCAGCTATTCTATTGCCTGCAGCGCGGGCTCTCCGAGGAGGAGGCGGTTACGCTGATCGTGAACGGCTTCGTGCGCGATGTGCTGCAGCAGCTTCCGATGGAGTTCCTCGCCGAGACACAGAAGCTGATTTCGATCAGCCTCGAAGGCAGCGTTGGCTAGTTAGTGTCCCCTCTCCCACAGGGAGAGGGACAGGGTGAGGGGTTACAGCGGTGCAGAATCTAGCGGAGCAGAAGATTAGCAGAGCGCACGAGCTACGCGGTGCAAGCACCGACGCCGAGCGCAAGCTTTGGAAACACCTCCGCAACCGCCAGCTCGAAGGCATGAAGTTCCGGCGCCAGGTTCCGCTATTCGGATTCTATGCCGATTTCTTCTGTGAAAGCGCGAACGTTGTGGTGGAACTCGACGGCGGCCAGCATTCCAGTCAGACTGAATGGGACGTGAAAAGGACCAAGGTGTTGCAGGAGGCTGGGATCCTCGTTCTGCGTTTCTGGAATAACGAAGTGATAGAGAATATTGAGGGAGTTCTTGCTGAGATTGTCAGAATAACGAAGGCCGCATCCCCTCACCCTGTCCCTCTCCCAATGGGAGAGGGGACGGTGTTGCAACCGGAGAGGCAATGAAATGGCGCTGATATTGGCGGGATTGCTTGGAGTGTTCCTGAGCCTCGTTGGGCTCGCGCTGATCGTGTCGCCGTTCAACGCCGTGCAGGCGTTCGGCATCGATCCGTCGCATATGGCAGATCTTGAGCTGGCGCCGGGGATGGGCGTGAGGGAGCTTGCGCTTGGGCTTACAATTGCCGCCCTGGCTCTTATGCGGAAGGCAAAAGCGCTGGGCGCGGTTTTGCTTATCGGCTCGATTGTGCCGGCCGGGGATTTCGCGATTGCCGGAAAGGCCTTGGGCTATGCGGCGGCAGTCCGGCACCTGATCACCCTGCCGTTCTCGCTGATCCTCGGCCTCATTTTGGTGAGGAGATCGTCATGAGCTACTGGTTCAGGCCTAAGCGTTACGGTTGGGGAGCTAGCCCGGCTAATTGGAAAGGTTGGCTCGCGACAGCGGTTTTTGTCGTTCTGGTGTTGGCCGTAAATTTGGAGCTTGCCCGCGAAATGCCGCTAATCTACCTCGGCATATTCGCGCTCATGCTGGCGCTGTTCGCTTGGATTGTCTGGAAGAAAACGGAGGGACCCTGGCACTGGCGCTGGGGCCCGGACGGAAAAGAGAAATAGGAAACCGGATGCTCGAAATTATAGATCTGCACGCCGAAATCGACGGCAAGGAAATTCTAAAGGGTTTCAATCTCACCGTGCCGGCCGGCGAGGTCCACGCGATTATGGGACCGAACGGCTCGGGCAAGTCCACGCTCGCCTACGTTCTGGCTGGCAAGGAGGAATATGAAGTCACGGCAGGCTCGGTCAGCTGGGACGGCAAAAACCTCCTCGAAATGGCGCCAGACGAGCGCGCGCATGCCGGCGTGTTTCTTGCCTTCCAATATCCGATGGAAATCCCCGGTGTCGCTTCGCTCACCTTTTTGCGCACGGCCCTGAACGCGCACCGCAAGGCGCGCGGCGAGGGCGAGATCTCGATCCCCGATTTCATGCGGACGGTGCGCGCGGAAGCCGATAAGCTCGGTATGTCCATGGATATGCTCAAGCGTCCGGTGAACACCGGCTTCTCGGGCGGCGAGAAGAAACGGCACGAGGTTCTGCAAATGGCGCTGTTGCAACCGACGCTTTGCATTCTGGACGAGACGGACTCTGGCCTCGACATCGACGCCATCCGCGTTGCAGCCGATGGCGTGAACCGGCTGCGCTCGCCGGACCGGGCGATCCTCGTCATCACCCATTATCAGCGGCTGTTGAACTACATTGTGCCCGATAAGGTGCATGTAATGGCGCGCGGCCAGATCCTGCGTTCGGGCGGCAAAGAGCTGGCCCTGGAGCTTGAAGAATCGGGCTATGCGGCCTATGGCGCCGAAGCGGCTTAAGGGGCAGCAATGACAATTCATCAAACCACGATCCTGAAGGCCCCAACGCCCGCGGAGCAACGCTTCCTCGACCTTTATGCGGGCGTGGCAGAGCGGCTGCCAGGCGCGCGGCACCGCGATGTGCGGGAATGGCGAAAGGCAGCGCTGGACCGGTTCGTTGCGCAAGGCCTGCCCCATCGCCGCATCGAGGAATGGAAATATACCGATTTGCGCGTGCTGATGCCGGAGGTTCATCCTCTGGCGGGGCTGTTCCCTGCTGTTGCTGCCGATATCGGTATCGAGGCCGCGATCGGCAAAGAGCTGGCTCATCTCGACGCTTACCGGGCCGTGTTTGTGGATGGGGTGTTCCGCGCCGACCTTTCGACGATGCAGGATACGGCTGGAGCGGTTTTCCAGCCCTTGCGCGCCGGCTTAGAGGACGAAGCCGGTGCCGCACACGCCCTTGCGCACCTGCCCCCGCTCGGCCGAGATGTTATCGCGGACTTGGCGACAGCCTTCGCAACTGACGGTGCGATCCTTTCGATTTTGCCAAAAGCGCGGTTGGAAAAGCCCATCCATCTCATTTTCATCGCCAGCGAAGGCACGCCGAAACTCGCAGCGGCACAAAGCGCAATCGTCATCGCGGAGGGGGCGGATGCGGCCTTGATCGAAACGCATTCGGCCGTAGGCGAGGCCCAGGCGCTCTCGTGCATCCGCCTTGCTATTGGAAGAGACGCCCGACTCAGTCATATCCGGGTGAACGCAGGCGCGAAGCAGCTGTCTTCCGCTTCGGTGGTGCTCGGCGAGCGGGCGCACTACTATCCCGTGCAAATGACCGTCGATGGCCTGCTTACGCGGGCGCAAACTCACATCCGCTTCGAAGGCCCCGGCGCAAGCTGCCATTATTCCGGCGCGATGATGCTCCGCGGTCAGGCGCATGCGGATTTCACTCTTGTGGTCGATCACGCAGCGGAGGCTTGTGAAAGCCGCGAGCTTGTGAAGGCGGTTGTAGACGGCCGCTCGCACGGCGTGTTCCAGGGCAAAGTGATCGTCGAGCGAGGCGCGCAGAAAACCGACGGCAAACAGATGTCGAATGCGCTGCTTCTGTCGGATGAGTCGGAGTTCGACTCAAAACCGGAGCTTGAGATTTTCGCAGACGACGTGGCCTGCGGGCATGGCGCAACGGCGGGCCAGCTCGATGAGGATCTCATGTTCTATTTGCGCGCGCGCGGCGTACCGGAGGCCGAGGCGCGGGCGCTTCTTATTGCGGCCTTCATTGGCGAGGCCCTGGATAAGATCGAAAATGAACCCCTACGCGGCGCGCTTCAGGAGAAGGCCAATGCTTGGCTTGCTGCGAACTAAAACGGCGGTTACGCCCCTCATCCTGTCCTTCTCCCCATGGGAGAAGGGACGCCTGAAAAGCGCTTGGAGCGTGCAACGGCGTCCCCTCTCCCATTCCGCATTCGCTTGCGAATGCGGACATTCTAAGTTGCAAGCTCGCCAAGGCGAGCTTGCTGAGAGGGACAGGGACAGGGGCGGGAGGCTTGGAGAAGGATCATGACTCTGATAGAAAAAGACATCCAAGCCCAGGCTTACGACGTGGAGGCGATCCGGCGCGATTTCCCCGCGCTGTCGCTTAAGGTCTATGGCAAGCCGCTGGTGTATCTCGACAATGCGGCAAGCGCGCAGAAGCCGCAGGCCGTGCTCGATACGCTTATCAAGGCGTACCGGGATGAGTACGCCAACGTGCATCGCGGGCTTCATTACCTCGCAAACGCAGCGACCGAGGCCTATGAGGGCGCGCGGGAGCGAGTGGCAAAGTTCGTCAATGCGCCAAGCGCCAAGCAGATTATCTTCACGAAGAACGCGACCGAGGCGATCAACCTCGCGGCGCAGTCCTTTGGCGGGCTCGTGATCGGCCCAGGCGATGAGATCGTGCTCAGCATCATGGAGCACCATTCGAATATCGTACCGTGGCATTTCCACCGCGAGCGGCGCGGTGCCGTCATCAAATGGGTTCCGGTCACAGATCGAGGCGAGTTCCGGCTTGAGGATTTCGAGGCCGCGATTACGCCGCGCACGAAGATGGTTGCCATCACGCATATGTCGAATGTGCTGGGCACGGCCGTGCCGGTGAAGGAGGTCTGCAAGATCGCCCATGCGCATGGCGCCTATGTTCTCGTCGATGGCAGCCAAGGTGCGGTCCATCTCCCTATTGACGTGCAGGACATAGATTGCGATTTTTATGCGTTGACCGGGCACAAGGTTTACGGGCCGAGCGGCATCGGCGCACTTTACGGCAAGGCTGAGCATCTCGAAGCTATGCCGCCTTATCAGGGCGGAGGGGAGATGATCGAAACCGTAACAACGGATTTGGTGCGCTATAACGATCCACCCTACCGCTTCGAAGCCGGAACGCCGCCGATCGCGGAGGCCGCAGCATTGACCGCTGCGCTCGACTATATCGATAGCATTGGGAAGGAACGCATCCGGGCTCATGAGGATAGCCTGCGCCGATACGCGGAGGAGCGGCTGAAGCCGATGAATTCGCTAAGGATCATCGGCCAGGCTGAGGAGAAGGGGCCGATACTCTCGTTCACCCTGGAAGGCGCGCACGCTCACGATGTCGCCACCATCCTCGACCGCTCCGGCATTGCGGTCAGGGCCGGCACGCATTGCGCGGAGCCCTTGCTCGCGCGCTTTGGCGTGACGGCGACATGCCGGGCGTCCTTCGGACTTTACAACACGCGCGCCGAAGTAGACGCGCTGGCGGAAGCGCTGCAAAAAGCGGAGCGGTTTTTCAAATGACGGACACGATCGACGACAGAAAGACGTTGGCTGAAACGGCACCGTGGGACGGACCGCAAGCACCGCCCGAGCATCACGATTTGCCGCAGCCATGTGCGCACACGGTCGAGACGGCTAAGGATTTCAAGAGCGAAGCCGCGATTCACGAGCAGGAGCTGGAGCGGCTGACCCACGCCATCATCGCGGCGCTGAAGACCGTCTACGATCCCGAAATCCCCGTCGATGTTTACGAGCTTGGGCTCATTTATAAGGTGGACATCAACGATAACCGTGAAGTCGAGATCGAAATGACGCTCACAGCGCCGGCTTGTCCGGTGGCGGGCGACATGCCGTCTTGGGTGGAGAGTGCCGTCGGCGCGGTCGAGGGCGTGAGCTTGGCGCGGGTCAAGATGGTGTTCATGCCGCCATGGGACCCGTCGCGCATGTCCGACGAGGCGCGCGTCGCATTGAATATGTTTTAGTTTTCTTGTCATGGCCGCACTCGATGCGGCCATCCAGGAAACGTGCACCGATTGGGGATGGCCGGGTCAAGCCCGGCCATGACGTTGGGAAAAGGAAATAACGCATGGCGCGGACAAGACCGAAAGTTGTGACGCTGACAGATGCCGCCGCCGAGCGCGTAAAGGCCATCATGGCCCGCTCGGAGACGCCTTTTGCAGGCCTTCGCGTCGGCGTGAAAAAGGGCGGCTGCGCGGGCATGGAGTACACCATGGAATACGCCGCCGAGGCCGGGCCCATGGACGAGGTGGTCGAGGAGAAGGGCGTGCGCCTCCTCATCGATCCGTCGGCGATCCTGTTCCTGCTTGGCACCGAGATGGATTACAAAAGCGACAAGCTCAAATCCGGCTTCGTCTTCAACAACCCAAATCAGACGAGCGCTTGCGGCTGCGGCGAAAGCGTGGAGATCCAACCGGCGGAGAGTGCCTAACCGAAGCCGCTTTCGTTCTGAGAAAAGCGGGGGACGATCACCAGCGCGAGAAAGAGAACGGCGTTACGGTTTGACGCCGTTCTAACTAAGCCATTGATATTGATTCGAAAAATAATGTGTTGAATCAATAAATTAGTTGCGCTATATTTGTTCTCATAAGTCTGTGTGTATGAGCGTGCCTCGCTCTGGAGAAAACTATGCAATACGACAGGGGCAAGCTAAAGTCCGTCATCCTTTATACTTGCGCAAAGTGCGAACCGTCACACTTGGGCGCCGTGAAGCTTCATAAGGTCTTATATTTTGTGGACATGATTCGTTTTGCGCAGACGGGTACGCCCGTTACGGGCGCAACGTATCGGAAGCGTCCGTTGGGTCCAACGTGCGATCAATTACTTCCAACTCTCAGGGAACTTGAAAACGCGAAAGCATTAAGCGTGAATGAAGTTGACTATTTTGGTTACAGAAAGAAAGAATTTGTAGCCATTGCCGAGCCAGACTTAGCCCGTCTAGGGCAGGACGAAATTAGCCTTCTCGAAGAGGTCATAGATTTCGTTTGCGCGCAAAATACCGCCAAGACTATAAGCGAATACAGCCATAATAGAGCTTGGGAACAAGTTGAGTTTGGAGAAGTATTGAAGTATACTTCTGCATTTCTTTTGTTTCCAACTCAAGTTTCTCCAGAAGCCATGGAATGGGCTAGCGGTGAGGGACTGTCTGTTGATGAGACGAGATCCGAGAACAAATTGGCTGGTAAAGATTTCGGAACTTTTCGAAGCGAGGTTCTATCGCAGTTGGGAACATAATTCTCGTCTGTTCGACCTCATAGAAGGCCTTCACGATTCATTACAAAGCGACCCTAAGAGCTGCGGAGAACCTCATCCTGCTTGGGAGGACGGTAGTGTTTGGGTTTGGGAAGCGCCCTCTCTCGTTGGCATTCCAAAGGTGTTCTTTATACAATTGATGAAAAGACCAAAATAGTAATGATGTGCAACCTATCGGTAACGCCGCTTCGCTAAGCCACCTGTTGCCAGAATCTCGAAATCTGCTCGCTTTGAAACTGTCCCCAGCTCGGCTATAAGCGCCGCATAGGTTAGCGCTTGGGGGCTCCATGACGTACAATCTGCTTGTGCTCGGCCCGATGCAGCATCGCGTCGGTGACACTGTCGTCCGGCAATCCAACACCAAGCGCATCGGCGAAATCCTGGATCAGATGTCGCAAGCGCTCGCGGCGGGAGGGCCGAAGCCCTTCCGGGTGGCGACGCCCGAGAGCCCGAACGAAACGGCGATCATCGAGCTTATCATGGGCGAGATCGAGCAGGCCGACCTGGTGGTTCTGGACCTCACGGGAAACCGGCCGAGCGTTGCCTACGAGGCGGGCGTCATCCACGCCCTTGGCATCCCGCATATTTTCGTGACGGAGGACGAGGAAACCTCGTTCTATTTTTCCTCCGTGCGCGTCGTCCGGGGGTTGCAAATTCAGGCGGATTTCGACCCGGCCAACCCCGGCCCAAGCCAGGGCGAGCTATTCAACCGGCTAAAAACTTTTCTCGGCACCGCCGACGCCAGAACGGCGATGGCCGGAAACATACTCACCTCGCATTTCGAGGGCCTCCCCGTTATCGATCTCGCCGGGCCCGCGGGCATGGCTGCAAGCTATTACACCAACGCCGTCAAGCGTTTTATCAGGGCTGGCGGCTTCGCCGGCCGGCCCTGCACGATTTTGTTCAAACAGGAGCGCGCGGCCCGCTTCGGCCGCAAAACCGTGACATCCACGCGGCCGGTTTCCGCAACCGTAAACGCGCTTATTGCGGTGGAACCGCCCGCTCAACTCAGCCGGAGCTTTTTCGAGGACGACAGAACGCTCAAAGCGGCGCTGAAAGAGCTGGGCGTCGAGCTGGAACGCGCGACAATCGCCGCCGCGGACCCTCTCGATAAGCGCGATTTTGCCGGATGGTTCGACAGAAGCGGAATCGAGCGCGGTTCGGCTGTTTGTATAGAAATCCCGACAATCGTCTATCCATTGACGGAATCGCCACGGATTTTGCGCCTGAGAAAGCGGCGGAATAAATTTGAGGGCGAGCAAAGGCAGATCATGCAAGAGGTCGAAGAAAGAGCGCTTGGAAACATGCTGGCGTCCTTCAAGCGCAATCTTTTTTATCATGTCGATATGGAGGGTGAGGCCAATAAGAATGGATTTTATTACGTTACGCTTCGCGATCTTCCCCAGACACTGAAGAAAGCCGGTGTCCTTTAGGGCATTGGCTGCCCGGTCGCTTCGGCTTGGGCGCCCACGCGTCCCGATGCGGTGAGGAGAGCATGTCTTGTGTGCCACACACGGGGAAGTTTTTGCTCACATTATCGCTGAATCTGTTTACATCACGCATAGGGATGCAATAATTGTGCATGGTCCGCGACCAGGATCGTCGAGCGCGTGAAATATCTGGAAAGGCAAGCGGATTTCCCTGTTAATATCTACAATTGGGCCGGGTCCTCAAGGTGAAAGACGTTCAGCGGAATCGTTTGGCTATCGAGCGGTCCTACAGCGAAGCGCTCGACCTGAACCTCCGGTCTCTCGATATCTTCGTACAGATCGCCGAAAACGGCGGCATGAGTTCGACAGCGCGGCGAATGGGGCTGACGCAGTCGGCGATAAGCCAAATGATCGCCAACCTCGAGGCGTCTCTTGGCGTACAGCTTTTTGACCGGCAAGTCCGGCCTATCGCGTTGACTCCTGCGGGTGGCATTCTCCTCGACAAGGCGCGCGGATTGCTGCTCGCAGCCCGCAGCGCGATCAAGTCCGTGCGCGAGCCGGCAACAGCGGCATTTCCGAAGCTCAATCTCTGTCTCGTCGAGTCCATCGCCGGAACGATCGGAGCGGACCTCGTCAAAGATATTCAGGACTTTGCTGGCCTCTGGTCGGTGCATGCCGGGTTGCATAGCCAGCATAACCGCGCCCTTCTATCCCGCGAGGCCGATATCGTCCTGACCCCCGACCCGCTCGAAGACCAGGCGAACGTCGAGCGGCACGAGATCCTCAAGGAACCGTATTTTATAGCTCTGCCGAAGGGCTTTGAGGGCGACGCGGGGAGCCTCGCAACGCTCGCCGGGGAGCACGATATCGTCCGCTTCAGCGCACGCACCATGCTCGGGCGCCAGATCGAAAGGCATCTCCGGCGCCTCAAAGTAGACGCGAAAGGAAGAGTGGAGTTCGACAATTGCGATGCCATCATGGCCACGGTTGCGCGCGGTCTTGGCTGGGCCATCCTCACCCCTTTATGCGCTATGTTGGGGCGCCCGTTCTGGCCCGAGGTCAAGTTCGTACCAATGCCCGGCCCGGCGCTTCACCGCCGGCTTCACGTCATCGCCCGGCAAGGAGAGCTCGGCGATATTCCGGCACGGATAGCGGATGCGGCAGCGCAATGCATACGCACGGTTTTGCACGATCACTTTGCCAGCTATCCCTGGATTATCGCAGGCTGCCAAATCCCCGCGCCAGTCAAAGTTGCGGCGCCGGCATGACAAGCGGCAATACTCTCAGCAACGCTGCCTAGCCTTGAACGGCGAGTTGCGCTTGCCGCCTTCGAGCGAACGTACGCCGCATCGAGTGAAGCTTGTCTGGACGGCCTTCTCACGCAAAGCCTTACGGCGGCTGAGCTTTTCACGCTCTTGCGCGGAATTGCAACCGCAGCGCCTCAATGTCCGTCTGTATAAACGCTCACCACGTTACGTTTTTGATGAGGTCGAGCCGCTCTTTCAGGTAGTCGCGCTCGATGGACGGGCCATCATTGCCGAAGACCAGCGTCTCCTCATCGCCCTCCGTAAAGCGCGGCCATCGCAATTGCCAGCCGCCGTTGGGATCGCCCGTCTTTGCGAAATTCGTCCAGAAGATCATCATAACCTGGCTAACCTGGAAGTTATGGGGATGCATCAGCATGGAGAGCGGAAAGGGGACGACGCGCCTCAAATTTCCGAGCGCGTAGGCGACCTCGAGCCCATGCGGCGAGCCGCCCAGCAAGCGCAGCAGCGGAGGCTGAAAGTCGAAGCAATAGTGATAAACCGTCTGGCCTTTGCGGCTTTCGGCCCGGGCGATCATACGTGCGGGCTCGACGAAATTGGCGTCGCCCCAAATATGGTCGGCGAGGAAGCCCGGCGTCATCAAGAGCTGCGGCGGGTAAAGCGACGATAGCTCGTCGAGCTCCGGCCCGGCGGCGCGCATCACCTCGTCCTCCGAAACATGAAACGCCCCGCGCAGCAGCACGCCTTCATAGCTGTTTGCGCCAACGATGACTGGTATCGGCGCCGCCTCGCCGCGCGCAAACACCGGTTCGATCTGATCGGTCAGCAATTTGCCGTCGATGAAGGGCGTATGGTCTGCAAGCTCGGGAAGGCGAAGCGTCTCCTGGATGTCCTCCCAGCTTTTGCCGCGCAGCTCCGCGATTGCGTTTTCCGGCCTCACCCCGAAGGCGGCGGCGGCCTTCTCGCCGATTTCGTGCGCGCTAAGAAACTTCCCGCTCCGCTCCGTGAGAGTTGGCGCCACCCAGCGGCCGCCCCCGCTTTGGATTATGGCCTTTTGGAACAGGCCGCGTGCGGAAGGCGCGATCATCAGTGCAAGCACGCTGACGCCGCCCGCGGATTCGCCAAAAAGGGTCACATTCGAGGGATCGCCGCCAAAGGCTTCGATGTTGCGCTTCACCCACTCAAGCGCCGCGATCTGATCGAGAAGCCCATAATTGGCCGTGGGCACGCCCTCGGCATTGGCTTCTTCGGTGAGCTTGGGATGGCCGAAAAAGCCGAAATAGCCGAGGCGGTAATTGAGCGTCACCATCACCACGCCATGACTTGCGAGGTTCGACCCGTCATAGATCGGCATGCGTGAGGAGCCGGTCTCGAACGCACCGCCATGCAGCCAGACCATGACCGGCAGCCGGGTTCCGTTCCTGCGCGCAGGCGTCCAAACGTTCAGTGTCAGGCAATCCTCGCTCATGTCGTCGAGAACGATGTCCTTGCCTGAGGCTTGCGGGCAGCCAGGCCCGAACGCATAAACTTGGCGGACGCCCGGCCACACCGCCGGCGGCCGGGGCGCGCGCCAGCGCAACTCGCCCACGGGCGGCGCGGCATAGGGAATGCCCTTGAAGACGCGAAGCCCATCCTCGAAAAGGCCTTCGGCCTCGCCGGCATCGGTTGCGGCGCGAGTCCCGCTCTGAGCGTGCGGCGATCCCGGCGCAATTGCGGCAAGGAGGAGGGTCAGAACTGCTGCGAACGCGGCGCGTGCGCGGACCTTGTGAAATTCCATGACGTAGCCTCCAAACTGAATGCCGGGCTTTACCGCAACGCTTGCGCCTTCATACCCCGCCGCACAATTCCAACAAGCAGAATTCCATGGCTTGATTTGGGATGAAGTCCGGCGCAACTGCGAAAAAAGAATCTTGCCCCTTAAGAGATCCCGGCCGGGATCGAGCGTTCCGCCCGTCACCCTGTCCCTCTCCCATTGGGAGAGGGGACGGTGTTGCACGCGCAGCGCGACATTCGGGCGTCCCTTCTCCCACCGCATCCGCTGGCGGATGCGGTACATCTAAGTGGCAAGCTCGCCAAGGCGAGCTTGCTGGGAGAAGGACAGGATGAGGGGCGTGACGCTCAATCATGACAGAATACGATAGCTGACAACGCTTATATTAACGCCGCCGCGGGGCCGGCGCCGGGACTTGCGGCGCTTTGGATTTTCGCAGCGGACACCGGAGCAAAGTCTGCGGTTGCGTGTTTTTAATTAAGGGCAAAAAGCTTGCGGCAGTGTGACGATGTCAAAAGAACTCAGCGAACATACGCATATCGCCATTTACGGCGCCGGCACGCTCGGCTGCTTCGTTGGCGGCCTACTGCTTCTCGCGGGCCGGCGGGTAACGTTTCTGGCTCGGCCGAGGATTTCTGCCGAGCTCGCCGTGCACGGCCTCCTCTTGACCGATTTCACCGGCCTTCATGCGAGGGTCATTCCGGAGGCGCTCGATGTGCGCAGCCGCGCGGATTTTTTGCGCGAGGCCGGTCTTGTGCTTGTCACCGTGAAGAGCGGGAGCACCGAGGCCGCCGCGGACGAAATCGCCTCGCTGGCCGGGCCTTGCGTTCCCGCTGTGAGCCTTCAGAACGGCGTCGGCAATCCTGATATATTGCGCGGCCGGCTGGGGCCCGATCGCGTGCTCGGCGGCATGGTCGCGTTCAACGTTGTCCATAAGGGACAGGGCCACTTCCATCGCGGCACGTCGGGCGCAATCGTGGTCGAGGCGGGGCGCCCGGATATCCTGCGTCTCCTTTCAGTGCCGGGCCTCAAGGTTTCGCCTTCCGCGAACATCGCGGAAGTGCAATGGGGTAAGCTTCTCTTCAACCTCAACAATGGCCTGAACGCGCTTTCCGGCCTGCCGCTCCGCCGGCAGCTCGAAGACAGGGCCTGGCGCCGCCTCCTCGCCGCTCAGATCGCCGAGGCGCTGGAAATTATGGATGCGGCGGGGATCGAGCCGGTTACGGCGAACAAGATTCCCTCGCGCCTCATCCCGCGCCTTTTGCGGCTGCCCAACGCGCTCTTCGCACTTGCCGCCCGCCCCATGTTGCAGATCGACCCGGAGGCGCGCTCCTCGACCTGGGAAGACCTGATGCTGGGGCGCCCGACTGAAATTGACCGGTTCCAGGGCATGATCGTCCGGCTCGCCCGGGAGCATGGGCTAAAGGCGCCAATTTCCGAGGCCATCCTGCGGCTCGTGAAGGACGCCGAGGAAGCCGGCGCCGGCCCGCCCGGTCTTTCGCCGCAAGACATCGCCCGCCGCTTCCCGGCTCCCGCCGTATCGCGTTCGTCCTAGCACTCCGATAACCCGAGCATCTCGCAGCTTGCCGGGGTATTATAACCAAACGCCATAAGTTTTGACTGGTCCGCAGCGTCGTCCCCGCGCAGGCGCATACGCGCTAACTTAAGTGCTGCCCATGGAGAGATCCGGCCATGACCGAGCGCAACGCCACGGTGCTGCACGCACAACGTCCTATTCAGGCGTCCCTTCTCCCATGGGGAAGGACAGGATGAGGGGCGATTCCGCTGTTAAGTTAGCGCGTATGCGCACAGGCGGGGACCCAGTAAGCACTGCGCTATAGCATTCATTGCACAGTTCTTTAACGTCCCGATTACTGGATTCCCGCCTGCGCGGGAATGACAATTCACCGGTCACTATTAATGTCCGCTGGTACTATACAGCGCACACGGCCGGAGACGGCCGCCAGGAGGTGCTGCCGGCTACTTCTTTTCGCTTTTCACAGCCTCACTCATCATGCCTACAAGCTCTTGCGCCTGCAGGGCGAACGCGTGCATTTGCAGCTGGATATACCGGCTTTGGATCTGCAACGCCTCCTGAGGATCCTTCGCGTTGGCAAGCTCATTGGCCATTGCAAAACCGGAATCGAGGTTTTGCTGGGTGAACTTCATCGCCCGCTCCTGAGCCTCATTCAGACCCTGCATGGCCGGGTTCGCCGGAACAAGCGTTTTCATCATCTCCTGCGCCTTGCGCGCCGCGTCCATGAGCTGGCTCGAAGCCTCCCGGACATGGTCGATGTTCTTCACGGCAAGTTCGCGCATCTCCGGCGGGATTTCTTGTTTCTTCTGTTTGGCCATGGGCCTTCCTCCTTGTTGCACCGGCGTGCTGAATCTCAATGTTCGATACCGGGCAGAGCGCGTGCCCGGCCGCCCTCATAAGACTGCACCAATTGTGGTTGCGCGTCCATGCTTCTATTTATAGAAGCGGCTGCCGGCGGGACTTGGCAGGGCAAAAACGGCAAGTGCCGGTGATATGCGTCAATGCAAAAGCCAGGGCGCGCAGATATGGCTTGGGCCAAGAGATGGAACCAGAAAGCAAAGGGCAACCCTCATGGCTGAGGCTATCGGAAGATCCGCCAAGACCCTGGAGGCGCTGTATGCCCATCCGATCCCCGCAAATTTGCACTGGACCGATGTGCTGACGCTGATCCGCCGCTTCGGCAGCATCGAGCATCAGCGGCATGGCCATTTGCACGTCGACATTGCCGGACATGGGCTGACGCTCAGGCATACGAACGCCAAACAGATGGATAAAGACCAGCTTATTCAGCTCCGGGACTTTCTCCAGGGCTTGGGGATCACGCCCGGCCATCCGGAGGCTGGCGCGCCGGACGCGGACACTGCCGGCGAGCCGGGCTTGATCGTGGTGCTCGGCAACAATGACGCCAAGCTTTGGCACCGGCCCGCGGCGCACGCGCATCCCGAAGGCGGGCATTTGCTTTGTCCGCACGAGCCGCATCATCTGCGCGGCCACGTGCATCATGGCAAACAGGCCAGTTTTGAAGGCGAGCCCCCGCTTGAGGATTACGAGTTCTATAAAGCGCTGGTGAAGGCTCTCGCACCCGCGCCGAAGATCCTTTTGATCGGCGATGCGGCGCACAAGGACAGCGCGATGCAGCTTTTCCGGCAATACCTGACAAAGCATCACAAGGGTCTGTTACAGCGCATCGAAGCCTTCGCCGATGCCGACGTTCCGGCGCTGAGCGAACTGAAAATCAGCGCGATTGCCAGGCGCTACTGGCACTAAAGGGCACCGGCGCTGTTGATGCAGCGAAAAGGGATGGAGACCGCCGTGGACAGACCTTCGTTTTCGTCAGCGCTCATCGTAGGCGCCGGATCGGGCTTAAGTGCATCCGTCGCTCGCGCTTTTGCGCGACGCGGCATGAAGATTGCTCTAGCGGCGCGTGAAACTGCCAAGTTGAAGCCGCTTCAGGACGAACTTAGCGCCGCCGCTTTTGCTTGCGATGCTGCCAATGCCGGGCAGGTGCGAAACCTGTTCGAGGAAGCCGCGCGCGTGAATGGCGAGCCGGACGTTGTGGTTTACAATGCGAGCGCGCGGCTGCGCGGACCCCTCATTGATTTAGACCCCGCGGCCGTGGAACGCGCGCTCCAGGTCTCGGCGTTCGGCGGCTTTCTCGTGGCGCAGGCCGCGGCGCGGCGCATGCTGCCCAAGGGCCGCGGCGCCATTCTGTTCACAGGCGCT
Source organism: Rhodomicrobium sp. (assembly GCA_052145435.1). Taxonomy (GTDB): domain Bacteria; phylum Pseudomonadota; class Alphaproteobacteria; order Rhizobiales; family Rhodomicrobiaceae; genus Rhodomicrobium. The sequence goes on along the minus strand of JBKQOR010000258.1, from coordinate 804 downwards.
TCGGCCAGCGTGAAGGGTTACGCGCAGTCGGCGCCCTTCGCGATGGGGAAATTCGCGCTGCGCGGACTTGCGCAAAGCATGGCCCGTGAGCTTGCGCCGCAAGGCATCCATGTCGCGCATTTCGTAATCGATGGCGCGATCAAGAGCGACGGGCGCGAGGCGCCGCCGGCCAAGCCGGATTCCATGCTCGATCCCGACGCAATCGCGGAGACTTATCTGCACGTCCTTATGCAGCCGCGCAGCGCCTGGACCTGGGAGGTCGAGCTTAGGCCCTGGGTGGAACGGTTTTGACCGTTACGGTACGGAGTTCCGGGCAGCCCCTTCGCCCCGTACCGGCCCGCTATTTCGAAGCGGAGGCGACCAGCTCGATCTCGACATGGCCGCCGCCGGGCAGCGCCGCCACGGCGATGGTGCTACGCGCGGGGTAGGGCGCCTCGAAGAAGGTCTCGTAGACTTTGTTCATGGCGGCGAAATCGTTCATATCGGTGAGGAAGACATTCGCCTTCACAACGTCGCCCATTGAAAGGCCCGCCGCAGCGAGCACCGCGGAGAGGCCCTTGAGGAGCTGCTCCGTCTGCGCGCCAACGCCGCCTTCGACAAGCTTGCCCGTGGCGGGATCGAGGCCGAGCTGGCCGGCCATATAGAGGATATCGCCTGCCCACACGGCGCGGGAATAGGGGCCGAGCACGGGGCCGAGGGAGGGGACGTCGTTTACGGCGCGGCGAGGCATGGCGCGATCCTTCGATGTTGGTTTGAACGCGGTTCTAAGCAAAAATACGCGGCTTGGCCAACAAATATGTGCAG